>CAYQPE010000031.1:6251-16892 GCA_964419445.1 uncultured bacterium
CAGATAAAATTCCCAAGTTTAGGTTATTCTGCTGAGGCCGTGTATCATTTTAAAGAATTAGTGAGTGCAAATTGTAGTTTTTCTATTTTTAAGGATTATACCGATAATAGTAGCGATAATTTTTATAATTATCATATGAGCTTACAGCTACAAGATAATGTACTGGAAAATATTACAGAGGCTAAAATATACTATACTCAATTTTTTACAAATACTCCATTTGATAATGAAAAATATCATGAAAATATGTTGAGAGGTGTAAGGTTGGGTATTCGTGTAATAAAGAGTATTTCTTTTGTGGCCGACTATCATGATGTTTTTTATGATACAGATTTAGATGGAGTTGTAGATTTAGTGCGAACTGGTGGATTAGATTTAAGGTTTAACTTTTAATGAAAATAAAATTTAGAGCATTTGCATCTATATTAATTGGTATGAGCCTAATTGGTGCTGCTATTGGTTTTCTTACTGGATATTATTTCCATTTAGATATTACAGGGAAATATTGGATGTATTTAGCTGCACCAATAATGGGAATTGGGTGTGGATTAGTGATTTATGGTTCTTTATTTGAACGAAATTTGGATATTTAATGATTGAAAATAGTGAGATATTTTCTGAGTTGGATGAACTGTTAGAAAAAGCAGGTGGAAAATTTGGCCCACTACTTTTAGATGAACTTCAGAGTAGATTAAATAAAACTATTGAATCATTTGATAGTGAAGTTAAAAAGATGTTAGATGCTTCATTTGGTGCTTATCATCTACGAATGAAACAATTTCAATTGGTAAAACAGACTGGATTTACAATAGAGGCGAATAAAGAGGTAAAAGAATCTACCGATGAAAATGATATTCCACGTTTTATTAAAAAGATTGAAGAAAAACAATCTAATTGACCTGTTTTTTCATATCACTATATTCCTGTAAATTTCCCTGAATTATTATTAAAAATATCTGTGCTAGATGGGGAGCTAGCGGTTCCCTGTAGCCTGAAATCCGCTTACGCAGGATTGAATTCCATTGGGCGGGTCTTAATGAGTTGGGTAATATTTATAAGTGGTGTTGATTTTTCAGCCCTACGCAATATTAAGTTTTCAAACCCCGTCAGGTCTGGAAGGAAGCAGCGGTAGAGATCTTCAATATGTGCCGTAGGTTACTGAAAATGAGCTGGCTGTTTTTATTATCTTTCAAACAAGGGATTCAACTAATGGTGCACAGATTTAAAATTGTATGAGTTATCAAGTATTATCAAGAAAATGGCGCCCTCAGGATTTTGAGGATGTAGTTGGACAGACCCATGTCACCCAAACGTTACAAAACGCCATAAAATTAAACAGAATAGGTCATGGATATATTTTTACAGGCCCACGTGGAGTAGGAAAAACTACCGTTGCACGAATTCTCTCAAAAGCAATAAACTGTAAAACTCCAAAAGATTTAAACCCTTGTAATACTTGTACCATTTGCTCAGAAATAACTGATGGTAGCAGTTTAGATGTTTTAGAACTAGATGGTGCGTCTAATCGTGGAATTGATGAAATTCGTGAGCTAAGAGAGTCTGTAAAATATCCTCCAAATTCTTGTAATTACCGAGTATATATCATTGATGAAGTACATATGCTCACTAAGGAGGCATTTAATGCACTTCTTAAAACATTAGAGGAGCCACCTGGCCATGTTGTATTTTTATTGGCAACAACTGATCCTCACAAAGTACCGCAGACCATTTTATCAAGAACTCAGCGTTTTGATTTTAAGCGTTTATCATTAACTTTAATTTCAGACCATTTAAAGAATATCTTACAAAAAGAAAATATAGAGTTTGAAGATGAAGCAATAACGCTGATTGCAAGAAAAGCCGATGGTAGTATGCGTGATTCCCTAAGTTTGTTAGATCAGGTGATTGCATATTCTGGAAGTAAAATAAAATCTGATAGAGTTATGTCATCATTGGGGATTATTAAAGATGAATTTTATATCAATATTCTAGAAGATATTTTTAGAAAAGATATAAATTCTATTTTAAGTAAAATTGAATCTGTGCTTGATGGTGGTCATTCTATTCCTGATTTTATATCAGGATTCAATGAATTATTAAGAGATGTATTGGTGCTAAAGTCTGGTGCTACACGAGAATTTACTTTCAACGTAAACTTAGATAATTACCAAGTTTCACACATGGATTTATTGAGAATATTGGAGTTGTCTATGAATTTTGAAACACGGCTTCGCTATATTCAACAGCCAAGAATCGCATTGGAAACGTTGATGATTAAGTTGGCTTCAATGGAATCATGTATAGAAGTAAGAAATATAATTACAGGTAATACTACCATTGAAAAAAGTAATGAAAAAACAACTCCACTCGTAGAAAAAAAAAGGGAAATCACAACTAGTTCAACAAAACTAAAAGCTGAAGTTAAACAACCGATTATAGAAAAAAAAGAAATACCTCCGACACAAAATAAAGTTAGTGAACCAACTATTGTTGAGGAGAAAACTACTGAACTAAATTCAAGTATAACATTTGAAGTGATTCAAGAAAAATGGAGTGAAGTTTTAGAAAAATTAGAAGAATCAAATGGTAAAATTGCCAATTTTTTAGAAGATGTTATACTTTTGGGTTATGATGAAACAACCTCAACTTTACAATTGGAGCATAACCAAGAATTCCATATTAAAACACTTAAAAAAGATAATGGAATAATTGAGAGTATTATTAATGAAGTATTTGGTTTAAAAATTTCAATAGTATATAAATTAATTGAAAAAAGTAGAGATGAAGCGATTTCATCTACAAAGAAAAATGAGGGGGATAAAGAACATCCCCTTTTTATGGAAGTTTTAGAAGCCATAGAAGGCGAAGTATTAAGATAGGAGTATAATATGTTTCCTAAAGGCGGTATGGGTAAGCTTATGAAGCAAGCTCAAGAAATGCAAACCAAGATGGCTAAAGTTCAAGATGAATTAAGTCAACTTGAAGTTGAAGGTCAATCTGGTGGTGGTATGGTAACGGCTGTTGTTAATGGTCAAAAGGAATTACTTTCTGTATCCATTGAAGAAGAAATTCTTGAAGAAGATAAAGAAATGGTAGAAGATTTAGTTGTTGCAGCAGTAAACCAAGCATTACAAAATGCTACCAAAACTGCAGAAGAAAAAATGAATTCTGTAACGGGTGGCATGATGGGTAATATGAAAATTCCGGGAATGTAGTGAGCGGAATACCCAATTCATTAGAAAATGTAATTAATTCCTTTTCAAAATTTCCTGGCATTGGAAAGAAAACTGCACAACGGTTGGGATTTCATGTGTTGAAAACTGAAAAGTTACAGATTCAGGAATTTGCACAATCGCTTATAGATGTTAAGGAAAAAATTAAATTTTGTGAAAGATGCCATAATTTTTCTGAAGATGATTTATGTTCTATATGTGTGCATCCCAAACGCAATAATAATACAATTTGTGTAGTTGAAGAACCATCGGATATTATTCTCTTTGAAAAAACAGATTTTTCTGGGGTTTATCATGTAATAGGTGGCGTACTTTCTCCTTTAGATGGGATTGGGCCTAACGATTTAAATATCAAAACTTTGCTCAATAGATTAGATGAAGTAGATGAGATTATAATTGCAACAAATACTAGTGTAGAAGGTGATGCTACCGCATTATATTTAGCTAAATTATTGCATCCCTTGGACATTAATGTAACCAGATTAGCTCGAGGTTTGCCTGTAGGTGGACATTTAGAATATGTTGATGAGGCCACATTATCTAAATCAATGAATGAAAGAGTAAAGATATAGTGGTTGAAAAAAAATATATTCCCAATTTACTTACAACCTCTCGAATTTTGCTTTCGCCTGTTTTCTTGTACTGCTTATTTGCAGATTTTAACCATAGTAATTTATTAGCATTAACGGTATTTGTAATTGCATCTATCACTGATGGAATTGATGGATTTTATGCAAGAAAACATAATTTTGTATCTAAACTAGGGATTTTTTTAGATCCATTGGCAGATAAGTTATTGGTGCTTTCTGCATTTTATGGATTTCTATTTATTCCTCATTTAGATGCAGTGGTAAAATTATGGATGATAATTTTAATTTCATTTAGAGATATTTTAGTAACTGCACTTAGACTGCTTATGGAATTGAAGGGTATTACCTTAGTAACGAGCAAAGCTGGAAAACTAAAAACATCATTACAATTAACAACAATTATTGTCATTATGATTTCTTTAATTATCCCATCATATAATTTTCAAATATGGGATTTTATCTATGATATTTCATTTTTGTATGGGGCAATGGTGTTAACTACTTTGGTTACGTTCTATACGGGTATACATTATTTCTTTTTTAATTATAAAAAACTGGGACAACTTCTGTTCCAGGAATGAAACTAATTCAAAATTTAATATTAACCTTTGGCGGTTTAGGTAAGTTGCCTACAGCTCCTGGAACATGGGGAAGTATTGGTGCACTATTAGTTTGGCTTGTTGTTCCACAAGAAATTTCATTTAGAATTTGCCTCATTTTACTTTTTTCTATTTTAGGATATTATTTTTGCTCTGTTGAATTAATTGAGTCAGAAGATAAAGATCCATCATACATTGTGATTGATGAAGTTATTGGTATGTGGATTTCATTATTATTTGTACAAACGATTAATTTGATGATTATTGGATTAATATTATTCAGATTTTTTGATATTTTTAAACCTTCTATTATTTATCATTCACAATTTTTTAATGGTGCAGTGGGCGTCATTTTAGATGATGTAATTGCAGGAATATTTGTATCATTGATTTTAATTGGGATAATTGTTTGAAATCTGCTGCAATTATTACAATTGGTGATGAATTGCTGCAGGGATATACAATCGATACAAATTCAGCATGGTTAAGTAAAAAATTAATAAACTATGGGATTGAAGTAGAACAAATCAGATCAATCCCTGATACCATATACCATATCGATGCCACTATAACTGAGCTTATTGGAAAATTTGATTTTTTATTTACAACGGGTGGGCTTGGCCCAACTGTGGACGATGTAACCTTCAATGCGTTGAAAAAACAATTTGATTTAGAAGTAATTCATGATGAAGAGTACGAAAACCTATTAAGGCAACGATTTAAAAATCGTGGAATAGATATACCTGAAATGAATAAAAATCAAGCAAACTATTTGAGTGAATCAACGATAATTCCAAATGAATTGGGGTCTGCTCGGGGAATCTATATTAATAGAAATGGTCATCAAATTATTTCTATGCCCGGTGTTCCAATTGAGATGAAAGGGATGGTGATGAATTATATCATTCCCAAAATTTTCTCTTCTAATAAATCTCAAAAAATAAAGTTAATCCGAACCACTGGAATTACAGAAAGTAAACTTGCTGAAAATGTTCATGATGAAATTGAAAAATTTCAAGAGAGATATTTATTCTCTTTTTTACCCAAATTTACTGGCGTTGATTTTAAGATAAAGCAGATTGCGAAATGTGATGCTGGAATAGATAAAGTTTCTAGATACTTTTATGAATTATTATCACCATACGCATTTGGATGGGAAGATGATACATTAGAAGAAATAGTGGTAAAACTTTTAAAAGAGAAAAATTTAACATGTGCTACTGCAGAATCTTGCTCAGGTGGCTTGATTGCAAAACGATTAACAAATTGTAATGGTTCATCGGCAGTTTTTAACGGGGGAGTTGTTGCTTACTCAAATAAAGCAAAAGAAAATATTGCCGGTGTAAATTCACATACATTAAGTAAATTTGGTGCAGTAAGTAAAGAAGTTGTTGAAGAGCTATCATTAAATGTATCCAAAAATTTTAAAACGGATATAGGAATTGCATCAACAGGTATATCAGGACCAACTGGAGGAACAGAAGAGAAGCCTGTGGGATTAGTATATATTTCAATATATTTTAAAAATACTTTTTATACTAAAAAATTTATTTTCTTTAAGAATAGAAAAATCCATAGAGAAATGACTGCTCAAGCTGCATTAAATATGATGAGGAAAACCATCAATGAATAATGAAAAAAGAGTTTTTGTAGGAATTGATTTATCATTTCAGTTTACAAAATTAATTCCGATGTTAAAAACTACAATTGAAGATAAAAATGAAGACATTAGATGGGTTTCTGGTCGGAACCTCCATCTTACCCTTTCATTTTTAGGCAATATTGAAGATGATAAAATTCAGCCTCTAATTGAAGCACTGAAAGAAGTAGAAACATTGAAAAAAATTGATGTTTCCGTAAATAATACTGGCGTTTTCCCTAATGAAGGAAATCCTCGAATCTTTTGGTTAGGAGTAGATGAGGGATATGATGCAATTGCAGATATACAAAGTATAGTTGATGAAATTTCAACGGAGTTCAAAGAAAATCAACGTGAAGAGAAATTTGTACCTCATGTAACAATTGGGCGGATTGCAAATAAGAAAAAAACAATAAAATTAGATGTATCAACATTTTTGAATACTGTATATTCACCCATCGAATTTATTATAAATAAAGTGTATTTGTATGAGAGCAAACTAACCCAAGATGGACCTCGCTATTCAGTGTTATCTGAGTTTCGTCTTCAATAATCGGAGAAAGTTATGAAAATTCAAGATAGAGAAAAATCAATTGATACTGCCATTTCGCAAATTGAAAAGCAATTTGGAAAAGGTTCAATTATGCGAATGGGTGATGACAATAAGGTTAAAATTAAATCCATTTCAACTGGGTCAATATCTTTAGATTCAGCCATCGGAATTGGCGGAGTGCCCCGAGGGAGAATTATAGAAATCTATGGACCTGAATCTTCAGGTAAAACAACACTTACTTTACATGTTGTTGCCCAAGCACAAAAGGGTGGTGGATGTGCAGCATTTGTAGATGCAGAACATGCATTGGATCCGTACTATGCTAAAAAATTAGGCGTTGATACAGATAATCTTTTAATCTCACAACCGGATACTGGAGAGCAAGCATTAGAAATTACAGAAACGCTGGTTCGGAGTGGAGCCCTTGATGTAATTGTTGTGGACTCTGTTGCAGCACTTGTACCAAAAGCAGAATTAGATGGAGATATGGGTGATTCTCATATGGGTTTGCAAGCACGATTAATGTCACAAGCACTTCGTAAACTTACTGGTACAGTGTCAAAATCTAAAACTTGTGTTATTTTTATTAATCAATTGCGACAAAAAATTGGTGTAATGTTTGGGAATCCTGAAACAACTACAGGTGGGAATGCACTCAAGTTTTATTCTTCTCTGCGATTAGATATTCGTCGTATTGCACAAATAAAAGATGCAGATCAAGTAGTGGGAAATAGAACCAAAGTAAAAATTGTAAAAAACAAAGTAGCCCCTCCATTCAAAATTACTGAATTTGATATTATGTATGGTGAGGGTATTTCTTTTGAAGGTGATTTGTTGGATTTGGCTGTAAAAGCAGGTGTTGTGATGAAAACTGGTGCATGGTTTTCCTATGAAGATGAAAAGATTGGGCAGGGGCGTGAAAAAGTGAAAGCACATTTGAAAGAAAATGATAAACTCAGAGATGAAATCGAAGAAAAAGTAAAATCGTTTCTTGGGATGGATGAGGAGTAACTCATCAAATCAATCAATTAAAACGCCCGCTTATACGGGCGTTTTTTATTTCAATACTAAATAGAATCTCATTGGAAAACGTTATATTAAAAGGATAAATTTTACATCAATTTCTTATCATAAAAAGAGGGGCAAATGAAGCAATTTAAGATTTACTCATTTTTAATATTTTTTACATTCACTTTTTCACAAGAAAAAGAGGGTATGTCAACTTCTGGAAGTATGGGTTCAGTAACTATTGATGGTAAGATTTATAACCAAGTTGCAATTCGTCCAGAAATACCAATTGGAAAACTAGGCCTTGGTTTAGATGTGTACGTATATTTTAATGATGAAGGTATCCATGAAGGTAATTGGGATTTTTCTTCTGGCCAAGCTGCATATGAAACTATTATCGATAAAATTTATTATATTCGTTGGGGTAAGCCTGGAGATAATCTCTATTTTAAAGTTGGTGCTCTACCCAGCGCTACATTAGGTCAAGGTATATTGGTAAATAACTACTCTAATATTATGGAATATCCGCAAATTCGTCGAGTAGGATTAGATTTTAAAATGAAATTCATGAAACAATGGGGAGTTGAGGTTATACACAGTAATTTTAAAAAAATGTCTGAACCAGGAGTATTGGCAACACGATTATCGTATGAGCCATTTCCACGTCTATCTGCAGGATTTTCTTATGTTACTGACCTTGACCAAAACCAAGGATTGAGAGATCGAGATGGCGATAATTATCCTGATTATTTCGACCATTTCCCTGATGATGAAAATCAATATAGTGAAGCTCTAAGTGATACAAGTGTTACAAATTATTATACTGAATTATGGGAAAAATACATCGAACCAAATCAAGAGTTAGATAATCCAGAATATGCTTCTTATGATGATTTTTTTCTTACTCAAAAGTTAAATCATAATACCTTCACTCCTTTGGGAGAAGCCGATAAAAATCCGGTATCTGCTTACTCATTTGATTTAGTTTTGAGATTATCTAAAAGAATGTATTTGTATTCTCAATTTGCCCAATTGTTAGGAGAAACAGATACCAGCAAAACGACAGAAGCAGATTTGGGATATGGTATAGTTCCCATTGGTTTTGTTTCGAAATTAGGTCCCCTTACTTTTAGAGGGGAATATCGAATGCAATCTGCAAATTTTGTATTTAGTTATTGGGATCAAGCCTATGATTTAAATCGTGCAATTGCTCGGGATAATTCAATCATCACAAAGGAAAGTCAGCTTTATAAATATGGTGAATTGAGTGGGTTGTATCTTAACTTAAATTCTAATATTATGGATTTAGTATTCCTTGATATTTCATATCAAAATATGGCAGGGGAAGTTTGGGATGAAACCGAATATAGTCTAAAGGATGATGCAAATCAATCATTAATGGGGAAAATTAGCCTAAATACACGTAAAATAGCTAAGTTGGATGTTGCAGAAGCATTTTACCAACAAAGTAATGTTACAAATCCATTTGATTTTGAACCCAATGAAGCTACAATCTCTGGATATAATTTAGGATTTGAAGTTTCTGCAGGTATGACTTTAGTATATAAAAATCGTACTACCTATACTCCTGATGGAGAAGGTGACTATAAAGCTGAATCATCTATGCAAATTGAAACACAAATTAAATTTTAATAATGACATCTCAGGAAATTCGCCAACAATTTATTGATTTCTTTAAAGAAAAGAGTCATACATTTGTTCGCAGTTCATCGGTAGTACCAATCGATGACCCCACATTACTTTTTACAAATGCTGGAATGAATCAATTTAAACCGATTTTCCTCAATGAGATTAGAACACCATACCCTAGAGCTGTAAATTCTCAAAAATGTATTCGTGTTAGTGGTAAACATAATGACCTTGAAGAAGTTGGTGTAGATAATTATCATCACACCTTTTTTGAAATGTTAGGCAATTGGTCTTTTGGAGACTATTATAAAGAGGATGCCATTAAATGGGCATGGGAATTACTCACCAAAGTTTGGAAGTTAGATAAAGATAGACTGTGGGTTACCATTTATAAGGATGACGATGAGTCTGGTGAAATTTGGAAACGAGTTACAGATATTTTACCCCAACGAATTTTAAAGTTTGGTAATAAAGATAATTTTTGGGAAATGGGTGAGACGGGACCCTGTGGCCCATGCACAGAAATCCATTATTATACTGGTGATAACATTGAAGAGCAAAAAGCTGAAGGTGTAAATGATTTAGCTGAATATAGAGAAATATGGAATTTAGTATTTATCCAGTATAACAGAGAAATTGATGGTTTCCTTTCTGATTTACCTGCAAAACATGTTGATACTGGGGCAGGATTTGAGCGTTTAGTTGCAATTCTAAATGGAAAAGAATCCAATTATGAGACGGATTTGTTTATTCCAATCCTAAATAAAATAGAAAAATTATCGGGAAAAAATATTTCATTTAATGATGGAGTTCCTCATCAAGTAATTGCAGACCATTTACGTATGTTATCATTCTCCATTGCTGATGGAGCGTTGCCAAGCAATGAGGGAAGAGGATATGTACTACGAAGAGTTCTTCGACGTGCATCACGGTTCGGACGAATGCTTGGATTAAAAGAGCCATTCATATTCAAATTAGTAGATACACTTTCAAAGGTGATGGGAAATGCATTCCCAGAACTAATTGAAAAACAATCTCACATTGAAAAAGTAATTAAGGCAGAAGAAGTATCATTTGGTAAAACTTTAGATGTTGGTTTAGAAATGTTTGATAAAATTTCAAAAAAATCAGAATCAATTATCTCAGGTGAAGATGCATTCAAATTATATGATACGTATGGATTTCCTCTAGACTTAACTGAACTTATGGCACGTGAAATTGGGTTGGATGTAGATTCTGAAACATTTAATGTATGTATGGAAAATCAACGAGAACGTGCGCGATCAGCAGGTAAATTTACCTTAGATTCAAATTCAGCAGATTGGGTTCAGGTAAGTGAAGACGTTACAACGGAATTTTTAGGATATTC
>CAYQPE010000032.1:0-16886 GCA_964419445.1 uncultured bacterium
AAACAAAAAACCCCTCAGAAGAGGGGTTTTGGAGGTGACTCCGGTGCGATTCGAACGCACGACCAATGGCTTAAAAGGCCACTGCTCTACCAACTGAGCTACGGAGTCGAAAAAGAAATGAAATGTTAAAAAGCTGTGCCCTGTACAGCCCATAAAATTAGGAACATTTTTATACCTCCTACAATATAAGAAATGGAAATTTTTATTTTTTTTGAGTATGTTCAATAAAGGTGAGTAAATTTCTACCCGCTTTTTGAAATAGAATTTTTGGGGGTGTTTGGTTTCGACGGGTAAATTAGGGCATATGGTTGCGTGTCGAGGATCTTTGGTTACCTCGTAAATCATCCATTGAAAACACTTAAATGCCGATTACGGCTATGCTGCCGCTGCTTAATTAGTCAGTGGCTATCTCACGACGAAAGTGCTTGCCTTTTGTTGATGAGGTATCATTCTAGCAAGCTGGCCTCGTGCACCGCCTAAACGCACAAGGTGAGACTTTTAGGCTGGTTAGTATAAAGTTTGACTATTTCCGATATACTAATAAGAGCTTAAGATAGTCTATGCATGTAGACACTGTATGTACAATTTGTTCGGACGGGAGTTCAATTCTCCCCACCTCCACAAGAATTCATTAAAGATTATTTTTTAAAAAGGGGCAATTTTTTGCCCCTTTTTTATTTAAAATAAAATAATAAGGGAGGAGAATCAATGAACATATTGAAAGTTTACCATGGTAAGTTGTGAGAATATGGACTACTTATAAACAAATGGATTTTTTCAATGGGGAAGAAGGTTCTTGGCCTGGTGTTGCTTCATTTGTAAAAGATGAGCATGTAAAAATAATTAGATATGCTAAGAGTTATTTTGGCCCTGGCGATAATTTTTGTGCCATGTGGGATTTCAATGATTTACTTCCGCCACAGGAAAATATATGAGAGCCAAAGTACAATTATAAATGTGAATGTAGCTAATACGCTTCAATTAGCAATTATTTGTTTCTAATTCAATGCCTTTAAAATTAGATGCGATAATTTGGTTTATATTTGAGGTAATTCCACTTATTTGAATTGGTGTTTGTAAAGGTTTGCCATCGGTAGAATATGCAATGATACGATGTCCATTGGTACGACATACCCAATTATCATTTTTATTCTCAATATTGATATGTTGAGAGGCATTAAAGTCAAATTGAATACCGGCTAAATTATCTTGAGGCATGATATAAGCATTATTTTTATCCATGTTTAATTGATATGGTTTTGTTTGTAAAATGCTGCCAAAATTTTCATTAAGAATTATTTCAATAGCGGCCACCACATCAAGTACATTAATACTACCGTCGTTATTTATATCTGCAGTTTCAACTTGTTCAGGTGTGAACTCTGAGCTCTGAAGAATATAGTTAACCATGAGAACGATATCGATAACATTTAAGCTACCATCATCATTTACATCACCACTTCCAGCAGCGTCATTTTGAATTAATTCTAAAGTAGTGAACTCACCATGTAGAATATTTTCAATTATTGTATTATCAATATTCATAAATTGAGAAAGTATGGATGCATAAATTTGTCTAAACTCAATTTGATAAATTAGATTTTGATTTTGATCTACATTAATTAAATCTGGTGGATTCCCAAATAGACCACCATTAATCTTATCTCCTAATAAGAATTGAACTGATGCTGCACCATGGTCGGTACCCGTTCCATTTTGGAATGGACGACGACCAAATTCTGAAGTGGTGAGCATAATTATATCTTCAGATAAATTTTGATTTGATAAGTCTGTATAAAATGAATACAGTGAATTGTTCAATTCACTTAACAATGTTCCATGACGACTTAAATGATCATTATGTGTATCATATCCATTATGGTAAACAATGTAGAAGGGTGAATACATCCCTCCAGAAATTAGCTTTGCAATAGCACCCAATTGTGTTGCCAATGAATTATTGGGGTATTCTACCGAATTTATACCATTGTCCGATGCATTTTGAATATATTGTGCATATGTCATTGCTGTATTATCAATACTTCGAACAAACGAAAGTTCATCACCACCATATGTATTTGGAATAGAATTGTCTGCTCCTGCGTAATGAGTATATCCTACCAATTCTAAAAATGATGAGGGATCATCCACCATAATTCCCGTTAAACCTTGGTCACCACGTATCAGTAAGTTATTGGAAGTCCCTTGTAGTAATGCTAATGGATCTTCTGGGATATTGCTCATATAGTCTGGGTATAGTTGTTCCATTAATCGAGCAATCCACCCAGTATTGATTATTTCATTGGAGTCAGAAGCACTCTGCCAAATATCTGTGGATCTAAAATGAGAGAGATTTTGATTCGCATAACCTACATTTTCAATTATGGCCAAATTGCCATTATTCCAAAATTGAGCAAATGCATTTAAGTTTGGATGGAATCCCAGTTGGTCATTTATGGGAAGAACCGTCTCAGCATTTATGGCTAAATCTGGTCGATTCGAATAATATTGATTATCTGTATATGGTACAATAGTATTTAGCCCATCATTACCCCCATTTAAATTAACAATGACTATGGAGCGACCATTGAATTCGTTACGTAATTGCTCAATAATGGATGGATTGGTTTGCATAAGATTCCGAACCCAATGGGGAACAAATACACTTCCACCTAAAAATAATGATGATTGTTTTAAAAAATCTTTTCTTGAAATACTCATTTCAGTTGGTACTCCGATAATCTCATCATTTTTTGTACTACATTGTAGAACTGTTCTAGGGCACCATCATATAATATCAAATGCCATACTGATGGGTCAACACCATTGAGTAAATCATTATAGAGTTGCTGTTTTGTTAATTCTGACGGTTGTATGGTGTAATAATAATCAAAAAGATAATCTAATAATACATCTGGATTTGAATGTGCATCGGGGATTTGTGATGTGAGTTCAACCAAGTCTGGATAAAACCCACCCAATGACCCAGAAATGATATAATTTGTATATGCTTTTCGCCAGGGCAATGTATAAGTATTTATCCAATTACGATATCCAGGCCAGCCCGAAACATCTGGTGGATACAGAATTAATCCCCCTTGTACATTCCAAATATATTGAGTTATTTGTTTTAATGTGTACTCAAAATCAAGGGGCTCATTCATATCCATGTTCAAATGCTTTAAGGATGTGAGGGTGTGATGAAGCGGTGTTTTATATTTTGCACCCCTAAAGTTATCATCGAAAAAATGTTCACTTTTTAATAATGTTTCCATCACGGGTTTGATTTCGTAATTGTTCTCTCGTAAAATCTGAGCTAATTCTTCAACAATTTCATCATTAGGGATATCATAGACGAACCATTTGTAGAGTTTTTCACAAATAAAATATGCAGTTTGCTCTTGCTCAAATATGATATCAATAATATCCTGTGTATCAAAATTGCCTGTCTGCCCAAGAAAGGTTTTATTGCCATCGTCAAATCTATCGGTAACAAAAAATGTATTTAAACCATCTGTAACATATCCCGTTAGACCCCGTGCAGCTTGGTAAACATCATTTTGTGAATAATTTCCTTCCCCCAAGGTAAAAAGTTCAAGCAATTCACGACCAAAATTCTCATTGATGGAGTTGGCTGTATTTTCATTATTATTTAGCCATACCATCATGGCAGGGTCAAACGTCATTTCCTCAACAAGGGTTTTGAAATTTCCCAGTGCATATTGGCGAATCAATTTATTTTGATGGTACATTGCGGGGGCATAGGGAATCCCATCTGAAGATGTAGCAAAATGGTCATGCCAGAAATAAACCATTTCTTCCTCTATGGAAAGATTATGGTAAAACAATCTATCACTCCACCAATCAATGAGTTCTCGAGTTTGAGTAGAATATGCTTCAGTTAAGGAGTCTAATTGCTCTGCAGAAAATTGATTATAGTTTAACGGAAATGGATGATCCACCCAATCATTTGGAGGTGCAGGAGATTCAACCTCTCGTAATAAATATTCAACTCCATCGTCAATATTAAATTCTAAAAATAAATTAATCTCATCAATACTTGTCCCTGCAACGGTTCTGTTTAACAAATGATTTGCATCTGAGAAAGACATATCACGATTAAATGGTAAGAGTGTAGAATTTACAAAATTAACCCCAGTTGCAGACTCAACTTGAAGATTAGTTGGTACTTTTGGTAATGCAAATATGGGTACTTCATCTACATTTTGAGTAATATG
The DNA here is from genome assembly GCA_964419445.1 of uncultured bacterium. Classification (GTDB taxonomy): domain Bacteria; phylum Fidelibacterota; class Marinisomatia; order SCGC-AAA003-L08; family D37C17; genus JABHHG01. Next base: position 4,239 of record CAYQPE010000032.1, read on the forward strand.
TTTTTGAGAATTAATGAACTTTTTGAGGGCATGAGATTGTTGGAGTATATCATGGTTGTTACTGGCAAAAAGTGGCAATAACAAAGGGAAAATAGCGATTCTTTTCAAAATATTCACGCCAAAATGTACATTTAGGCAAGTATATTTTCAACTAAATATTAAAAAATTAGAATAAATCGGCGTTCATTTACATGCGTTCAGGTGCTGAAATGCCCAATATGGTTAAGCCATTTTTTAATACTATTCTGGTGGCTTCAATTAAAACCAGTCTAGCTGCTGTGAGGCTTTTATCATCGTTTATTACTTTTTCATGAGCATAATATCGATGAAAAATCATGGCCAACTCATTTAAATTGTTTGCGATGAGTTGCGGTTCTAAATGTTCATGAGAACGCTGAATGATTTCTGGAAATTCTGATAACTTCTGGATAAGTTGATGTTCAATTTCTGTAGTGAGTGGGGATAAATCTGCATCCACATTCAGATGATGCTCAAAGGCTTCCCCTCTCTTTAAAATATTGCACACTCGAGCATGAGCATATTGTAAATAAAATACAGGATTTTCGTCAGATTCATCCTTGGCTAAATCTAAGTCAAAATTTAGATGGCTGTTTATGCCTCTCATAATAAAGAAATACCGAACGACATCTGCACCAACTTCATCGATGAGTTCATCAAGAGTTACAAAGTTTGCTTTTCGTGTGGACATCTTTACAGGGGCACCATCCCTTGTAATAGTTACAAACTGATGAATCAATACCTTCACTTTTGATTTATCATAACCCAATTGTTCCAGAACTGCTAACACATCAGGGTATGCATCCATGTGATCAGCACCAAATACATCTACCATGAGGTGGTATTCCCGTTGAAATTTATCTTTATGATATGCCATATCTGGCAATCTGTATGTTGGTTCACCCGTACTTTTTATAAGGACACGATCAGAATCGCGACCAACTTTTGTCCCTGCGAACCACACAGCACCATTTTTATCATATACTAAATCTTTATCTCTCAAGGACTGTACTACATTTTTAATTTCACCATTTTCATAAAGTGTGTGTTCATTGAAAAATGAATCGAAAACCAATCCCAATCGAGAAAGGGTGCTTTTAATTTCTTCGAAAATATGAGATTCTGCAGTGTCTTTAAAAGTAGGATGTTGGGCATCATCTATTAGTTTATCTTCATGGGATTGCTTTACTTTTTCTGCAATATCATAAATATATTTTCCCTCATAACCACCCTCAGGAAGTTTAGAATCAAGTTGCAAAATTTCTCGATATCGTGCATGAACGGATTCACCCAATACTCTCATTTGACGACCAGCATTATTAAAATAATATTCACGCTGAACATCATATCCGTTCCATTCTAGGATATTTGAAACTGTATCGCCCAACATGGCACCACGACCATGCCCCACTGTGAGTGGGCCTGTAGGATTTGCCGATACAAATTCTACCAATGCTTTTTTGCCTTGTCCTATTGTAGAAGTACCAAATTTATCACCCAAGTGAGTGATTTCTCTTAAAATGGAGCCTAATGCACTCTTTTTCATTTTAAAATTAATAAACCCTGGACCCGCAATTTGGATAAATTCAAATTGCCCGCTGTGTGAACGTTCTAATTCATTTTGAATTGATGTTGCTATTTCACGAGGATTTTTTCCCAAGGGTTTTGCCAATATGAGTGCAATGTTTGAGGCAAAATCACCATGTTCTGGAGATTTGGGTCGCTGGATTTGTACATTATCTGATGGAAATCCCAACGCATTTAAACTGGTAGAAATTATTGAGATTAATTTCTCCTTCATGCGTCTTTTACTTTCGTGATTTTAGCATCTGCCCATAATCGTTCAAAATCATAATACTCGCGAGATTCACGGCTAAAAATTTGTGCCACAATATTTACATAGTCTAACAACACCCAATCTAAACTTTCATATCCTTCTTTATGCCAAGGCTTTACTCCCTCTTTCACCAATTCGTCTTCAATATAGTTACTTATAGCTCGGGTTTGAGGTTCAGATTCAGATGTGCAAATAATGAAAAAGTCGGTAAGGGTTGTGAGTTCTCGAACATCAATTATTTGGATATCCAATGCCTTTTTATCTAACATGAACTCTGAAATTTGTTTGGCAATGTATTGAGAATTTTCAATTCTCTCAGTTTGTTTTGTCATTTATCCCCAAGGTGTGAAAGTTAAAATGGTGCTTCAAATGATACTGCAGTAGCGTAGGAATTTAAATTATTATAATCTTCCCCAAGGATTAAGGTTAAATCATGGAGAATAGATTTATCTTTTGATTTTATAATTTTTTCTAAAGGTATGCTCATGGTTTCACCTAATGAAACGGCACGGGCTTTGTCACCATTATGATGTAAAATGGTTGAGTGAGTATATCCAAAGTGATCCGCATTTCGTGAATCCAAAACATCAAACCCTTCTGAACGTAAAAATTCGGTATAAAGATTAGCCAATCCTGCAATTCCGCAACCGTTGTGAATTTCTATTGTAATTTTATGACCTGTTTCTTTTTCGTATGATGTTTTGGTTAGCAATTTTTCCAAATTAGGTTTATCCAATTGTTTTCCATCATCGAAAAACATTGAGTCCACTACTGAAACTAAAAATCCACACACCACTACCATCATGGAAATTATGGAAATGTTTACTGCAATTTTGATGAAATCGCCTTTTTTTGAGGTTTTTCGACGAGGCATTAAAATCCTCCCATGGGTGATGCAAAACGTCGAAAGGATGGGTTTGACAATTTTATCATGTTGAATTGAATACTAGAGTTCTCACTGAGTTTGTAGGAGAATCCTAAATCATAGGACAGTTGAAATGGGTTTTCATTTGCTCCATAAAATTGGTTATTCATTACATGTACAGAAGACTTAAACGAGAATTTTTCAGAAAATTGATAATTGAAAAAATTCGAATAAACCCCCACAGTTGACCCTGAATGAGAATCTGCCATCAGTGAAAATGAGTGATTCATATTGTATGTAGGAAGCACGCCATTTTCAATATGAATATCATTATTCTCCATAATGGATGGCAAGTTTATATTATTTCCAAATTGTGGAAAAACAAACTGAATCAAAATGATAAAACTAAATATTTTGAAATTTTTCATCTAATTGCTGTAATTGTTGGATATTATTCACCCCTAGAATTTCGGTAATATTATTGGTTTTTTCAATAGCTACTTTTTTATTTTGTTCCAATAATAAAGTAAGTACATCTGGAAGGTAATATTCGCCTTGGGCATTTTCATTTTTTACTTGAGGCAACAACTGAAATAATCGTCTAGATTCAAAAATATAAATCCCTGCATTAATTTCCCTCACTGCAAGCTCATCATCAGATGCATCTTTATGTTCAACAATCTTAGATAAATTATTTTTATCAGTTCGAATCACTCGACCATATCCAGTGGGGTCGTTAATTTCTGCAGTGAGTATAGTTGCATCACAATTAGAATTTACATGAGTTTGCAATAAATTATTTAACGTGGATGTGGAAATTAAAGGTACATCACCAGAAAGGATGAGTACTTGTCCGTCAAATTCTGAGAGATTTTCTTGGCATTGAAGTACGGCATGGCCAGTCCCCAATTGTTCTAATTGATATGCAAATTCTGTAGGTTCATTACAAATTTCAGATTTAACCATTTCATGTTTATATCCGATAATGGTAACAATTTTTTCTGCACCCAATTCAACAGCTCGTTGGATGACATGACTCACCATTGGTTTTCCTGCTATGGGATGTAATACTTTTGGAAGTTCTGATTCCATGCGTGTACCCTTGCCTGCAGCGAGTATAAGTACACTGAGTCTATTTGTCATTTAATGCCTTTTTAAATAATATAGTTTTTTCAGTTTCAATTATTCCACCACCCAATAAAACATCATCATCAAAAAATACAACAGATTGCCCAGGTGTTACAGCCAATTGAGGATCTTTGAAATTAATTTTATAATATTCTCCGTCTTTTTCAACAGTGGCCAATGTACCATTACTGTTATAACGAATTTGAACCATTACCTCAATGGCATCTTTTGGTGGATGAATAAACCAATTGGTATCTACAGCATAGCAACTTTCAGAATACATGGCCGTTTTTTTGGTAACTATTATAGTATTGTCTTGTGCATCTATGGACTTTACATAACGTGGTTCAGGATTAGATAATCCTAAGCCTTTGCGTTGCCCCACAGTATAATTAGTATATCCAGTATGCGTTCCCACCACTTCACCAGATTCATCTTTGATGTGACCAGATGGAATTGATTCCATTTTTTCTGGCACATAGTCATTGAGGAATCGCTTGTAATTATTGTCGGCAACAAAACAAATTTCCATACTTTCAGGAATATTGGCAGTTTCTAGATTATGTTCATTGGCAATGTGGCGGACTTCTTTTTTAGTTAAATCACCCAATGGGAATAGTGTACGCTCTAATGTATGTGGAGGAATCCCCCATAATACATAGGATTGATCTTTTGACATATCTACACCCCGTTGGATGAGAGTGCGACCATCTCGTTTTATTGCTTTTGCATAATGACCCGTTGCAATGTAGTCTGCACCTAAAATATCGGCTTGTTCAACAAATGCATCCCATTTTACAAATGAATTACAGCGAACACAGGGATTTGGTGTCCTTCCTGAAATATATTCATCGGCGAAATTATCTACCACCGTTTCTCTAAAAACGTCGGTAAAATCTAAAGTGTAGTGGGGAAATCCCATACGATCACATACCAACTTGGCATTATTTATGGCTCCCACAGAACAACAATTGCTGTCATCAACTAAATTCCCACCGACATCTTTGTATTCCCATAATTTCATGGTAATACCAATGGGTTCATAGCCCATTTCAACAATTTTCAATAAGGCTACAGAACTATCCACACCACCAGACATGGCAACTAAAACTTTCCCTTTAGACATAGGCGGTTTTCTTTTTTAATCGAGGGATTATAGACTCTAGAGTATCTAAGAGTAAATTTATATCTTCTTCTTCATGACATTTCCCAATTGAAATTCGTACAGACTCGGAAGCAATTTCTTCAGAATATCCCAAATTCAGCAATACTATAGATGCTTTTACAGTCCCAGATGAACATGCAGAACCTGCAGATATTGCTATTCCTGCAACGTCTAAATTCATCACTAAAGCTTGTGATTTAACACCATGGAAAGTAATATTCATTACACCTGGTACATGGCTCTCGCCATGACGTGTAAATTTAATATCTCGTAATTCTAAATTATGTAGAAAATGTGATTCTAATTTTTGTAAATGCAGGATATTGTTAGGCATGTTATTATTGGCCAATTCAGAAGCTAGTCCAAACCCTGCAATGCCACTAATATTTTCAGTACCCGGACGAAGATTACTTTCTTGTCCTCCACCAAATAATATTGAATCCAGTGATATTCCACTTTTAATATAAAGTGCGCCTATCCCTTTGGGCCCATATAATTTATGTGCAGATACACTGAGAAAATCCACGTGAATATCATTTAGGTCAATGGGAAGTTTACCAAACATTTGCACTGCATCAGTATGAAACAAAATTTCATGTTGTAATGCCAACTCACCGATGGCACCAATGGGATTTACTGTGCCTAATTCATTTTGCACCGCTATTATGGAAATTAATTTAGTATTGGGTTTAATGGCATTTTTCACATCTTCAGGATTTACTACCCCGTGTTTGTTGGGTTTTACCAATGAAAATTCAACACCATTTTTTGCCAAATTATCTAATACCTTTAAAACAGCAGGGTGTTCATATTCTGAAGAAATTATATGGTCACCAGAATTCAAGATTCCCTGTAATACCATATTGTTGGACTCTGTGCCACATCCGGTAAAGATAATCTCGCCGGTATCACAGCTAAGTGCATTGGCAACTTGCATTCGTGCACGTTCAATGGTAGAATGTGCTTCCTGTCCAAACTTATGGATACTGGAAGGATTCCCATAGGTTGAGTTCATCACTGACACCATGAATTCCGAAACTTGAGAATCCAATGGAGTGGTTGCAGCCATATCAAAGTAAATTCGCTTCATAATAAGGGGGTAAATTTACGAAAAAGTATGTGTTAAAACCCCTTAATAAGATGCTGGAATGGAGATTTCCATCCCTTGCTTTGCAGCCAAGGTATTGGGGAATTCCTTTTGGGCGTCCAATTCAATCTTTGCCAAGTCATCATCAGAACGATTTGGATCATGATGATATAGAATTAGTTGCTTTGCGTTGGCATCTTTTGCCACTTGCACCGCTTGTTGCCAGCTACTATGTCCCCACCCTTTATGATTGGGCAACTCTTCATTTGTGTATTGGGCATCATGAATGAGAATGTCTGCATTATCTGCATTATCAATAACATGATGATTGAGATGATCAATGGGATGCTCACAGTCAGTAGAATAAATAATTACATTATTCCCAATTTCTATTCGATAACTATTGGCACCATTGGGGTGACCATGGAGAGTAAATTTAATGCGAATATCATCTGAAATAACCAATTCATCATTGGGGAATAGTGAAGTATTAATTTTTGCATTTAGCATGGACATATCTACAGGCCAAAATGTTGGATTTTGTACATATTTAAATACATCTTCAGGAGACATATTATCGTCTTTGCCATAAATGTTAAATGTTTTGCTTGGGTCAAAGAATGGTGCAAATCCTAAAAATCCAAAAATATGATCCCAATGATAATGAGAGAGGATAATATGTGCTTCATTGGGGCAATTCTCTTCTTTGATCATGGCATTACCCAAATCTAAGAAGCCTGTTCCCATATCTAAAATGATGAGCTCATTATTAGCCGTTCTAATTTCTACGCACGAAGTATGCCCACCATAGATAATGGTATCTTTACGTGGAGATGGGAAAGAACCGCGAACTCCCCAAAATCTAATTTTATGTTCTTTAAATTCCATATAGTATTGGCATGAAATTTATTGGGGATTAACATTCTTATAAAACATTAAAAGTTAATAAGATGAAATTCATTTGATGCAGTAGATTATAGGCTGCGAAAAGACTGGAATTTCCATGAAAATACCATATTTACTTTTTTTAATATTTTCAACTGTATTATTTTCAAGCAATATTGATTCAGATAATGATGGCTATTCAGATGCAGAAGAACTATCATTTGGGTCAGATCCTAAAAGTGCTGCAAGTTATATTTATGCAGGAGGATGGCCATATAACCCCAATAAAGATAATCTCAATAAACGTGGATTCGAGGCCAACTGCCCCGGAGATATTACATGTGAGTGTACCACAGATTCAGATTGCCATAATGAGTATTGTAAGCGTTATCCGCGTGGCTCATTTTGTAGTCCTAAGGAAACCACTACATTACCTCGATTTAAAATGGTGGATCAATTCGGTGATATGGTAGATATTTATGATTTTTCGGGTGATAAAGAATATGTATTATTGGAATTATCTGCTGCATGGTGTTCACCCTGCAATATGCTCTCAGCATGGCTTACATTTGATGATTCTGAAATAAAAAATCAGAGTTGGTGGAAGCCAGAATATACAAAAATTCGTGACTATATTAATAATGGTGAGATTACCCTAATCAATATTCAATACGAAGATCAATTTCGAGATAATGCCCATGCTGAAAGCGTGCAAGATTGGTTTAGTCAGTATCCTCATGAAATTATTCCAATCTTAGCTGATGAAGGCAAACAACTGCATAAATGGGTGAAGCCTACGGGTATTCCTACGGTATTCCTTTTAAATGATAAGTTGGAAATAATTCAGCCATCATCCAGAGGATTAAACACTGCTTTTGATAAACTATTACAATTAAAAACCGAGAAATAATTGAGAAAAACAAAAATTATATGCACTATTGGCCCTTCTAGTTTTGATGTAGATGTAATTAAATCCCTCATTGAAGAAGGTATGGATGTGGCAAGAATTAACATGTCCCATGTTTCTGATTTTAAAACGGTGAAGGGTTTAGTAGATACTATTCGTAATGTATCCAGTTCATTGCAATCCAATGTGGGAATATTATTGGATTTATGTGGTCCAAAAATTCGTGTAAAAAAGACCATTACAAAAAATATTCACATTGAAGAGGGGAAGTCTTACACGTTGGGTGTGGGCAATGCAGATATACCTCTTGGACTCAAATTAAAATTTGGCCAGTTAAATACAGATTCTTTAGTAAAAATAGATGATGGTAAAATCACATTTAATATCGATGAGAAGTTAGACGATTATACTCTACGATTGATTGCCAATAATAGTGGTGAAATAAGTGCTGCTAAAGGGGTGAATTTTCCTGGAGTTGGATTGGATTTGCCATCAGTCACAGATAAAGATTTAGAAGACATCCAAACGGCCATAAAATTAAAAGTAGATTGGGTTGCATTGTCTTTCGTAAGACATGCTGAAGATAGGGATGTTCTTGATAAAGAATTTAAGACGCATGGTTTGAGTATTCCATTATTGGCAAAGATTGAAAAGCCAGAGGCAATTCAGAACTTGCGTTCTATTATCGATGCTTTTGATGGTATATTGGTTGCCCGTGGAGACTTAGGGGTAGAAATGCCTTTAGAGCAAGTTCCCATTTTGCAAAAGCGAATTATAGCCATCTGTAATCAAAAAGGGAAACCCGTGGTTACGGCTACACAGATGCTAGAATCCATGATTGAAAATCCCACTCCAACTCGTGCAGAAGTGGGAGATATTGCATCGGCAATATATGATGGTACTGATGCAATAATGCTATCTGGAGAGACAGCATCTGGAGATTTCCCCGTGGAGTCAGTAAGTACCATGTCATCAATAGCCATCAATGTGGAGAGAGAAATTTCTCGAACTACTGAACGATTTCAACGGAATATACCCAAATTTAAAAAGGCAACTATATTATCATCTATTTGTCATGCAGCATTTGAGATTTCAGAAGATATTGCCACACCTGTAATTGCAGTTATGACAGAGAGTGGTGGTACTGCACGGATGTTATCAAATTATCGACCCAATTCAACAATTATAGCTATAACTCCCCATAAAGAATTGTGTGGAATGTTAAATTTATTTTGGGGAATCAAAACCTATTGCATCCATCAAAAACTTACCATTGATGATATGCTTATGGATACTGAACGTTTGTTGATGGAAGAGGGATATGTAAGAAAAGGGCAAAAGTTTATTTTTACTGCTGGCGTTCCGGTAGGTATTTCTGGAAGTACAAATTTACTAAAAGTACATCAAGTGGAAGAGTCTCTATCTTGACGGTTTCGCAGCAAGAGTGGTCCAATAGATTTTTTGTATTACTATCAGGGATATTTATAGCATCCTTGGTATCATCAAATTTAATATTTCAAAAATTCTTTACTTGGGATGTGTGGTTGCCAATTATTGGTAATTATACTTTTGAATTATCCGTTGGGATTTTGCCTTACCCTATAACCTTTTTGGTTACGGATATTATTTCAGAAATATATGGTCGTAAGAAAGCAGACCAAGTGGTGGTTTCGGGGTTTATAGCAAGCGTATTTATTATGGGAATTGTGCTTATTGCCGATGCTACCTCTGCAACCGTATGGTCGCCAGTTGATGATTCATTATTTACAAAAGTGTTTGGCTTATTTGGTCCTGCTGTATTTGCATCAATGACGGCATATTTAACTGCACAATTTATAGATATTCGGGTCTTCCATTTTTGGAAACGGCTTACGAATAATAAGCATTTATGGCTACGTAATAATGGCTCTACAATTTTTTCCCAGATGGTAGATACCAGCTCTGTGCTGTTTTTATTATGCTATTTTGGAGTTATCCCTTGGGATAAATTCACAGTATTATTTATCAATGGGTTTACATTTAAAATGTTAGTTGCGTTTGTAGATACACCACTTTTTTACCTATTCAGTCATCTCTTACGTAAAAAGTTTAATTTGAAATTAGGTGAAGAGTTAGGATAAAAACTCCTTTAGAATTTAGGTGTAACAATTTGTAACTTTCATGCCCCGTATTAGGGGAGAGTGCTATATTTATAGCCGTAAACGAGAGGAATTATTCGTCGTCAGTGTGTGAAATGTCACTACTTCATTGAAGAAATTCCTAAAATTGAATAAAACTAAAATTTTCCGTTATGGAAATTTGGAGGAAAAAAAATGAAATGGTATAGATCTAATTTAATGCTTTTTGCAACTATGCTTATGTTTATTGGAAGTATTTTTGCTGTAAATGGTAAAACTAGAACCGAAGCTTTAGATAAAAAAATTAATGTGAATAAGGTTGAGGTTAAATACAAGGCTAAAGGTATAGCTAAGCTCAATGTTAATACGACTTTGAGTATTGGTGATTCTATTGAAAATGAAGGCCCGGTATCAAGAGAGTGTGAATTTGATTGGTCTGCTTATGGTAGTGCTAATTGTGATACAGCATGGGATGAATTTGGTATTGACTGTGCAACTTTAGAAGGTACATATGGTTGGGATTGCGCTGGTTGTGCATGCCCTGGTGATGTTCCTTGTGAGGATCAAGGTCTTGTAACATGTGATTTTGATGGTTCATGTGCAGCTAGTTTAGCTGATTGCCCTGGGTCATGCGAAGATACTGGAGACTTTGTAGATGATTGCTCAGGTGATGGAGATTGTTGTCCATTATCTTGGATTGGTGATGGTTATGCAGATTGTGAAGATCAACAATATGGATGTGACCTAACATGTTATGATAATGATGGTGGTGATTGTGTTGATCCTTTCTGCGGTGATGGTTCTTGTAATGGTGGTGAAACAGAGGCAGATTGTCCAGAAGACTGCACCTCAAGTGAATCTTGCTCAGCTTGTGAACTTGATTGGTCAGCCTATGGCTCTGAGTGCTGTGATTCTGCATGGGATGAATTTGGTATCAATTGTGCTGATTTAGAAGCAAATTATGGTTGGGATTGTGCTGGATGTAATTGTCCTGGCGATGCCCCGCCTGAATGTGGCGATGGATTGTGTAATGGAGATGAAACTTACGAAACATGTCCACAAGATTGTTTAGCACCTGGTGAATGTGCAGAAGATGAAGTTATAGATTGTTCTGGTGATGGTGATTGTTGTCCAGCTGCATGGATTGGTGATGGTTTTGAAGATTGTGAAGATCAAGCTTTTGGCTGTGATTTAACTTGCTATGATAATGATGGTGGCGACTGTGTAGATCCTTTCTGTGGTGATGGTACATGCGATCCTGATGAAGATTACATATCTTGTCCAGATGATTGTAATGCTCCTGGTGAGTGTGCTGCAGGTGAAGTAGCTGATTGTGATGGTACAGATGAATGTTGGACCGAAACATGGATTGGTGATGGTTTCTGCGATGGAACTGCTCAGGACTGGGGAGCAGATCTTTGTTGTTACGATAATGATGGTGGTGACTGTACTGAAGCAGAATGTGCCCCTGAAACCTCATGTGAAGATGAAGGTCTAGTAACATGTCCAGATGGATCATGTGCAGCATCAGCGGATGATTGCCCAGAAACATCTCTAGTAGAAGATTGCAATGGAAACTTTTTCGATAACAATGATACTCAGTATGCAGGTGATGGAGATTCTGATGGTGATGGATGTATGGATACAGTATATGATTGCGTTATAGACAATGGTACCTGTGAAGATGTAGCAGGTGAATGTCTTGATGAAAATGGTAATTGTGCAGGTGCAACGCTAGGTTACGGTTGTCCAGATGGTATGATTGGTGCATGGACAAATGATACACTTTGTGATGATGGTGATTTTGGACTATTTGCAAATTGTGAAGACCTTTGTTTTGATGGTGGTGCTTGTGGTACTCAGCCTGATCCTGATTGTACTATAGGTGATGCTGAACCAAGTTGTCCAACTGCTGGAACAGGTGATGTGAATGATGACGGTGCTGCAAATGTACTTGATATTGTTCAAATCGTAAATTACATTCTAGGTTCAGTAGAATTTGATGAATGTCAAATGGATACTGCCGACTTGAATGGTGACGGTGCTGCAAATGTACTTGATATTGTTCAAATCGTAAACCTCATTTTAGGTAACAGAGCTACAGATGCCACATCAGCCAAGTTAATCAATGACTTTGGTTCAGTGAGCATAAAAGCTGATGGCTATGTAGGTGCAGTACAAATGACATTATCTCATGGTTCTGACTTTAGTATTGAACTTACAGAAAATGCACTTGTGGCTGAATATGCTACTGAAGGTAATAAAACTACGCTTGTAGTGGTCGTACCTGAAAATGATCACATCTTTACTGCAAATGGTGAATTTGCAATAGAAGATATGATTGTGGCAAACTCTTCATCATCTATTCATGCGGTGAAAGCAACTGAGTTTAGCCTAATGGCAGCATATCCAAACCCATTTAATCCAAGCACAACATTAAGTTTAAATGTTCCTGCAGATGGATTTGTATCTGTGAAGGTATTTAATATTATGGGTCAAAGTGTAGCTACATTGGTTGAGAGCCATTTGGTTGAAGGCAAACATTCATATACATGGAATGCATCAGATGTAGTATCTGGTGTGTACATGGTAAGAGCAGAGTATATGGGTGAAGTGTCTACTCAAAAATTGATGTTGCT
>CAYQPE010000033.1:0-3527 GCA_964419445.1 uncultured bacterium
ATGATACATGGGCAATTTACTACAATGCAGATGTTGAAATTGGAGGGTTTCAATTTAAAATTGAAGGTGCTGAAATAATTGAATTTTCTGATGGAGTTGCATTAGAGAATGGCTTCTCAATATCTGCAAGTGGAAGCATGATTTTAGGCTTCTCATTTAGTGGTGCTATCCTACCCTCAGGAACTCAAAAACTATTAAAGGTAGTTTTATCAAATACACCTTCAGCAATATCTGAAATTGTAATTTCAGATGCAAATAGTGAAAGTGTTGAATTTATTTTTTATGATTCATATTTTGCAAGTAGCTTAACTCCAACTGGAGAAACGCATTTAATCATTTTTAGTGAATCTATTTCTTCTCTTGAAGTTGGTGATGAAATTGGCATATTTGATTCAAATGCAATTTTAAATTACAATAATTGCAATAATAGTATTGGTGAACTTCTTGTAGGACATGGAGAGTGGAATGGCGAACAATTAGAAATTGTTAACATAGGTTCCATTGATCATTGTTCTATTGGTGGGGTACAATTGGCAGGGTATAAGAGTGGTAATCCAATTATTATAAAAGTGTGGGATAAAAGTGCACAATTATTACGCAATACCACTTTTACGGTTTCTGACGGTAATGATACCTTTACATCACCATTTACTGTTATATCTGAACTATCCTTCTAATGCTCATATCCGTAAAAGACATTTCAAAAAGCTTTACTTCATTCAAACGTGAAGCTGGACTCAAAGGTGCATTATCCTCATTTGTAAATCGTAAATATGAAATTTTTCATGCCTTGAGAAATATCAACCTTAAAATTGAATGTGGTGAAATTGTTGGAATTTTAGGTGAAAATGGAGCGGGAAAAACTACTCTTATAAAATTGATGGTTGGATTATTGTATCCATCATCAGGAACAATTAATATAAACGGATTTACCCCATGGAAACGAAAAAATGAGTTTCTTAAACAAATATCGGTGGTAATGGGGCAAAAAAATCAATTGTGGTGGGATATTCCCGCATCTGAATCTTTTTTACTAAATCAAAAAATTTATGAAATTCCTGAAAAAAATTATCATCAAACATTAAATGAACTCGTTGATTTACTTAATGTAAAAGAAAAGCTAAATACTCAAGTAAGACGTTTATCCTTAGGTGAACGAATGAAGATGGAAATCATTGCAGCCTTACTTCATAAACCACAAATTGTACTACTGGATGAGCCTACAATTGGATTGGATGTTATTTCACAGTCAAAAATTCGAGAGTTTGTTAAATTTTATAATGAAGAACATAACACAACATTTCTACTAACAAGCCATTATATGAATGATATTCAAGCATTGTGTGAGCGTGTTTTTGTTATTCATAAAGGAAAAGGTTTATATGATGGTAATTTCAATGAGTTAGTAGATAAGATTAAACCCCCTAAAAAACTAATTTTTGAATTTCCAGCATCTCCAAATGATGACATAATTGATTCTTTAAAATCTGAATTTAATTTTGAATTAGTACGAAATGTCCTTACCGCAGAACTGCCCGATGATAAACTAATCAAATTGCTTAGTAATTTATTTAAAATTGCAGATCCAGTTTCATTTTCAGTTGAAGAGCTTCCAGTTGAAGAAACTATGAAGTCATTTTTTGAAAATCCAGAGAAATTTATTTGATTGCCATTGGTATAAAAAAATATTTCTCAGTCATCAGAATGACTTGGATTCAAGCCCTTGAATATAAAGCAAATTTATATGTTGGTGTTTTTGCAATATTTTCAGGATTACTTATAGAATATTTAATTTGGAAACAAATTTTTATTACTCGAGGTGAATCGTCTATTAGAGGGTTTGAATTGAATGAGTTAATTGCATTTATATTCCTCTCAATGATTGTAGGCCAACTCAAATCTTCTTGGGTAACATCTATAGAGATGATTGAATCAATTCGAAGTGGTGGACTCAATAAATATCTCATTAGACCAATTTCATTTTATACTTACCATCTCATGATGTTTATTGGCCATAATTCATTGTACTATCTTGCATATTTTACATTAATTATATTATTTCCATTTTTATTTCCGGGATTTGCATTTCAGTCAGTATTAACAAGTTTAGGATTTTTTATAGCATTGCTTATTTCTGTATTATTATCCTTTAATATGTATTACCTAATGGTATGCTTAGCTTTTTGGTTGCACGAGGTAAGATCCCTTGTAATCGCCTATAATATTGCAAATATAATTTTATCGGGGCAGATTATACCTTTAAAGTTTTTTCCTCAATGGTATATAGATATCATTCAGTTTACACCCATACCTTTTTTAGTTGATTTTCCAGTTTCAATTGCAACGGGACATTTACCTTTTTTACTATGGGGAGAAAAATTTGTAACAGGCATTTTTTGGTGCATTATAACTTGGATTTTTGGCAGCTTTTTATACAAAAGAGGAATTCGGTTATACGGAGGGTTTGGTGCATAAATATTTTAGACTCTGGAAGTCATTTTTTGCCAATAGCCTTACTAGGGATATGGAGTTTAAAGCCAATCTTCTGGGGGGGATTGCTGTTGATGTAGTGTATTATTGTGTACAGTATTTTTTCTTTTCTATTATTTATTCTTATGTTGATACTTTAGGGTCTTTTACTCGAGAGGATGTACTAATATTTCTAATTATCACATTCCTTGCAGATACAATTTATATGTTACTATTTTCAGGGAATTTATTCCCTTTAAACAGATTGGTAGTACAAGGTGATTTAGATTTTGTATTACTCAAACCTATAAATTCTCAATTTTTTGTATCATTTAGATTTGTACGATCATATGTTCTCATTTCAATTTTCTTTTTATCTTTAATTTTAATTAGACAATGCTCTATTCATTCTCATGATATAGGATTAAACAATTATCTATTTTTTTTAATATCATTTTCACTTGGAGTAATAATTTGGTATTCCATAGACTTTATGATTGCTTGCCTTACATTTTGGTTTAAGAATTTTACTGTTGGAGGTTGGCTGAGTCACGAATTATTAAAATTTTCTGCACGGCCAGATACTATTTATACAGGGCTAGTAAGGAAATTATTATTCTCATTTCTTCCCATGGCGCTCATTGCATCTGTACCTGCACGAATGTTAATATATGGATTAAATTTGGACTTTTTAGTCCTTCAAATCATTATTGCAACAATTATGATTTTTACTACAATTGTAGTATGGAAACGGGGTCTTCTCCGATATGAAAGTGCCTCAAGTTAATTTTTTTGTTGGTATAAGTTGTTATTAATTAATAATATTCTATTAGATTAAAGTAATACTTTAAGTAAAAGTAAAATATTATTTTTTATAGAAGTATTATATTTAATTATAATGTTTATTCTAAGGGTTTGATTTCCTTTAATATTGTGAAAAAAGATTAATTAGGAGAATGAATGATTAAATCATTCAAGATGTATGCACTAATAATTCATGTTGGATTATTATCGATTCTGTCGTCACTGCTATTTCCTGCAGATGTTATCTTAAATGT
>CAYQPE010000033.1:3627-8712 GCA_964419445.1 uncultured bacterium
ATTTCTACTTTTAATAATGTGGTGTCAGAGTTAGATATATTAAGCCCTGCAAACAATTCTGATGTATTAGATGCATATCCTTGGTTTAGATGGGAATCTCCTGGATTTGTTGAAGGAGTACAAATTGACTACAATGTTTATGTATATCAATATAATCCAAATATTCATTCAAATTATTTAGATGCCATTGAAGATGAAAATAGCCTTTATTTTGCAAACAGTGACCCCATTACATTATTTGAAAATGGCACGCCACAACAAATTCAAGTACAATACCCTTCAGATGATAGGGAACTTGCTTGTGGATATCAATATGTTTGGTATGTAGATGCACGAGATATAATTGAAGACGAGCCATTCAACAGTGAATCCGGAATCTGGGGATGGCCGGAACCAATCCAATCACCAATCTTTGTTTTTAATTACGGTTCTATAATTAAACAAGAAAATGTAATTAGCCCTGCGGTAGATAGTGAGGCTACTTCAGTAAGACCAACATTCCAAATTGACCCTATCAATTGTGCAAGTTCTTATGAAATTTGGCTGTCCAACGCAGACGACACTAATGTTGAAAATCCTATTTGGATTAGTGGTGCATTACAATCAAATGTGAACCAATATCCTTTTGATGCAATGGGGCTGGTTCCTGGAAATGAATATCGATGGAAAATTAGAATGAATCCTGATGGTGAGCCAAGTCCATGGAGCGAAATTTTTACATTTCGAATTATGGACTATAGTTTAAATGATCCGCAATCAGGACAAGAATTATCTTCAGTAACGCCTACATTTTATATTTCTTCACCTGCAGATGTGTCTAGTTATGAATTGAGAATAAGTAATCAAGATGACCCCGAAGTTGAATCAGGGAATATTTTCAGTCAACATGTAATGTCATTCCCATTTGAATTACCTTCAGATTTGTCAATAGGCCTTTTACCGGGGTTTTCATACTATTGGAAAATAATTATTCTCGATGGGAATGATAATATTGTAGGTGAAATTGACGATTACTCTAAGGTTGAATCTTTTAGAATAGAAGATGTAGAAATTGTTTCTCCAAGTGATGCCTCTTCTGACCAAAGCCTCACACCAGCATTCATGTGGGATGGACCTCTAGGAATCTCCCAATATGAATTTTCAATTTCAAGGGATGATGACCCATCTGTAGAAGACCCGTTTTTTCAAACACAAGTTTCTGGTACATTTTTCCAATATCCTCAACAAGGTGATTACCCCCTTGAATATGGCACTTTATATTATTGGATGATTGTACCTTTAGATAACAATGGAAATCGTGGAGCTTCTTCAGAATATTTTTCATTTATTACTGCAGTTGATATGAATGAAGTAGCAGAAACTGAGGTTTCATCTAAACCAGAATTTTCACTTACAAATGGTGCAGAAGATGCACCCAAAAATATAATTGTAAACCTATTAAATGAAATTCAAGGTGCAGATGAATTTTTAGTATATTTTGCAGAAGATCAAGAAATGGCTTCATTTTTAGCAGAGTTATATATTGATGGAAACCAAACGAATGGTGTATTAGATGGTACAGATCTAGAATGGGGCAGTACGATTTATGTCCAAATATTTGCGCTAAGTGAGGGTGAAGTTATTGGCGAAGAATCATCAATTCAAGTTATATCATTACCTGAAAAACCAGGTAGTGATGATCAAGTTGGGGTAACAGTATCTTTGGAAGAAGGAAGCACTCAACCTGTAATCGAAATAACAAACATTGTAGCAAATGCCTTTGATTATATCATTGAAGTTGCAACAGATGCAGATATGACCGAAATTTTCTATATAGGCCCGGCATTCGATGATATGCCTACTATCTATCCAGAGTCTGCAGATCTATTAAATTTTGGTGAAACTTATTTCTTCCAAATTTCTGCAACTGATGACGATGGAATGCATGGAATTCCATCATCGATAATCTCAATTTTTATTCCAAATGTAGTTCCCCCAAATTTAAAGGAGGAGTTTTCATGGGATTCAACAATACCAACATCGGCATCATATAATCTTCAAATTAGTACTACAGATGACTTTAGCTCAATCGTTGTTGATGAAAATATTGAAGGTACAAGTTTTCAATTAGGAGATGGAACATTAGACCCTGGTACCCAATATTATTGGCGTGTAATTGGTCTTGATGATAGTGGAAATTTACTGGGTGATTATAGTTCAATTAGACTTTTTGAAACAGAGGGTGAGCAAGAAGAAATTGTAGAAACAGAGGGCGGCCAAATAGTCGTATTATCCCTACCTCCATCGGGTGAAGAAATTTCTACTTCACGTCCATCTTTCCAATGGGAAGCCATAGAAACTGCAGAAAAATATGAAATTAGAGTGGGCGCTTCAGAAGACTATTCACAGCTAATGTGGAACTCCCCTAATGTTGCACAAAGTAGTGTTCAATACCCGTCATCTGGTGCAGAAACTTTATTACCTGAAACCACCTATTATTGGTCTGTAAGGGCTATTGCAAATGATGTTGCATTGGGTGAATTTAGTGAATCTTTTACGTTCACGGTCTCTGAGGACAATACACCAGTTTTAACAGGACCCATGAATGGATTGTCTGAAAGCAATTTACCATATTTTACGTGGAATAAAATTTCACGCGCCAGTGCATACGGATTAGTGTTAGCTAATAATGAAGATGCGTCACAAATTATTTATGAAAGTCATAATATTGCTGAAAAACAATTTCAATATGGTAGTGATTTACCTCCCTTAGAGTTTGATACCTCCTATTATTGGAAAGTTATTGCCTATGATGAAAATGGAGCTGCACTTGGCGATTATAGTACTATTGCAACATTTACTACGCCATCGGGGATAATAGAAATTGAGTTTATCTACGAAGAAGGAGGTGAATAATGTTTAGAAAATTCACTTCATCAATAATATTTATCTTCATACTTTCATCATTTATAGTAGCTGAGGCAAGGGTTGTTGCAGCAATTTCTTCTATGAAGGGTGATGTAAAATTAAGACCCGTTGGAAAACGAAAGTATGAATCGGCCTATAAAGGGCAAATGATTAAAACGGGTGATTGGGTAAAAACAAGTAAAGGTGTTTTTGTTGCCATTGTATTTCTTGATGGTTCAAATGTAAAAATTCAAGCAAATACCGAAATTGAGATTAAGAGTTCACGAATTACTGCAAAAGAGTTGAAAACGCAAATGTATATTGCTGAAGGTCAGGCGTGGAGTAAGGTATCTAAACAAGGTAATGGTGAGTTTAAGATTAAGACACCAACAGCAGTTGCTTCTGTAAAAGGTACAGAGTTTGACGTTGAATTTGATGATTTAGCAGAATCCACCACTCTAACGGTAATGGAAGGTGAAGTTTTCTTCGGTAATGATTTGAATCAAGTATTGGCTGGTGCCATGGAAGGTGCATCTGCATCAAAAGATGAAGCACCTGAAAAATATAAAGTTAAACCAGAAGACGTACCACAATGGCAAAAGGATACAGATCCCAATTGGGGTTTCAAACTCACACCTGATCGAACGGGGAAACACCCAGTAAACCAACCGATGAAGGTATCTATTCAAGTAATTAATACAAAGACTAAAGATACCGATAATGCGTATAATAGTGAAATTCAAGTGGTGGCAGATAGTGAATTATTATTAGTATCTAAAGATGGGTCAACATGGTCAGCCAGTGTAAATATAACCATGAAAGATGGCCGAGGTACGGTTCATATAAAAGGGGGTGATGAAGGGCGACCATCTATTGTAGCAAGTGCAGAAAGTTCCGAGTCAAGTAAATTACAATTTGAATTTTATATTTCTAAATCTCAAAAACGATTATTAGGTGGTAAGTTATCATCTATTGCCAGTAAGAAAGGATTGTCGGAAATTTCTGAAAAAATTGCTGGAAAATCTTTGAAGTCAATTGCAGTTGTTTCAGGAGAAGCAAATATCGATGATGTGCTTCAAAAAGTTGATACAGGAGAGTATGAAATAGTTGGACATGAGGAAATCGAAAACCCTGATGGATCTATTAAAATTAAACTTATTGTTAAACCTCGAAGCCAAGGAGGGAATCAATAATGAATAGATTTATATTCAGTTTATTTTTACTATTTACAATTGCCTATGCTGATGGTCAAGCACCCACATTTATGCCTATTGACCCATCAGAGGATTTTTATAGCGGTTCTGATGTTTATTTAGAAGTTCAAGTTATGGATCAGTCAGAGTTATCACAAGTGAGCCTATATTATAGATTCGCAGGGAATGAGACATTTACTCAGATATCCATGGAAAAAGAACTTTACTATGTAGGGGAAATCCCAGGGTCTGAGGTTGTTCCAGGCCGATTGGAATATTATTTCTTTGCCCGTGATGAAATGGGGAATCAATCTACATGGCCTGAAGGAGGCGAAGAATCTCCTGAATCAATGCCAGTTTTTGAACCATTATATTCAGGTGGTGAAGATGGTGATATTTTGGTTGAAATGCTAAACCCAATGCCCAATAAGTCTAATGTAGATGCATCTATAATAATTTTATCTTTATATGATCCTGAGGGTTCAATTGATTTATCAAACATTAAACTCTATGTTAATGATGAAGATGTTTCAGCGTCCATTTTTAAATCTGTAGATATGGTAACCTATGTACCTCAAACACCTTTAGAACCTGGAGAGCATGAGGTACTTTTCCAATTGGCAGATCAAGAAGGGATGTATTTACAGAAACAGTTTGATTTTTCAATCGCTGAAATTGATGTAGCCCAATTCGAAAAAGTAGATTGGAAAGAAGTAATCAATCTAAAGGGAAGCCTCAGTTATGATTCAGATTATGATGAATTTTTTGGTAAGGATAGACCTGAAAATAGACCCTTTGATTCACATAAATTAAACGCATCAGTAAAATTTTCCTTGGGTTCAGTAAAAGTTAAATCTTCAGTACTTATCAATACACATTTGATAGATGAAACAGCCAAGTCGAATTTAGAACGCAGCCAACCATTGGATAGATTGAAATTTGGATTAACATCTCCATTGTTAGATTTTAAATATGGAGATTTTTCAACAGAGTTTTCTGAATTAAC
>CAYQPE010000033.1:8812-16861 GCA_964419445.1 uncultured bacterium
ATTCACAATACACATTTTTAGGTAATGCTGTAGCGGGTACAGATTTTACCCTTCGTCTGAATAACAAAAAAACACAATTAAAAGTGGAAACGGCAATCTCATTAATGAATGATTTAAATGGTACCCCTATTGATACTTTAGCTGAGAGTTTAGACATGCCAGAAAGTCAATTAAATCAAACTAAAGATTTATTTAGTACCATTGAAGATGCAGTGGGATTCAATATAAATAGTGATTTGATTATTGGTAGCTCTGAGGGGCGTGGTATTTCAGTACCATTACCCAATATGGATAGCTTAGATGTTCAGGATTACCTCATTAATGATGTGCTGAAAAATGGTACCTACCGATTTACATTTAAAACACCCATTGAATTTGAAGAAAATAACTTTGATATTCAAGCAGAATATAAACGAATTCCGTCTAACTTTGTATCTTTAGGGAACTCTTCTATTCAAACGGATATACAAGGGCTAAAGTCATCAATTAAAGGCCGATTGTTTAAAAACAAACTATCCCTTAGTTGTGGATATGATAATGAAAGCGATAACCTTATGGGTGAATCTGCTGATGAAAAACTAAAAAGCTCAACAACTACAACAAAATCCCAATCATTTGGTTTTGGGATTAATATTCCTGAATATCCTACATTGAATTATTCTATTCGTATTATGGACAGAAAAGGTGTTAGCATTGAAGATGAGTCTTTATCTGCATCAAACCAAACAGTTACACACACGGTGAGTCCATCATACAAATTTGGAACGGAAAATAACACCAATGTGAATGTCAGTGCAAACATCATGATGATGAACTATAATGATAATTTATACAATGCATCAGATGCCACTATGACCAATTCAAACTTTACTACAGGATCATATACAGGCTCATTAGGTCTTCGATTTGATTCTCCCCTTACGTTTAATTTAGGTGGTGGTGTTTCTATAAATACACCTGAAGATACAAATATGATGCCTACTCAGTTTTTGGTAGTGAGTTCCAAATTGGGATATAAATTCTGGGAAAAAACTTTAAGCACATTCTTAGGGTTAAATATGGTTTCGGGTGGGAAAGATGCCGACGCAGCAGGAGAGGGTGAAATTGATAATCTTAAACTGACCGTCAAATTGGGTGCACAATATAAGCTATCGAAAAATTTAAGTATTGGATTAAATACAGACTATATCATTTTATCAGATAAAGTAAATCCCACCAATGATTTTTCTGAGTTGAAAGGTAAAATTAAACTCAAAATTGGATTTTAATTAGGTTTTCTTCTCTTTTTTACGTGCAGCTGGAAAGAGAACATTATTAAGGATTAATCGGTATCCAGGTGAGTTTCTATGGAGGTTTAAATCTGTTGGGGGATCACCTACAAAATGACGATAATCTTCAGGATCATGTCCTCCTAAAAATGTAAAAGTACCTTTCCCTACATTTCCATGAATATATTTTACCATGGCATCGTTTTGTACTTCACCCAAAATGAGCACATGATTTTTTAATACTTTTCTGTCGAATCCAGTAGTCTGTCCCATAAATCCATTGATAACATTTACATGATCTTGGGTAAGCATTGTAGGAACCGGATCCCATTTTGCAGAAAATTCAAATAAGGTAAAATAATCAGCTTCTGGAGTTCGTGTAACAGGACGGTGACTAGGGGGAACATCAATTGTCGAGTATTCATAAGTCATTGGATTGGTATATAGTTGATAATTCTCAAAGGCAATACCATTTGAGAAATTGAGTTTCCCTGCAAAGCCTGCGTCCACAGGAGTTCCATCATAAGGGGTATCTACAATATCCACATTTATCGCAGCAAGTGCAATATCAAACGAATCTGTTGCAGAACACATGGCAAACATAAATCCGCCATTATTAACATATTCCTTAATTTTTAGGGCAACGCCCTTTTTTAGTTCATGGACAGATGAAAATCCAAATTGCATCGCTGTTGCTTTAAAATCTAATTCTTGCTGTTTATACCACCCTGCATTTCGATAACTTTTGTAGAATTTACCATATTGTCCAGTAAAATCTTCATGATGTAAATGAAGCCAATCGTATTCTTTTAATTTATTGGTGAGAACTTCTTCATCAAAAATTATATCATACTCAATTTCTGCATAGGTAAGTGCTAAGGTTACGGCATCATCCCATGGTTGTTTATCTGGTGGAGAATACACTGCAATTTTGGGAAGTTTCTCCAGTAAAACCACGTCCATATTATTTTCTTCGATGGTGGCATATATTTGAGATAACTGAGCTGCACCGACGGTTTCAGTATAAACCCCTTTTAATGTACACTCTTGTTGGATTCGGGGAGTTGCGTCCATCATAAATGAACCACCTCGATAGTTGAGGAGCCAATCTACATTTTGGTTTTGCTTTAACACTGAAAAGGCAACGCCATAGGCTTTTAAATGATCGGTTTGTATTGCATCCATAGGAATAAGTATTTTTTGTGAAATACCCATAGTGAGCATTATAATAGTTAATATTTTTTTCATTAGCTAGCTAGCTCCCGAAGTCGAAGTCGAATATCATCATAATAAATACTGAGAGGGTATTCTTCTAAAAATTGTAAATAAATATCAATAGCAGTTCCAGATTCAAGGAGCACTATATCATAAATTTCTGCCAATAGAATTTTTCCTAATTCAGAGAAAATTGAAACATTACTCAGTTCTTGTAAATGAATGATAGATTGTTGGGGGTTCCCTTGTAATAATTCAATATATGCACATTGATATAGTGCCACATCTTTAATAAAATCATTTTCAATGGTAAATAATTCACTAAGCTTATTTATAGCTTGGGTACGCTTATTTTGCCGAATAAATAATTGAACCTCAGCAAATACTTTGAATGCGTCTTCATGCTCAGAAAAAGCAAGAAGAATACTCTGAACATCTAATAAATCATTAAAACCTGGGGAGTCTTTTTGTAGTTTTTTTAATACAACAGATAGACTATCTCCAGATGCTTTAAAATCCCCAGCATAAAAATGAGCTTGGCTTTTTTTAATATTTAACATCAATTTTTCATTCCCTTTGCGGTATCCATTAGAGAATTCATGAACATTTTTAAGGGCGTTTTCTATGTCCCCTTTTGCAAAGTAAACATCAATTAATCGAAGAGCAGAGGTGAATTTCACATCTCTATTCCGCCCCTTTTTCTGAACTTTCTCATACAATGAAAATGCACCATCTAAATCATTCATTCCTCTAAATTTAATTTCAGCCAATCGAAAAGCAGCATCTAAATTACCATCAGTAGTGAGGAGTGAATCATAAATTGATGTTGCCTTTAACAATGAGGGGAGTAATGATTCATCGATATCGTAATAGGATGATGAAAAGAATTCATTGCCATCAAAAAAGCTTGAGATGGGGAGTAGATTATTTTCTTTCACCGATTGTGCCTCTAAAGTCTGTGCAAGTCCATAGATTGCTGAACGTTTTACATCCTTTTTAAACTCTCCATTAATAATATCAGAATATACTCTTAAAGCTATATTAAAGGCCTTTGCCGTTGATAATTGCTGTGCAAACTGTAAAACTTCAGCTGGATTAGAATAATTTTCTAATAAAAGTGAATAGGATTGTTCAAAATTCCCTGCTCTAAATTCTAAATCAGAAAGTAGAAGTTTAGATCCAACCACATTTGATTGAGTTAATATTTCCCGTAGTTTAACTACAATGAATTCATCTGATGGAAAAGACATAAGTCGAGATGATACCAAGTTATATTTTTTGGGATTATGGTCTAAGTGTAATAAATAATTTTCCAATGCTTTATCAAATGCCATTCTCATGCGGAAATAGGTTCCCAATTCCATGGTATAAAAATCTGGTTTTCTATTAATAGAACGAGCTTTATCAATATAGTTGAGAGCAACGTCCACAAACCCTGCGGAAATTATTCTTCCTATTAAATTTTTCAAGAACCCTTCACGCTTAATTTTATCGTGAAACACCCTTTCAGCTATGAGTTTCCATTCATCATTTTCAGCCCAAATATAAATTTCCATTTTATCTATTTTTGCAGAGGCATCCTTGGGGCGGGCTTCAACATATTCATTTGCAAGTATGATAAGGTCATCGAATCGTTGTTGATTTTTTAATAATTCTTTTAACGGTTGGAAAGCACGAGTATAACCTGCATCCTTAATCAAAACTTGTCGGTAAAGATGCTCTGCTTCTTCTGCCATACCGCTACGTTGTAAAGTTTTAGCTTGTCGGATTTGGGCTTCAAATGCTTTATTTTTATCATTTCGTTTTTGGCTATTTTTCGCCTTTTGCTTTAAATCTTCAAGGGTAGATGGCTTTAATGGTACTTGACCAAAAATAGCAGAAATAACTAAAATAATGATGAACTTATTTATCACTAGAATCCTCTGATTGAAGTCCTCTAAAATAGTGTTTCATCATCTCCTGATATTCACGTGAATGTCCTTCTTGCAATGCAGATTCCAAAGCGTTGATTAAAAACAATTCACGCTGTCCTTTATCTTGAGGTAATCCTGTGGGGCCATCATATTCAATTTCTTCACCTGAATTGCTCTTTCGTTTTTCTGAGTAATCTTTTTGGGTCATGGATTTTTGACTGTCTAACATACGTGATAAAATTTGTTGTTGTCGTTCCATAGTTTTTCGAGTTACTTGTCGACGTTTAAAGTCATCTATCACTTCTTCCATATCTTGTTCTGCTTTTGTTAAGCTTCCGGGTATTTCCCCACCGGGCATATCACCCATGAGTTCTTGTAATGCTTTTTGTAGTGCTTGTTGCTGACCTTGTAATCCTTGCATCATTTGTTGTTGTGCCATCATCCCCATTTGTCCCATTTGCATGGTACCTTTATTTATTCCTTTTTGTTGCTGGGTCATATTCTCAAGTTGTTCCATATAACTTTCAAATCCAGATGCAGATCCTGAGGATTTCATTTCTTCCATGGCGGATAATAATAAATACGCCGTTTCATTTAGCCCATTTAATGCTTTTTTCTGTGATTTCCGTGAGTTGGTGATTTGTTTTTGTTCTACGTGACCAATGGCCTTATCCATGGCAGATGTAGTTTTTCCGATGGCTCTGCTAATGGCCGGGGTAATGTAAAATGTCTTCTTGGAAAGCTCCATCATTTGTGCCATTAGTTGAATGTTTTCACGCTTTATACGATTTTGAAATGAAGCAATTTCTGGTAAATTGGGACTACGTGAATTTAGTTTCTCTCCATTTTTGATGAGTTTTTCTTGAGATTGAGAAATATATAATACATTTCTTACAACGGACAAAAATGCATCCATCATTTCGTCAACGGTCTCTTCTTGAAACTGTTCTTGAATTGCCATGGCCTCATTGAGCATGTTTTCTAATTTCTCTTTAGATTTATCTGAAGATTCAGAGGCCTCATCCTGTTGACCTTTTTGAAGTTCCTTTCTAGTATCCTTTATTTGAGATTCGGTTTCTTTAGTGAGAGGACTATTTAAAAGTTCATCCATTTGTTCAGATGCAGATTCAGAGCCCTTTTCCATTGCTTCTGAAGCATCTTTCATGGTTTCTTTTAATTTTTTAAATTGTTCTTCTTGTCGTCGTTCTTTAGATGCCAGCTCACTTAAATTTGCATCGTCTTGTTGTAAATCAGCAGATATACTTTCCTGTGCCTCCACCATTTTTTCTAATCGCTTTACCACTTCATCAATTTTTTGTTCAGCAATGGCTTGTTCAAACATGTCAATAAATCTGTCTAATTGATCTTCAAATTCTTCCAAATCATAATCAAAATTTTCCAAGGCATCAAGCATTTGTTCCATATCCATGTTTTGCATGGCTTCTTGCATTTTTTCCATGGCTTCCATGAGTTCAGGGGTCATGATATCATCAAGCAATTCATTGAATTTTTGGAACTTTTCCACCAATTGGTCTGATACCAAATTATTCTTACTGGCTTGCTCTTCAATTTTTTCAACGGCTTCTTGAATTTGCTCTAATTGATTAAATACCTCCTGCATTTGCTGTAGTGATTCTTCAGCCTTCTGCTGTTGTTCCCATGTCATCTCTTCAGATTTCAACATTTCAAGTTGGAGCTCTTCTACAAGTTCTTGAACATTTTCTAAATCTGATATTACATCATCAGTATATTGTTCAATTTCTTCTTCCTCTTCTTCCATTTGAGTAAATAAATCCTCGATGGAGGGGTATCGACCAATTAGCTTAACAGACTGTGTTGCCAACGGACCCGTAATCAAATTATTATCCTGTACGTGGATGGTAAAATGAATTTCATCTTCGGGTTCAGGGTGGAGGGAACTGATATCCCAGTAGTGAATTATCTGCTGAGATTTAACCTCCGTAGAAATTTCATTAACTTCACGTCGGTGTATTGTAGAATCTTGATTTCCTAAATAATAAGGAGTCATCAATTGATATTCAATCCACGATGCTGAAAATCCATAGTCATCGCTGGTTTGGAAGGTAATATTTATCCCATTGGATTCATCCAATTCAAATTCAGTTTCAGGGCTAGTAACCAAAATATCTGGTGGTGAATCTGGGTAAACATTTATACGATAATGGGTAGGGTGCAAATTTTCTACATCATTTTCATCGGTGCAATACAAAGCCGCAGTTACAGATGAACCAACATGAAGGGTAATACTCATATTTTTCCCATTAATTTGGGTTTCCCGATTATCAAGGCCTGTTAATGCTAACCATGCATCTTTAATTCTTTTTGTAGATGAGGCATTTATTTGAATCTTACTACCAGCCAATACATGAATATCTGAAATATTACCGGGATGGGATTTAACGTCTTCACCTGTATATTCTGGTGGAAAAATAGAAAAAGTTACATTTTCAATAATGGGTCTATCTGTTACAAATATTGAACTAATATCAGTTTCAATTACATCCCATGGGCTAAAAAATGAGATATTATTTACGATGGCTTTCCATTGTATGTCTTGTCGAACATTTTCAAATGTTAAATGGTAGAGTTCATTATTTTCATAGGCCCACGTTGTTTCTACACCACTTTTATTTTCCCACTGAACAAGGATAGAATCAGGTAAATCTCCCATACCTGCAATGGAAACTTGAATCGTATCCCCTCCCAATACATCTATGGTGGGATTTAACGATGTGAGGGTAAAAGGTAAGGGTTTTGGGTAATAAGTTTGGGGGTGAATGAGCCGATCCACAGCATTGATGGAAGTACTAAAATTAAACATAAATAGAAGCAGGAAGAGACTAATGGAAGCAATAAAAATATTCTTTTGTGTTTTATTTATGCCGGTAGAAATTGATTGAAAATCTAATGTACCTAATTCTTCTTGTGTTTTAAGTACAGCATATTCAGCCAAATCTTTACCCACAATATTAGATTTTATATCTTCTTCTAATTGAAGTGCATTTAATAATCTATCCTTTATCTTTGGAAATTTTTTCCCAATTATTTTTGATAATTGGTTATCTGTACTATTGTTGAATAATTGTCGAATATGAATTATCCATTCCAGCCCAAGATATGCAATAAACAATAGGAAAATGGCAATGAAGTATTGGTCTAATAATAGTCGATGTGATTGGGATAAATAGAAAATGGATTCAGTGGCAACCAATAAAAAGGTTAAAACCAAAAGGATGGATGTAAAGCGTACTCCGCTGGAGAATAACCGTTGTTGAGATGCCCACTGTCTATACGAATGGATAAATTTTTGAATGGGTGTTTTCATCATTGACTTAATGAATAAACCACTATATTCGTTCCCATTTTTAATGCAGCAGTGCGAATTTTTTCTGCATTTTTATGCACTCCGCCATCTTCCCAACCATCACCCAAATCTGATTCATAGGTATAGAGCACCACCAGTTTTTCATCATGAAACAAACCCAATGCTTGGGGTCGCTTTTTGTCATGTTCATGTACTTTGGGTAGTCCCTTATCTAGTATAAAATGTGAAGAAAAAATTTCATGAGTAGGCGGAAGCTCAACCCACTCTTTATCGGGGAAAACTTTTTTCATTTCACGTCGAAAGGATT
>CAYQPE010000034.1:0-16721 GCA_964419445.1 uncultured bacterium
GTAACCATTGCAGAACCATCAATAAACAAGGACTCCTTCAATCGTGCAATCGTATAATTGAACTTATCTAATAGAAATAAATATTCAAAATTTGTAGTGGCCTCTATGCTTATTAAATTTTCACCTTCAGAGAATCCATACCCACTATAAATTGGGGATAAATAAAGAGATGTATCATTCTTGATTTCAAAAACTTTTAACCCTTCTTTCCCATTGGCAACATATAATGTATCATTTTGAATTTCAATATCATATACAGAATCAGAAGTAGGATAAATTAAAATTTCACTTTTAGATTCTATTGATGTGGATTGCTTCATGCATCCTGTAAAAAATAAGATAATGAGGATTAAAAATTTCATTTATATAAATTCAATGCAACCTTATAAGAAAGCGTTAACATAAATTCATATTTTGAAAAGGACTTTAACCCCTCTACAAACTCCTCAGTGGATGCTGTTTGTCGACTTCTAAATTTTCCTTTAAACTTTGAACTCAAATTGTGAGTTAAATCTTTTTTCAACCATAGTGATATTTTTGTATCTACATGGGTTCTATCTTTATGAAGAGGATCAGTATCTAAAACAGAGGAAAATGTTCTATTTTCAATACTTAATGAGGTACCAATCCCATTTAAAATGGGAGTTATTTTATCACCTAAACTCAATGAAGTATAAATTTTTTGTTGGGTGAATCCTCTATCTTTGAATTGTGATGAAATTAGCCCATTTTGAAATGTAATATTATCTGCAGTTGAATTTGTGAAGCTAAAATTGAGTTTTACTTGAGGCAAACTTCTCAAGCTAATTCCCAAAGTAAAATGGTTAATGTTTAAATCAAATTCGGTAAAATTTTCATTATAATATTGTTTCTCTCTTGCCAATTTTAAATGGCCCCACCCTTTAATTATGGGTAAAGGATGTGAATAATATAAACTCACAGACTCAATACCAAATGATGCCGGTAAAAATGAATCGCCAATGGTATGGTATACATTATCTGAAGTTGCATATATAACGGGTAAATCTCTATCTTGATATGTCCGCAAATATATATGGGGAATATAGCTGTAAGATAATTTCAACCATTGGTATTTACCTACATGCTGCGATAACTTCAATGAATAACTTTTATTAGATTTATCTTCGGCATTAATATATTGAGAATTATTGAATTTAAAATAAATCTGAGTTTCGTGGCTAGATATTAAAAATGGGTAATATTGTAGCGTAACACTATTTTTAAAAATGGATGTAGCTAAATCATTTTCATTTAATAACCATGATTTTGTCGATGAGTCATCAATCTCTTTTTCTGAAAATTTTAGTACATTATTATCATAACCTATTCCTGTAGATACAGTAAAGTAAAGGGGTACATTAATTCGATGTGATAAAGGAATAGCCCACATGCATGTAAAGAAAAATATTTGTAAAATAAAAAACTTCAATTATTTCCTATTTCGCTTTTGGATCACCCGTGATAACACCGGCAAATTCCAATGAGACCGATTTGTTACTTGTAATCTAAATTTACCTTTGGGGATATCAATTACAGTTTTTGCCGATTGTGTATATGCATGCATGGGATGTAATGTTGAAGCAACATTTTTATCTTTTTTCTTAAACACCGTTTCAACTCTATCTACTTGCTCAAAACCTTTAAGTAATGTTGAAATCTTCAGTTCATACTCGCCACTGTTCTTTTTGGGGAATGCACCACGTGAATAAATAGTTACTGTAGATGGACCACTCACAAGATATTCATTTTTTTCAAGACGAAAATATGTTCTTTCTTTTCCTTTGATTTTAAGATTTTCTGAATCCGCATCATTTAATGGAATTAATACTTTCCCCAAACAAAGAGAGAAGAAAACATAGGTGATAATTAAATACTTCATTATAGTATCGATTCAGGTTCGTAAGATTGCATTCGTTTTATAATCTGTTGATGACTATAAACACCTACACCAATAACCATTACCAGTAGCAATACAAGGGCCATACCAGCAACCATTAAATTATATCGAGTTTCTTTATATAGACTGCCCTCACCAGTGGGAATCTTATCTGAACCATATGGAATTATTCCACGTACTAACTGTGGTATATGAGAAATATTTATAATAGGAATACCATTATTTGCAAAATTACGTACCATACTATTACGAGGTTTCATATTCAACAAAGATTCAGAAGTAATAAATCCACTTTTTGAAATTTTATCTTTACCACCCACACCAATACTTGAAACGCCTCCACCCACATTCACATAGGCTTTATAATTTGAAGCATGTTGATTGAATATATCCATACGTTCAACTATACTTTTGGATACATTTTTATTTTCTATAGGGATGGTATAATCAATAAGTGGAATTTTATTTCTTTTGGTGGCTTTTATAATTAGTTTTCTTCCCTCTTTACCGCCATTTTTTCCAATTTTCCTGAGGCAATCTCCACGTCCTCCTAATGAGGCAGCTACACTTTTATATTCAAAAACTTCATGTTTGTTTAGTGTAGATTCCATATCTAACCATGTAAATTTAGGGTCAGTTGCACCCCACATTGATGCACCCACCGAGGCAATAGGAATTGGATGAATTCCCATTGCTTTGCATGCACTATATACGGCAATATTTGCCCCAGGCATTGATCCTGTCATTCCTACGGCAATAGTATCACCGCTTACTAATCCAGCTTGATAGAATAAATCTACAGCGATTGCAGCAAAGTTTGGTTTTAATACCGTCTGTTTAGCTTTTAAGTCACCAGAGCTTGTACGAATGGGGCTATCTTCTTTAAAAATCAAACCCGTGGTATTTGGATCAATATCTCTAAAAATGGTGATTATTTCACGTTTTCTTACTTCTTTTTTTAATATTTTTAGAGCAGATTTCATAATATCAGATGCCAATAGTTTTTCTTCGTAACCTACAGCAGTATGGATAACTGTTGAATTAGATGCCCAATGTACCATGGACAATCCCAAAAATGCCATGGCAACTAATACACGTGTTTTTTGAATTTGGGGTCTAAACATAAATTACCCCCTTGTATAGCAACATCATGCTTAAATAAACAATACTAGCTGTAATAAGAATTACACTTACAGTTCGCATCACTCCCTGTCTGTCCATCCAACTTGCGATAAGCCCTGGAATAATATTACCAATGACGTATAAATCTCCATTGATGTAATTTTCTTTCACATAATAACCTAAGAAAAAACCAATTAATAGGCTCAGAACCAATCGACGTTTACCGTAAATTAACATGAATTTGGATAACAGTTTAATTAATGAAAATGTGACTACACTGATTAAAAATGTACCAATAACCATCTGGGGATCATGTAAATACAGTGCAATATATCCTGGAACAATAACACCACCAGCAGTTACACCTAAAGTTTCTGTAAAAAATAAGCTGAGGATAATTCCTATACCTATTGCTATTTCAGGATCAGCATACATTAATTCTAAATTCCTTTAATTTGGAGACAAAATTTTCTCCCCATCCTACAATATTACCAATTCCCATAATAAATTGCTCATCCAACGTATTTAAATATTCAAATATATCTTGGTACTGAGAAGCATTGGAGAATATCTTTACTTCCATGTTATCATGATTATCAATTTGTTCATGAATATTTTTAGGTAAATCATCTCCACGTATAATAAATAAATCAGGCTGAATTTCATTAAATACTAAATTTACTAACTGCTCTGTTCTATATCGCCTATCAGAACGAGTGTTTAAAAAAATACATGTAGATTTATCTTCTATTCGATGCTCCAGCATATTCCAAATTTGTAAGGTTGATTTTGGGTCATTTGCTGCAAAAGCACTAACAAAATGATGAAGAGTTTTATCAAAATCTAAATCCCAAATTACCAATGCCCCTGGATCTGGATTTGTTTTTAACATACCATTTAAGGCATCTTCTTCACTAACCCCCACATCTTTACAAACCTGCAGGGCTAATGCCACATTGTCTGCATGTTCCAAAAATGGAAATTGATTTAAATACTCATCTGAAATGGTATCACCATTAACCACATGGACTTGAGAATTTCGCTTTTTTGCAACATCTTCAAGCGGATTAAGCACATCTCTCTCAGCCGTGACTAATGTTCCATTAAATGGAATTGTATTTGAAAGTGAGTATGCAATATCTTCCATTGTAGATCCCATTTCATCTAAATGATCAGGACGAACATTGGTTATTACACTTACTGTTGATTGAATCATTTTTTGCTCAGCCACCCATTGATATTGAGGTTGTACTGCCATGCATTCTATAACAACCGCTTCTGGCTTTTTTCGAGCAAAACTTCGTAATAGTTTTACTTGTTCTCCTATAGATGCTGAACGCAAACGGTGTATAATTAAATCTTTTCCATGTTCATTAATAATTCGTGGTGCAGAGCCTGTAGTTTTGGCTATAGTTTTTATCCCACCTTCACGGAGCCCTGCTGCTATTAAACGCGTAACACTTGACTTTCCCCGCGCACCATTTACGTGAATTCGGATAGGCAACTGATTTAATACCGACCGATGATTGATACTCTCAATTAGCCCAAAAAGAAGTAATGAAAGGATTAATATTATGAGTGTGGTTTCAATCAATTGCTATTTTCCTAGAGATTCAGAGCATGAAATTTAGAATGTTTTGGTCTGTATTTGGTAAATCAATGATTAAAAAGTAAGTATAGAATTAACCAATGTTACAATATCCAATACATTCACAATCCCATCATCATTCATATCTGCTGAGGCAACTTGTGATGCATTAAATTCAAGGTTACCTAAAACATAATTCACAATTTGAACTACATCTAAAACATTTACCACACCATCAGTATTTACATCTCCAGGTAACGCACCTTCTCCCACACTTAAATTGATAGGAATCTGTACTGTACCTTCAACATTTGTTGAAACATTTAAGTATGCAACATAATCATCTTCAGGCATATCAACAGTACTTATTGAAAAATCTATTTCAACACTTTCACCATCAAATAATGAGCCAGAACTCAGAGGAGAATCAATATTCAACCAATTGTGGTATGATACCACATTTTCAAAATAAAGTGATAACCCATCATGATAATAATTGCTTAAATAATCTGCAACTTGAACATAAGAAGAGGCATCCGAATTTTGAATTCCAACTGTGGCTGAAAAACCGCCATTCAGCTCCCCATAATTAATTTGAATTTGTCCATTTTCATCAATTATTACTTGAAAATTATAAATACTATTAGGGTATTCTTCTGTAACCCAGTGTGCCACATTGTTAAATGAAACAATGAGTTGACTACCATCAGAATAATAATAGACATTACCTTCACAGCTTGCATTACAGTTATTATTTACGGGATTCAAGTCATCCCAAAATGCCATAATTGCTGCCTGAGGCCCACTGTCTGTAAGATTACCATTGTACCACTCATCATTATCAGATTCAAATCCAATCCAACCATTTGGGTTGACTAAAAATTGGGTGTATTCTTCACCATAAAATGGGAATGCAAATCCAATATCCATAAATGGGGTACCATCATCGTTATTACTAAACTCAACTGTGGAACCCATCTCTGAAATATCAACCCATCCATAGTCTAATCCAACATCAATGTCTGAGTCACTCCAAAAATAACCAAATAAATCTGGTCCGCCACCTGTTACGGCAAATGGAGACTCTAAATCTGGGTATGACACATTCACATTATAAGAAAGTACTGATTCTGCTTCTCCATCATTTCCAATAGTTATGGATTCTGATGCTAAACTTTCAGCATCTACCGTTAAATCAAAACTATCTTGAGATAATGTTAATGCTGGTTGTGGTAATTCTTCAGGAGGATATGTAGTAATATAAATTGCAGTTTGTGCACCTAACTCCATAGCCTCATCAGGGTACTCATCATCAAAAGTATATTCGAGTCCAATATTGCCTAAATGGTTTTCCACACCGATACTAGCATAGCAACCATGTAGTGGCGTATATTGATAATAATCACCATCAGATACATTTCTAAATTCTTGATATTGAACTTTAATTTCTCCATCGCCTGTAGGTGTATATGTTGAACTTGGATTATATAAAATCATCTGAAATGTGTTTTGTGAATTATTATGCCCATGAATACTCATACTATCCCATTGAATAATAACATAATCATTATTACTGAGGTAATACACATCACCACTACCATCTGTAGTTAAATCATCCCAAAAGCCTGCTACCATTGGAGATGGACCACCAGCACCAGGAATACTATAATTTCTAAATGATGACATATCTGATTCACCAAAAGCAATCCACCCATTAGTGCTTACGGTAATTTCATCATATACAATTCCATAAAATTGGAAATCAAATGGTAATTGAATAGTTTCAGTATCATCAGAATAACCCCATGAACTTGACTCACCATCACCACCATCATTAAAACTAATTTGCGTACCACCATTATTTACAATTTCAATCCAATTATAAGTAGGGGCCTGAGCATAATCAGTATCACCTGAATCATATATGTAATAACCATATTCATCTGGACCCAACGGATCGGTTACATCTCGCTCACCTACAGAAAAGGTAATAAAATCAGTACCCACAATTCCATTATCTGCAACATATTCAAATGGGATATGTATTACTTCTCCATTTATAATTTCAGTTGATGGAAGAATGCTTACATCTTCAAAATTAATAGTTTCAGCGGCACCCATATTTGGCAGATAAAACTCATGAGGTGTAACTTGGACTCTTGAATCTGAATTTAATGATATCATTAAATTTGTTGCCGATACCGCACCATTATTTTTAAATGATAGGGTAATATCTGATTCAATACCTTGCATTAATATTCTGTCTTCAACAATATCAATCTCACTCAATTCTAATTTGGGAGCAAATACAATAAGTGGAATATTAAAACTCCAACTATACTCATTTATATCTTCAATCTGAAGTTGAATTTGTAATTCTTCGCTTTGGTAAATGCTTCCTGCTAAATGTAAATCAAAACTCAATACCACATCATCATTTGGATTTATTGAATCTATATTTATTTGTGGATTATTAATATCCACTTTTTCACTACCTGCTGAAAGTGTTGCCAGAAGTTGACGAGCAGTTTCATTGCCCAAATTTGTTATGGGGATTTCTACAGTAATACTTTCATTTGCATTTGCCAAATTATTTGAATTTCCATTGATAGCATCATTAACAGAGAATCTGTTTTGATCTAAATATAGAGAAGGTCCTTCTACAATTCCCTGTGCTATAGACTGCTGTGCTAACCTAAAACCTTTTTTAAATACAGAAATTTGGCCATGCCCAGAAACATCACCACTCCAATTTATAGTAGCACTACCGTTTTCATTAGTATAGCCAGTGAAAAAATCACTTCCCCATGCTAATACCACGCGTGCATCTGTTACGGAATATCCATATTCATCCGTAATATTCACCTCAACACTGGATACCGATTCAGGTATTGTTGTTGGTGCATCAATATTAAAATCTTTAGGCACATCTGTCCACAAATGAAGCGCAGGGTCACCAATTAAATTTGGCCATGCTGAAAAGCGTGATACTGCATAATTTGGGTTGGTAGGATAAGTTTTATATAATGCAACTTTTCCATTTGCTAATGCAGCCCCAGCATGATACATCCCCTTTGAAAATATACCTTCGTACATACCCATATGAACAATATTGTTATAAGCTGTATGTGTATTAAGTGTAGATACCCCTACACAAGCAACAGCACCTTGAGGTGATGTGAGAGAACCCGCTCTCACAAAACTTTCACTCTCAGAAGTACCATTGAAATCTCCCGTTCCACAAGTTACAGTAGCAGCAAAAGGGGCATAAATTCCACTATTTAATCCAGATTGGCCAATACTACTAGAACCATAATATCCTCGATAATTATAGTATAATATGCCAGAATCAAATTGGTTCTCTACCCAGCTATCAAAGTTTCCGTTACCATAATTTGTTTGAATATTATCCATGCCATAGTTTTCCATAATATTCTCTACATATTGCATGGTAGTAATTGTAGAAATACCTGATGTAGATGGATCTCCCACTAATGCAGCTTTTTCATACCACCAATCAGCTTGGTCTTCAGCTTTTTCATACGTAAGCGTTTTGTTTATTAAATTGGAAATATCACTTGAGCTGTTAACAGAAATTCTACCGATATAAAGTTCAGGTAAAAAATCATTACCACTCAGATATGAATAGTCCACATCGGTGGCACCACCCTCATAAGAATGGTATCCAATAGCATAAGTACCTCCCGTATCACCAATTAATCCCACAATCTCAGGAGGACTTTGCCAAGTTTCATAAATATTTTCTAAATAATTTTCAATAGCACTGGCACTTGATCCCGTTTCTGAGGTTGATACAGTATGAACCACATACCCTTGCGTTTCTCTCCATGCCTCTAACTCTCTCACATAAGGATGTGTTGCTGCTGCACCACCACAAATATACATAATAGTTTCAGGCTGATATTCATCTCTTGAAGATAGGGGTTCATAATCAACAATCATTTCTTCATAGAGGGGTTCTAACAATTTTGAACGTTTAGCAGGGAAATGATGATTCTCTTCACGGGTTCCATTTTCTGAAATATAAATCTCTACTTCATCATAAACCGTGAGTGTTTTTGTAAATGCATCATAATTAAATGGTGTAAATGATACTAATCCAACTTCAATATCCCTCAAAACCATAGGCTCAGAAACTGTTAATTTGCTTTCAGGAAAACTCTCATTTGAAGTGTAAAAATTAAGATTTTTTATAAATGGTTTTTCAACACCTACTAATGGTTCCCCTTGGTATGGATAAATTTCAACATCATTTATCTGGTGAGATGAGATTACCTCATATTCCACTTCATATTTTACACCTCTTTTCATTTGGAAAAAGGTAGTATATACTGGAAGTTCAGGCATTCCATCTTCTACAGTACTTCCTTCTTCAGGTGTAGTTAATCTTAAATATCCATCTTTTTGAATTGTAGATAATTCTTGCTGTGAAAATTGAAGCGTTTTTACGCCATTCATTTTAGATTTTAATGAAAAATTTTCTGAAAATAGGAACGATGAAATAGTTACAATAATTGCTACGGTTAGTCGTCTCATAACTCGTTTTCCTTCAAGATTTATAGATTGTTGATTTATACCGTTATGAAGATATTTAGAATTGATACAAATTATAAAAAGTAAAATTGTATCAACATGTTAAAAAAAAGCCCCGAAATACATCGAGGCTTTTACTCATTTATTGAGATATTATTTTATCCAGCTAAAATAATATTAACTAAAAGAACTACATCTAAAATATTGATTTCGTTGTCATCATTCATATCACCTACATATTGTTGATATGCTGTGGCTTCTAATACATTCAAAATGATATTAACCTCTATAACCACATCCAATACATTTACTTCACTATCTTGATTTAAATCCCCTAATTCAAAAGTATAACCAAGACTTGTAGTTATAAATAATGCAGTTTCATCTGATGGTTCCATTGCCTCCACAGGATAATTATGATTAAAGGTATATTCCAAACCAACATTTCCAAAGTGATTTTCTATCCCAATTGTTGCATAACATGGATGGTGTTGGTAAGCTCCACTTCCATTTGAAATATTATTAAATTCTTTATATTGAACTTTCATTTCTCCATCACCTGTTGGGGTTACATATCCCATATAGTCTGGATTATATATAATAATTTGAAATGTATTTTCAGTATTTCCATAAGATTCTATTCTCATCTCATTCCATTGGAAAATCACATAGTCGTTGGATACATATTTATAAACTTGCCCACTTCCAAGAGTAGTTAGATCATCCCAAAATGGTGCCACCATTGGAGATGGTCCACCAGCACCTGGAATACTATAATTTCTAAATGCTGCCATAGGGTGATTCCCAAATGAAACCCAACCATTTGAACTTACCGTAACTTCATTGTAAACAATTCCATAAAATTGGAATTCAAATGGAAGTTGCACCACATGTGAATGAACCATATCTTGCCAACCCCAACCGGATTCTGCCACACCATATCCACCATCATTGAAATTCATGCCCTCACCAATTCCATTTAGACCAGCCAATTCAATCCAATCATATTCAGGGGCAATTGGATATGCCACATCACCTGAATCATAAATATAATATCCATATTCATCGGGTCCTAAGGGATCGCCCTCTTCACGTGTACCCAATGTAAATGTTATCACATCTTCTCCAGCATATCCATTCTCACTTTCGAATAAATACCCAAGAGAAACTACAGAACCATTGATAAAATGGGTATTCAATTGTAATTTTATTGAAGATAAAATAGTTTGTTCACCAGAACTGATATCAAATGATGAATAATTATTATCAATTATTGTAAACATAGGGTTGGTATTATCTAATTCTATGTGAATATTTTCAATGTCTTCAGAACCAGAATTGTGGAAAAGTAAATCCAATTCAACCACTTCCCCATTTTCAAATCTATTATTGTTTGAAACTAATTCAAATCCTGAAGATTCTAACTTGGGTCCGTTTACATAAGATGGAATAGAAAACTCTTGATATTGATTTTCATGTTCAACTTCTAATTTGAGATCTAAAGATTCACCCTCATAAAGATTTTGACCTAATTCTACTTCAAATTCCAAATTAACTGAATCATTAGATTGAATTGATCCAACCTCAATCTCAGCATTCACCACATTAATATTATCATTGTTTGAGATTAGTTTTGCAGTAAGAATACCACTATTTTCATCGCCAAAATTATGCAATGATAGGTTGAATGTTACCATTTCACCTGGATTTAACTCACCATTTCCATTTCCAGAATTTGAATCATCAATATTTGAATTTATTTCGTCGATTTGAAATGCAACTCCAGTTACTTGACCAATTTGAATACTTGTTTCAGCTAATCGAAATCCACCTTTAAATGCAGTTATAATAGCATCACCATTGCTACTAGATGTCCATGTAACAATGGCATCACCTGATTGGTCCGTATATGCTGAAAAATATTGCCCACCTAAAATCAATGTAACTCTTGCATCATATACAGGATTTCCATTTTCATCAGTAATATTTACTTCCATATTTTGAGCATCAGCAGGTAAAGATGCGGGAGCATCAATTACAAAATCATGAGGTTTATCTGTCCATAAATGAAGTGCAGGGTCACCCATTAAATTTGTCCATTGTGAAAATTGACCAATAGCAGATGTATTTGTAGGATAGGTTTTTATTAAGCCCAATTTACCATTAGCAAGGGCTGCACCTGCATTATAAATATTGTGTGAAAATATACTGGCATAAATTCCAGTATTTACAATATTGTTATACATGGTATGTGTACTAGATGTGGCTACGCCCACTGCAGCAACGGCTCCTTGAGGATTTGTAAGAGAACCTTGACGAATCCAGCTTTCACTCTCAGAAGTTCCCCATCCAAAATCTCCAGTACCGCAAGTAATTGATGATACAAATGGTGTATAAATTCCAGTATCTAATCCACTCTGACCAATTCCACTTGAACCGATATATCCACGATAATTATAGTATAAGATTCCTTCATCGAATTGGTTCTCAACCCAGTTATCATAATTACCATTACTATAGTTTGTACGGATATCAGTCATTCCAAAATTTTCCATAATGTACTGGATGTATTGATTGGTAGTAATAGTTGAAATTCCTGATGAAGAGGGATCTCCAACAAGCGCTGCACGTTCATACCACCAATCTTGCTGATTTTCAGCTTTTTCGTAGGTAAGGGTTTTATTTATTAAATTCGAAATATCACTGGAGCTATTTACGGAAATTCTACCTACAAAAATTTCGGGGAGATAATCTCCACCCGTAATATATGCATACTCATTATCTCCGTCACCACCATGCACTCCAAATGTTTGTAATCCATAAGTGCCATCTACATCACCAATAAGCCCAACAATTTCTGGAGGATTTTCACTGGACGTATATAAATTATCAATATATGATGAAATTGATGTAGTTGAACTTCCCGTTTCATTTTCGGGAGCGATTAGTACATTGTATCCTTGTTTTTCTCGCCATTCAATAAGCTGTTGCATATAAGGATGTGAATATGAATTTCCGCCACAAATATATAATATTGTCTCAGCTTGATATTCTTCTCGACTTGATAATGGCTCATAGTCAACTATCAAATCCATATAAAGGGGTTCAAATAGCTTTGACCTTTTTGCAGGTAATTGTTGATTAACCGAACGTGTACCCGATTCTACAATTTCAATTTCCACTTCATCATAAATAATCAACGTCTGCTCAGATGGATTATAGGTATAGGGTACAAATGTAATTTGCCCAACTTCCAAATCCCGCATAATCATTGGTTCAGAAAGAGAAAGATTTTTCTCAGGAAAGCTAATATCTGTATTATAAATATCTAAATTTTTAACAAGGGTTTTCTTGTTTGAAGATTGAGCTTCTAATTGATGTGGGTATATACGAATATTTTCAATTAAACGAGAGGATACCACGGAGTATTCAACCTCATAGGCGATTCCAGGTTTCATTTGAAAAAATGTGGAATAAATTGGCAACTCCGGTAATCCCTCTTCAGATAAAATTCCATTATGGGAAGATATTATTCTAGAATATCCCTCCTCCTGAATTAATTCAATTTCATCATTTTGAAATTGAAGGGATATTGAATGCAAGCCTTTGCTTACTAAATCAAAGTTTTTGGGGAAAACGACAGAAATTATAATAAGTAACAGGTAAGCGTTTTTCATTTTTTGTCCTTAATCGGTAATTTTCTTATAATTAAATCTAATACACATTGGTTAATTTGCGAATATTCGAACTTTTATTTTTGTATCAAAATGTAAAAAAAAAGCCCTTACAGAAAGTAAGGGCTTTTTAAACTCACTTATAATTAAAATTTAATTGGCTAAAATTGAATTTACTATCAATACTACATCAAGAATATTTAATGCACCATCTTCATTCATATCACCAGCAAATTCCTGATATGATGTTGGTTCACCCACACCTAATATAAAGTTTACAATGGTTACCACATCCAATACATTCACCTCTTCATCTTGATTCACATCACCCATTACAAATGTATTACCTAAACTTGTAGTAATAAATATAGCCGTTTCATCTTCCAATACCATGGCTTCAGTTGGATAATCATCATCAAAGGAATATTCAAGTCCAATATTTCCTAAATGGTTTTCAATACCCGTTGTAGAATAACAACCATGAAGTGGAGTGTATTCATAATAATCACCATTTGAAATGTTTCTATACCGCTTATATTGAATTTTAATTTCACCATCACCCGTTGGTGTTAAATATCCCATATTTTCAGGATTATATAAAATCATCTGGAATGTATTGGTGTCGTTATTATTTCCGTGACCATGAATTCTCATATTATTCCATTGAATAATTACATAGTCATCAGCAACCAATTTATACACTTGACCGCTACCATCAGTTGTAAGGTCATCCCAAAAAGCTGCAACCATTGGAGATGGACCACCTGCACCAGGAATACTATAATTTCTAAATGCAGACATTTCTCTATCACCAAATGCAATCCAGCCATTGGTACTCACCGTAATCTCATTATAAACAATTCCATAAAATTGGAAGTCAAATGGAAGTTGAATTACTTGAGTATCTTCACCTTCAAGATCATCACAACCATACCAACCACCACCTGCAGAATAACAGCCATCACCAGTATCGGTTAAATTTAAACTTTGTCCGCCACCTGTACCGCCGGTAATCTCAATCCAATCATATTCAGGAGCTAACGGATATGCAATATCACCTGAATCATAGATGTAATATCCATGCTCATCGGGACCTAATGGGTCGCCTTCTTCTCTGGTACCTACATTTACAACAATATAATCTTCACCCTCATAACCAGAACTGGTTGAGAATGTATATTCCAATGATATGGTTGACCCATTGATTATATGTGAAACTGGCATAATTTTAAATGATGGAATAACCACTTGCTCACCAGCATCAATATTGAATGAAGATAAATTGTTATTCAACACCTGAATAAAATCATTTTCTTCTAATTCTATCACAAGATTATTGATTGACTGTGAACCTGAATTATTAAATATTAAATCAATGGTAGATTCTACACCTGGCTTTAACTCTTCATCACCTAAAATTTCAAAGCCTGAATTTTCAAGCTTAGCTGCATAAATATGAACAGGTACAGAAATATTCCATTCATTATCCTGAGTATTTATATGTAATGATAAATCTAAATCTTCACCTTCATACAAATTATTATTTAATTCAATTTCAAATTCAACATCCACACTTTCAGTTGATAAAATTTCAGCAATCATTTTTTCAGCATCTACGATATTTACATTGATATTTGAACTTGATAACTCCACATGTACATCTACTGCATTTTCTGATCCAAAGTTTAAAAGTGGTATGGTTAATTCAATCACTTCACCTGGATTCAATTGAAAGTTTCCATTACCGTTAATTTCAATCATAGATGTTCTGGTTTGATCTACGTAAATAGCTGCCCCAGCCACTTGTCCAATTTCTACTGAAGTTTCACCCAATCTGAATCCACCTTTGAATGCAGTAAGGATCGCCTCACCATTACTATTTGAATTCCATGTTACAATGGCATCACCAGATTCATCAGTATATGCTATAAAATGTTGACCACCAAGAATAAGTGTAATTCTGGCTTCATGCACAGGATTTCCATTTTCATCAGTAACGGACACTTCCATGTTTTGTGTATTTGCTGGAAGACTTGCAGGCGCATCAATAATAAAATCATGAGGTTTATCTGTCCATAGGTGTAACGCAGGATCACCTATTAAATTAGGCCACGCTGAAAACTTCGATACGGCACTATTGGGATTGGTGGGATATGTTCTATATAACGCGATTTTACCATTTGCCATTGCCGCACCTGCATGATACATGCCATTAGAAAAAATACCTTCATACATCCCCATGTGAACAATATTATTGTATGCTGTATGAGTTGCCGTTGTTGCCACACCTACAGCCGCTACTGCCCCTTGAGGATTTGCAAGTGAACCTGCACGGTAAAAATTTTCACTTTCAGCAGTCCCATTAAAGTCACCTGTACCGCATGTTAATGATGCTGCAAAAGGTAGATAATCACCACTATCAAGTCCATTTGTTCCTATACCACTTGAGCCATAAAATCCACGATAATTATAGTATAAGATTCCTTCATCGAATTGGTTTTCAACCCAGTTATCATAATTACCATTATTATAGTTTGTTCTAATATCGGTCATTCCATAGTTTTCCATAATATTTTGGATATATTTCATGGTAGTTATGGTTGACACTCCTGAAGACGAAGGATCACCTAATAATGCTGCACGTTCATACCACCAATCAGCTTGGGTTTCAGCTTTTTCATAAACCAATGTTTTGTTGATA
This sequence comes from uncultured bacterium, assembly GCA_964419445.1. Taxonomy (GTDB): domain Bacteria; phylum Fidelibacterota; class Marinisomatia; order SCGC-AAA003-L08; family D37C17; genus JABHHG01. The sequence continues at coordinate 15,558 of CAYQPE010000034.1, forward strand.
ACATTGGAAATATCACTGGAGCTATTTACAGAAATTCTTCCCACAAATACTTCTGGGAGAAAGTCCCCTCCAGATAAGTAAGAATAATTCACATCAGTAGCACCACCACTATAAGTGAAATTACCAATAGCATACGTTCCACCTGTATCTCCAATCAATCCCACTACTTCAGGTGGATTATCCCAAAGATTATATGCAGATTCAATATAGTTTTCAACTGTAGATGCACTACTTCCACCCACCTCACTGGTTGAAACTGCATATACGATATAACCCTGTTTTTCTCTCCACTCAATGAGTTCTTGCACATAAGGATGTGAAATTGATCCACCACCACAAATATAGAGTATTGATGAGGGCTGATATTCTTCTCTGCTAGATAAGGGTTCATAATCAACGATAAAATCTTCATAAAATGGTTCAAAAAGTTTAGACCGTTGTGCAGGGATTGACGTATTAATATCCCTTACACCAGATTCAACTATATTAAATTCAACTTCATCATATACAGTTAATGATTTTTCAGAGGCATTATACACAAACGGTACGAATGAGATTAATCCTACTTCAATATCACGCATCACCATAGGCTCTGAAACGGTTAAATGATTTTCTGGATATGTATTATTTGAATTATAAAATTCTATATTTTTAACCACGCCTCGTTGCAATCCATCTTCACTTTCACCTTGAAAGGGAAATACTTCTACATTTTCTATTTTATGAGAAGCTAATACCGTATAGTCAACTTCATAGGCTACCCCTTGCTTCATTTGAAAAAATGTTGTGTGTAATGGAAGTTCAGGCATTCCTTTATCCGTGGTGCTTCCTTCTGAAATTCGATGAACTTCTTTAAAATTACCTTTTTGGTTCAATATAATATTTTCTTGTGAAAACTTAATTTTTGTAGTGCTTTGAGATTTTTCCACCAGCTCAAATTGTGATGGGGTTACCACGGAAAGTAGTAATAAAGTTAATAAAAATTGCTTAATTGTCATCTTTTTTCCATCCTTAAACATTAAATTTTTTCGGCACTATTTATCAGCCATTATAATGGTTTAAAAATAGGAATTTTACTCAACTCAAATTGAATTGAACTTTGTATCAAAATGTAATGCGGTTGTTACATTTACTTTTCATAGCAATTCTCCTCGACAAAATTAC
>CAYQPE010000035.1:0-16571 GCA_964419445.1 uncultured bacterium
GTATTGCTGAAGTAGATTGTGCTGGAGAATGTGGTGGTGATGCTATGGAAGATGAGTGTGGTGTTTGTGATGGCGATGATTCATCATGCAGTGGTTGTATGGATGATACAGCATGCAATTATGATTCAGTTGCAACTATAAATGATAATAGCTGTACCTATCCTGATTCTGAAAATGTAGATTGCAGTGGTGTTTGTATTGTTGAGGTAGATTGTGCTGGTATATGTGGTGGAACAGCTGTTTTAGATCAATGTGGTATATGTGCTGGCGATGATTTATCATGCAGTGGTTGTATGGATGATATAGCATGCAATTATGATTCAAATGCTACAATCGATGATGATAGCTGTACCTATCCTGATTCTGAAAATGTAGATTGCAGTGGTGTTTGTATTGTTGAGGTAGATTGTGCTGGTATATGTGGTGGAACAGCTGTTTTAGATCAATGTGGTATATGTGCTGGTGATAATTCATCATGTACAGACTGTAATGGAGATGTAAATGGTGATGCCTATACAGATGGATGTGGTGATTGTGTTGGAGGTAACTCTGGTGTTGAGGCCTGTGCTACAGACTGTAATGGTGTAGATGGTGGAACTGCATGGATAAATGAGTGTGGTGAGTGTGTTGATGCTGGTGATACATCCTGTGTACAAGGTTGTGATGGTAACTGGTCAGATGACAATACAGAGCTATCAGAAGATGATTGTGGCATATGTGGAGGTGATAATTCAACTTGTACTGGATGTATGGATGATACAGCCTGTAACTATGACTCAAATGCCATAATAGGAGATGATAGTTGTACCTATCCTGAATCTGAAAATGTAGATTGTAGTGGTAATTGCATCGTGGAAAAAGATTGTCATGGAGAATGTGGAGGGAATGCTGAGAATGATGAATGTGGCGTATGTAATGGAAATAATTCAACTTGTATGGCTATTACATCGATACCAGCTAATTTCAGTATTTTAAATGCATTCCCAAATCCATTCAATCCCAGTATCAATATAGCAGTATATACTAATGAAAGTGGATTGATGAATATTGAAGTTTATGATATTTTTGGTAGAGTTGTAGAAAAACTATATGAAGAATATAATAATGGTCAATATTTTCAATTAAATTGGTCACCCAATGGTATTTCAAGTGGCACTTATATTATTAAAATGTCACAAAACAACTACACAAATCAGTTATTGGTTACTTATGAGAAATAAAGTTAGAAAAATAATATTTTTAAGACGAGAGTTTACGTGTGAGAAACCGCACAAAATAGATGTATCATAATGTATTAATTTTGGTCAGTTAGCAAGAAATGTAGGTTTAAATAAAATTGTCAAAATTTTATATAAAATATTTGTATTTGCTATTCCTGTCGTTAGGATTTTCAACAAATACAACAAGTACATCAATGCCAGTAGAATTTGAATACAATCAATCTACTGAACAGGCATTCTATTTTGTAATAGATGCAAATATTGATGGAATCCCTATTGAAGAAGGGGACTGGCTTGCCGCATTCAATGGTGATATTTGTGTAGGTGCACGTCAATGGACAGGAGAATATACAGATATCCCTGTAATGGGTGATGATGGCGAAGAATATTCAGTAGGATATATGTTGCCAGGAGATTACCCAACTTTTAGAATTTACGATGTATCAACAAGTCAAATCTATCGAGCTCACCCCACTCAAAATGTAGGATTCCCTTCTGGACTCTTGGCTTTCTTCGAAATACCTGAATTAAATGTTACATACGACTGTAATGATGAGCTCGGTGGAGATAATCTGCAAGATAACTGCGGTATTTGTGATGCTGACCCCAATAATGATTGCGATGTGGATTGTATGGGTATATGGGGTGGTGAAGCATTTATTGATGATTGTGGTGTATGTTCAGGGGGTACATCTGGTCATGAAGCTAATAGTGATAAAGATGAATGTGGTGTATGTTTTGGAAATGGTGAAAATGATCAAGGTTGCGGATGTTTTATTCCTCCCACAGAAAATTACTGGTTTGATGAAGATGGTGATGGATTTGGGTTTGGTGAGTCCCAAGAATTTTGCTATGCAGACCTTCCACCATATTGGGTTGATAATAATGTAGATCCAGAGCCACAATGTTCTAATCCTGATGAATTTACTTTAATGATTGATCACTGTGGTGTATGTGCAGGTGGTGGAGTGGATGACTTGGGTTGTGGATGCTATATCCCTGCAGCAGCAGAATATTGGTATGATAGTGATGGTGATGGATTGGGAGCAGGTGAATCAGAGTTTTATTGTGAAGCAGACATTCCAATCGGCTGGGTTGCCAATGCTGATGACCTGGAACCAAATTGTTCTACCAATGATACAGATTATTGCGGTGTATGTGCAGGTGGTGGATTAGATGATTTAGGATGTGGTTGTTTTGAACCTGCAGCACTAAAATATTGGTTTGATGTAGATGAAGATGGATTTGGTGCAGGAGATTTTGAATTATATTGCCTGCAAGATGTACCAGAAAATTGGGTACCCAATAATGTTGATCAAGAAGAGTTTTGCTGGAATCCAGATCCAGTTACTCTAATGATTGACCATTGTGGTGTATGTGCAGGTGGTGGAGCAGACGATTTAGGTTGCGGTTGTTATGAGCCTGCAGCACTTCAATACTGGTTCGATGCAGATAATGATGGCATGGGATTTGGTGAACCCCAAGAGTTTTGTTTACAGAACCTTCCCAATCAATGGGTTTTAAATAATAATGATGCAGAACCTGAATGTGCAAGTAATGATACAGACCATTGCGGGATTTGTGCAGGTGGTGGAGTAGAAGACCAAGGATGTGGTTGTTTTAAACCGGCCCCGCTTTCTTATTGGTTTGATAGTGATGGTGATGGATTGGGCTCTGGAGATGAATTAGAATTTTGTTTAACTGATGTTCCAGAAAATTGGGTAACAAATAATGATGATGAATATCCTAATTGTGCTGAAAACTTCTATGATCATTGCGATGTTTGCGGTGGTGATGGCTCAGACGATTTAGGTTGTGGTTGTTTTAATCCGGCAGCATTAGAATATTGGTATGATAATGATGGTGATGGATTAGGTGCAGGTGACTCAGAATTTATATGTTTACAAGATTTAACAGACGGATGGGTGGAAAATAACGATGACCCCGAACCCGATTGTGCATCCAATGATACAGACCATTGTGGTGTATGTGCAGGTGGTGGCTCAGATGATTTAGGTTGTGGTTGTTATAATCCGGCAGCATTAGAATATTGGTATGATAATGATGGTGATGGATTAGGTGCAGGTGACTCAGAATTTATTTGTTTACAAGATTTAACAGATGATTGGGTTGAAAATAGCGATGACCCTGAACCGGATTGTGCGACCAATGATACAGACCATTGTGGTGTATGTGCTGGAGGTGGAGCAGACGATGTTGGGTGTGGTTGTTTTGAATTGGCACCTACAGAGTATTGTGAAGATACAGATGGAGATGGTTTAGGCAGTGCAGGTAATTCTAATATGAATGGTTGTGAATTACCTGAGAATAGTATTTTTTTAAATTCTGATGGTTCAGTTGTATATAATTCAAGTGAAAATATAGGTGGATTTCAATTTAATGTTGTTGGTGATGGAATTTTAAATAATCTATATGGTGGCGATGCCGGTAATGCTGGATTCAATATGGCTGAACAAGCCAGTTTAGGGGTTGGTTTCTCATTAACAGGTGGAAGTTTTGGTCTATGTGGCACTATGGTATTTATAGATTATGAAGGAATTGCGACAGGATTATCTGGATTTGTAATTTCAAATCAAGAAGGTTATGCTATTGATTTTGTTTATTATGAAGGAGGTGATGATTTTAGTACTGAATGTGATTCAGACCCTTCAACATGGACAGTAAATCAAGCAGATTATCAGTATAATGGATCAGTTACAACTAAAGTATATATAGATGGTGTAGAGGTTGGTAGTACTCCAGATCAAGTTGCTGCATTTGTTGGTGATGAAGTTCGCGGTGTAGTAAATGGATTAGCATTACCGCCATTTTTAGGTGGAGGATTTTCATTTAACATCATGGTTTATAGTAACTTGAGTGGAGGTGAAGTACTTTCATTTAAGTACTATGATTCAGCATCTGGGAACGTTATTTGTTTAGATGAAACATTGGCATTTTCATCAGATATGACTGTTGGTAATGCTATGGCACCATTTGAACTTACGGGTTCATCACCTGTATCATCCGGAGGTGGTTCTGAATTCTATTGTGCTGATGAAGTGCCATCAGGATGGGTACCAGATTGCACGGACCCTGAACCAGATTGTGCAACCAATGATACTGATGATTGTGACGTTTGTGGTGGTGGCAATGCTGATATGGATTGTAGTGGCGTATGTTTTGGTGATGCTCTTGAAGATAATTGTGGTGTATGTGATAATAACCCTACAAATGATTGTGCAAGTGATTGTGCAGGTGTTTGGGGTGGTTCAGCATTTGTAGATGATTGTGGTGTTTGTTCTGGTGGTACAACTGGACATTATGCTAATAGTGACATTGATGATTGTGGTGTGTGTTTTGGTGAAAACGCTGATAACTTAGGCTGTGGTTGTTTCTTGCCTGGAGAACAAAATTATTTTGAAGATTCAGATGGTGATGGATTAGGGTTTGGTGAAGCAGAACAATATTGTGCTGGTGATGAACCAAATGGATGGGTAGATAATGATGATGACCCTGAACCAGATTGTGCCTCTAACGATACAGATCATTGTAGTATTTGTGCAGGTACAGGCTCAACCTGTGCATTTCCAGAGAATATTTCTGCAGAAGGTGGAAGAAATGAAATTCACCTAAATTGGGTAGAAAATGATGAAGCTGAATCCTACAATATCTACTATTCTAATGGCGAACTTGTTGGAAGTACTTCAGATAATTTATTTACAGATCCTCCAAGTGAAGGATTTGGGTTACCATATGATACAGAATTTTGTTATCAGATTACATCTGTTAACCATTTAGGGGTTGAGGGTTCAGCATCTGATTCTGTATGTGCAACAACGCTCCCATACATACTGGCAGGACTAAATATTGAAGTAGATAATCAAAATGGCATAGCGAATATTTATCTTACAAGTTTATGGCCAATTTTGGGTTACCAATTTGATGTTAATTTTAACCCTGATTATTTTGATGTGTCCCAAGTATCGGGGCTATTAAACCCCACTTATGGTAATGGGACCATAATTGGTTATTCTATTTTAGGTGAATCAATTCCTGCATCTCCAGATGGGATTTTATTGACCACTATAAATTTTGTACCTAATCAAATTGATTTTAATGAATCATTTACTTTACATTTAGAAAATATCATTATTTCAGATGACGAATCACTTCAATTAGTGTCTTGTGATTCTGATTTAGATATTTATAACGGCTGTGATGTTTTTGACACATTTGAATTTAGTGTAGATTGTAATTCTGATTGGTTTGGCTCTGCAATTGTAGATGATTGTGGAATTTGTTCTGAAGGTAATACCAGTCATGAAACAGATAGTGATAAAGATTGTAATGGTGATTGTTTTGGATCAGCATTTGTAGATGATTGTGGAAATTGTGTTGAAGGTGAGACAGGATTAGATGAAAACTATGCTGATTTGGGTTGTGGATGCTTTAATCCTTCGGCTTTGAATTATTGTGAAGATACAGATTTAGATGGAATGGGAAATGCCGAATCTGAAACGCCGTATTGTTTAGCTGATGTACCAGAAAACTGGATTTTAAATTGCTCCGATCCTGAACCAGATTGTGCTTCTAACGATACTGACTATTGTGGTATTTGTGCTGGAGGTGGAGCAGATGACTTAGGTTGCGGTTGTTTCTTACCTGGCGCAATTCCTTTTTACTTTGATTCTGATGAAGATGGATTGGGTTATGGTGAACCCTCAAACTTCTGCGATGGAGAAGAACCACAAGGTTGGGTACAAAATAATACTGATGAATATCCTGACTGCTTTTATAACTTTTTTGATGAATGTGGTGTTTGTGGTGGAGATGGTTCATTAAATCAAGGTTGTGGTTGTGAAATTCCGGCTCCCCTTGTTTATTGTGAAGATACAGATTTAGATGGAATGGGTAATCAAGGTTCAGAAACTGAATTTTGCCTTGCAGACCTTCCAGAAAATTGGACATTAGATTGTACAGACCCTGAACCTGATTGCGCGAGTAATGATACAGATCATTGTGGTATTTGTGCAGGTGGCGGTGTTGATGATTTAGGATGTGGTTGTTTTATTGATCAACCTGAAGATTTTTGTATTGATATAGATGGTGATGGATTTGGAGCAGGCTCTCCAGTAGAATATTGTGCCGTAGATGCTCCTGAACAGTGGGTGAATGACTGTACGGATGAAGAACCTTTCTGCCTAACCAATGACACCGATGAATGTGGCGTTTGTGGTGGTGATAACTCTACATGTACAGGCTGTACGGATGATATTGCATGGAATCATTGTGAAGCTTGTACTATTGATGATGGCTCTTGTATTTATATTCCTGACAATTTTGGATTTTCTCAATCAACTGCACAGGCCTTCTATTTTGTATTGAATGCTGACATCCTTTCTGATGATTTAGTAATTAATGAAGATTGGATTGGTGTATTTAATGGAGAAGTTTGTGTTGGATCTTTACCTTGGAATGGACCCTACTCATCGGTTCCAGCTATGGGTGATGATGGTACAGAATGGACGCAAGGGTATCTAAATACTGGAGATTTTCCAACCTTTAAAATCTATGATGGTTCAGAAAATGAATACTATGATGCTGAGGCCATAAACATTTATGTGCAAGAACAATTTTTCAATAGAGAATATGATGGGTGGTCAAACTTTGAGTTTTTTGATATAGAACGATTAAGAGCTAAAGTTCCTGATTGTGCCGGAGTTGTAGATGGATTAGCTATAATTGATGAATGTGGTGAATGTGTAGGTGGAACTACTGGAATAGAAGAAAATTGGGCTAAAGATTGTAATGGTGATTGTTTTGGTGAGGCATTTGAAGATGATTGTGGAATTTGCTCAGATGGGAATAGTGACCATATTGCAAATTCAGACAATTTAGGTTGTGGCTGTTTTAATCCAGCACCATTAGAATATTGGTATGATGCCGATGGTGATGGTTTGGGTAGTGGCGAACCGGTTTCACTCTGTCTTGATGATGTGAGCCAAGTTTGGGTTGAAAATTCAGATGATGAAGAGCCGTTTTGTTCTACAAATGATACTGATAATTGTGGAATCTGTGCAGGTGCAAATCAAAATATGGACTGTGCAGGAATCTGTTTTGGTAATACTGAAATTGATGATTGTGGAATCTGTGGGGGTGATGGAACGTCATGTATGGCTCCAATCGCAGAGTCCCAAACTTTAAATTTATTGGAAGACTCAAGTATTGAATTCCTGCTTTCAGGAAATGATGTTAATGGTGAAGAAATTATTGATTTTAATATTGTACAGTCACCATTGAATGGTACAATTTCAGGCAATTTACCAAATTTAACCTATACACCAAATTTAAACTTCAACGGATTGGATAGTTTATTATTCACCGTTGAAACAGACCTTTATATCTCTGAATCAGCACCCATACATTTTAATATTGATGCAGTAAATGATACACCCGTTTCATATGATTCTCAGCATACATTAGATGAAAATACATCAATAGAAATTCAACTTTCAACATTTGATATTGATGGTGACTTGCTAACTCCAACCATTACTTTTGGACCCAATAATGGTTCATTAAGCTTTGAAGGTGAATCTATTACATATATCCCAAATGAATATTATTTTGGTATTGATGCCTTTAATTTTACAGTTTCTGACGGTGAACTAATCTCAAATGAATCAACAGTGTCATTTACTGTCATTGGTGTGAATAATTTACCAGAGGTTCAGACAATTGAAGATAGCGAATCAAATGAAGATGAAGATTTTATAATTGAAATCATTGCTTCTGATGTAGAAGATGATCTGCTTGTGTACTCTGCTACCGTTGATGGTAATGCCCAAGTTTTATTAAGTGGTTCTCAACTTACTATTTCTCCAGATTTAAATTATAATGGCAATATTTTAGTAAGTGTAGATGTCTCTGATGGTTTTGATTCTGTGAATGAAGAGTTTATCCTCACCATTCTTCCCATTAATGATGCTCCAACCATTGCAACTATTGCATCTCAATTAATTGAGGAAGACACTACTTTAGAATTGCAAATTGATGCAAGTGATGTTGATGGTGATGAAATTACATTTAATTTAGCAGAAAGTGAACATTATAGTTTCAACTTTGATGATAATATGCTTTCATTAACTCCATCGAATAATTTTACAGGTCAATTAAATATTCAATTATTTACTAGCGACAATGAACTTACCACCAGTACTGAATTCCAATTAAATGTAATTGGAGTAAATGATGCTCCAGTTATCACTGAAATTGATGCCCAAGTTATAGATGAAGATGAAGTACTAATACTTGAGATTATTGCATCTGATGAAGAAGGTGATCAACTAAGTTATTCTGCATCAAGTGATGGGAATTCCCAACTTTCTTTCTCTGATAGCTTATTAACAGTTATCCCTGATGAAAACTATAATGGCAATATTGAAATTACCATTTTTGTAAATGATGGTCAATCAACAACATCTGAAGAATTTACATTATCAGTTTTATCTGTAAATGATTTACCTGAAATTTCAGTAATTGATGATGTTTATATGGAAGAGGATGGTATCGCATCATTTAGAATTATTGCAACAGATATTGATGGAGACGATTTAACTTATTCTGCTCAGGCAGAAAATATATTATTTACTTCAAATGGGAACCAAATTGAAGTCCAACCTGATGAAAATCTTAATGGCATAATTTTAGTTGAAGCATTTGCTTTTGATGGTGTTGATTCATCTTCGACTACATTCAATTTGGTAATAAATGCAGTAAATGATGCACCTCAAATTATAGCAGAAATTGAAGATGTAATTATTGATCAAAATAGTGATGCATTGACATACCAGCTGAGCAATTTCTTTTATGATGTTGAAAATGGAAATAATTTATCTTACTCAGCTTTTGAAAATCATCCAGCATTAGAGGCTGAAATAAACAATGGCTTATTAACCCTTAATATCATTGAAAATATAATCGGAAATGGACCAGTAACAATTATTGCAAGTGATAATATCGATCGTGATGTTGCAAGTATTACATTCAATGTAAGTGTAGTTTTTGTAAATCAACCACCAGTTGTTGAAGACTTATCAATTGAAGTCAATGAAGATGAGGCACATATTTTTGATATTGATGTAGAAGATGAAAGCTCAGAACTAATGGTTTCAATAATGTTGGGACCTTCAAATGGTACCATTGAAGAAATTAGTGGATTACAAATTACCTATTTATCTTCGGAAAATTATGTTGGTGATGATCAAGTTGTTCTTGATGTATCCGATGGTGAACTATCTTCATCAATCACTGTAGATATAAATGTATTACCTATTAATGATCCACCTTTCTTTATCACTTCTATACTAGATGATGGTATTGAATTAGATGAGTATAATTCATATATTGAGTATGATGACATTGATAGTGACATTCAAGATGTTTCGTTATCTTTCATTATGGGCCCTTCATGGTTAGATATTGAAAATAATAGTTTAGTGGGAACTCCATCAAGCATTGATGCAGGTTTATACACAGTTACATTAAAATTAGATGATGGTGAAGATGCAACCATCCAAGATTTTGATTTATTAATTGAAAACTTAAACGAAGCACCTCAAGTTACTGATTTAGAATTAATATGTGAAGAGGACGAAAGTATTAATGTAAACCTCTTTGCTTTTGATAGTGATGATGATGAATTAACAATTTCAATTTCACAACCAGAAAATGGCGAAATTACGGGTGAATATCCAAATTTTGTGTATCATCCAGATTCCAATTATTATGGTACAGATTCATTTACTTACTCTGCACATGATGGTACAAGTTTTTCTAATGAAGCAGTAGTAAGTATTACGATATTGCCATTAAATGATGCACCATCTGCAAGTGATGCTGAATTTGAAGTATTTAGTTCGGTTTACGAATTTGATTTTTCAACATTAGTTTCCGATCCAGAAGGGGATGAACTTATATATCTTTCTGTACCTCCATCTGGTGATACCTTAAATACAGTTTTTGGTGGATCTGTTTATGAAAATGAAGCTGGTGGATTTACATATGAACACCCAACATCTTTTGAAGATGCAGACTTTTTACTTTATAAAGTAAATGATGGGTCATCAGAGTCTGAAATATCCATGATAACCTTTAACCTTTATGGTAGAAGTTGGTCTAGAAACAGCCCTCCATCTGCATTTGATGATGATGTTATCATGCTTGAAGATAATTCTGCGCAATTAACTTTTGTGGGCTTTGATGTATTCAATACATTCCCTCAAAATGGTTCTGAGACTGTAACTATAACCCAGCAACCATCTTATGGTACGTTGGGAGATATAAATTTTGAGGCTGGTAATTCTCAACAATTAGCTCAATGGTTCGTTGAATATACTCCAAATGAAAACTATAATGGCTCGGATATAATTCGATATAAAGTAAATAATCCTAATAATGATAATGGTGATTCTGGAGAAGGTGTAATACAAATTACAATAAACTCAGTCAACGATTTACCCACATTATCAACTGAATCAGAAATTAGCTTTTTGGAAGATGAAAATACCGTAATAAATATTTCATACAGTGATGTTGATAATGACCTTCAATTAAATATTGATGACAATGAAAATCTAAATATTCAAATTACTTCACAAAATGAAACTTCAGCCACTTTATTAATTTCAGCTACAGAAAACTATTTTGGCCAGTCTTCATTTACTATTTCAATATCTGAAGATGTTGATGATGGAATTGAAATTACGGAAAATGTATTGGTCACCGTAACATCTGTAAATGATGCCCCCGTTTTAAGTAATATCAGTAATGTAGAAATTGATGAAGATAATCAAATTACGCTGAACCTTGAGGCTAGCGATGTGGACTATACTTTATTCTCATTTTCAGTTTCTTCCTCAAATAATATTGCAACTGAACTTATTGGAAATCAATTAAGCCTTATCCCTAATGAAAACTGGAATGGTAGTGAAAGCTTCAATGTAACAGTTCAAGATAGTTATGGATATTTAGATTCTCAATCATTTAACATTACAGTGAATGCTGTAAATGATGCACCTACTGCAGATTATCAATCTCATGAATTAGAAGAAGATGGTGTAAAATTAATATTCCCTTCAGGTTCGGATGTAGAGGATAGCCAATTAACATTCTCAATATACGATGAACCGGAACATGGTAATATTTTCGTTGATGGTTGGATCCTTACTTACGAACCAAATGAGAATTATAGTGGTGAAGATTCATTTACATATATTTCAAATGATGGTGAATTGTCATCAGAACCAGCGGTAGTCACATTAACAATTTCTGGCACAAATGATGCACCTGTTTTTGAACAGGTTAATGCAATAGAGGTAAACGAGGACTCTAATATTGATATTCAATTGTCTGCAACAGACATTGATGGTGATGTATTGGTATTTTCAATTGTAGGTGCTGATGATGAGCTAGGTGCTTCAATTGTAGCAAATATGCTTTCTATTTCTCCTTTAGCAAACTTTAATGGACCTGCAACTCTAATGGTAAAAGTTGAAGACGCTGAGGAATATGATACTCAAATTTTAAATGTAAATGTATTAGCTGTAAATGATTTACCTGAGTTAGATGCAATTGAAAATATTACCTTAAATGAAGGTGAAGGATTAGAAATTGAGCTTTCTGCATCTGATATAGATGGTGATGATATATACTTTACAGCCTCAAGTGAATCTGAACTTATTCAAGTATCTATTGAAGGTAATAACTTAATTGTAGCTACAGATGATGAGAGTGGAAATTCTGAAACACTCATTGAAGTTGTGGCATCGGATGGTAGTGATACAGATACAGGTACATTTACGGTTACCACAATTAATTTAAATGATGCACCAATTTCTGAAAGTTTCCAAGTTGATGTATATGAGGATTTATCAGCATCAATAATACCACAGGGCTTTGATCCAGATGGAGATGCACTTACATTTAGTCTCATTGATTCAACTATATATGGCACATTAGTTTTAGAGAATGGACAAATAATTTATTCACCCAACGAAAATTTTGTAGGTTCAGACAGTTTCACATATCTTGCTAACGATGGTGAGTATGACTCTGAGATATCTACCGTTAACATTGTCGTTAATAATGTTAATGATCAACCTGAATTAATTAGCATAGATAATCAGGTAGCAACCGAAGGCCAATCCGTTGAGATTGAGTTATCTGCTACTGATATTGACGGAGACAATTTGATTTTCTCTGCATCGGCTAATGACGATGTTGTCGTAGATATTATTGGAAATATACTCACCATTATTCCTTTCGATGAAGATTTTAATGGCACAGTTGAAATTCAAATTCAAGTAAGTGATGGTGAATATGAAGACTCTGATAGTTTTACTTTAGCTTATTCTGCTATTAATGATATCCCCCAAATTTCTGCTATAAATGATGCTGAAATAAATGAGGATGCAGTTTTTGTTTACTTAATAGAAACTAATGATATTGATGGTGATCAATTAGTGTTAAATGTAGAAAGTGGTGAAAATGCCATTGCATCCATTAGTAATTCTGTTTTAACCGTAACTCCAAATGAAGACTATTTTGGAACTATTGATGTAACCGTTTCCGTATCTGATAGTGAATTCACCATTTATGAATCGTTTATATTAGATGTTCTTCCTGTGAATGATGCTCCAATGTTACCAATTTTAACTACTCAAAGTGCATTTGAGGATGTTAGCTTCCAGATGCAAATTAATGTTGAAGATATTGATGATAATAACCATTCTATTGAAGTTGAAATGGATACGACATTTGTTGATTATTATTTAGTTGGTAATGAATTAACTATTTTACCTATGGAAAATTGGTATGGCGAAATTCTTGTAAATGCATCTGCAAGTGACGGCGAATATACTGCAAGTCAGTCATTTAATGTGAATTTCCAATCGGTAAATGATTCTCCCGTAATTGTATCAGAAGCCGTAATGGAAGCCAGTGAAGATTTGATCTATAATTATCAATTAGAAATTGATGATCCTGATAATTCAACATTTTTCTATACATTGATTTCTAGTCCAGATGGGATGGAAATCGATGAAAATGGATTGGTTTCATGGATACCAACAGAAGGCATCACTTCATCAGGAATTGTAGCTATTGTTGTATGGGATACTGATAATCCAACGTCTGATGTGGACTTCCCTGCATATCAACAATTTACAATTGATGTTTCACCAGTGAATGACCCTCTATCTATTACTTCTATACCTGTAATCACAGCAACTGAAGATATTCAATACTCATATCAAGTTACTGTGGAAGATATAGATAGTGAATTTTTCATTTACGAGTTAGCATCATTCCCTGATGGAATGACAATTTCAAACTTAGGACTTATAGAATGGTTGCCTACTGAGGGTATTGAATCATCTGGAATGGTTGAAGTGAACGTAACCGATGTGGATGTCGAAAATCCAATTACGATTACTCAACAATTCTTGGTAGTAGTTACACCTGTAAATGATCCACCAATTATTACATCTGTTGCAGATTCAACAGCGATTACAGGTGAAGAATACATTTATCAAGTAGTGGTTGAAGATCCAGATGATGATGAATTTTCCTACATACTTTTCAATAATCCTGATGAAATGCGTGTGAATGAGACTGGATTAATCTCGTGGATTCCAACACTTCCTGGAACCTATGGACCTATTACCATTGCAGTTTCCGATGGTGGTGAAGATGGTGTACAACCAGTACAAGAATTATTTATTGTTGTGGTAGAAGCAGCATCTCCACTTATTACAATGGATTTTGATTTACAACATACAGCAAATCTGATTAGCTTTTTAGGTATTCCTCAAGATAGCTCAGTAGCGTCAGTGTTAGCACCCATTGATGATAATGTCATCGGGCTTATTGGGCAGGGTATTGCTACACAGAATATTGAAGGAATAGGTTGGGTCGGTAGTTTAACTGATGTTTCACCTACATCTGGATATTGGCTAAAACTTGCATATCCTCCAGTAGAATCTTTTGTAGTTGAGGCTTATCCAACAAATCCATTGATTAATTATGAATTAATTGAAGGACAAAATATAATTTCTTTTGTAGGTACAGACGGAGCAGGAATTTCTGAATCAATCCCCGATGATTATGAAGAAAAAATAACCGGAATTATTGGTGAAGGTTCAGCCAGTTTACAGTTAACAGAGCAAAATTGGGTAGGAAGTTTAACAGAGTTAAATCACCTAAAGGGTTATTGGATTAATGTTGTAGAAAATATGGATTTCAACTGGGAACTTGTAGATGAACTTTCCAGAGATGTTGAAAAGATTGAAAATCCAAAATTACCAATCCCTGAAGAATTTAGTTTTAATCAATCTACTCAACAAGCATTTTACTTTGTAGAAGATGTACAACTGTTGGATGATGACATTGGTAGTAATGATTGGCTAGTTGCGTATAATGGTGAAACCGTAATCGGTGCACGTCAATGGGGTGGAGTTTATACAGATTTACCTGCAATGGGTTATGATGGATATGATGATACTTTTGATTATATTGATGCTGGTGATGTACCTAATTTTAAATTATTTAAACATGCTACTGGTGAATTAATCGACCTCAAATCAAGCATTGAAATTGAATGGATAAGTAATGGTTTACATATAATTCAATTATCTCAAAGGGTAGAGATTATTGAAAAATTATCATTGGCACCAGCATATCCAAACCCATTTAACCCTGAAACAACAATTTCATTTGAGATTCCTATTGATAATGAAGTGAGTGTTGCAATCTATGATGTTAACGGGCGATTAGTTGAAACGTTGTTTGAGGGTATGATGATGAAAGGGGCACATCAAATCACTTGGAATGCCAGTCAATTTGCTAGTGGTGTATATTTTACACAACTGACTTACAACGGTAAGCATATCCAACAAAAATTGATGTTGATAAAATAAATACAACAAATTTATAGTTCTAAAGTGGAATAAAACTTTTCTACTTCTTCTTGCAAATCTTCTAACGAAGATTCATTAAAAATCACATGATTTGCCATTTTCATTTTTTCTTCTTCAGTTAATTGAAGCATCATACGTTGTTGAATTTGGGAGGAGGGAAGATTTTTTCTTCGGATTGCACGATTCATTCGTTTTGTTTCACTGGCAGTGATAAGCAGAACACTATCAAGTAAATTATGAAAATTAGCTTCAAATATTAATGCAGCATCAACAATAAATAAATCTACACCATTAGACTCAGCCTCTGCTACAGCTTGGTCAATGAGTATCATTACTTCTGGCCACATTATACCATTTAGTATATCTTGATTCAATTTACTAGAGAAGGCAACTTGAGCGAGTTTTGAGAGGACTAAATGCCCCTTTTCTGTTACTTCTTTACCAAAAGCATTAATGAGTTTATGTTGGAGCGAAATAGAACCAGAAAGCCGTTTTTTTGCTTCTTTGTCTGCGTTAAAAACAATTGCACCTTTTTCTGCTAATATTCCAGAAACCGTTGATTTCCCTGAACCTATTCCACCTGTAATACCTAGTTTATACATAGTATTTACGTTAATGCCTCAAACATTCTATTTTTAACATCATCGATAGTACCGAGGCCATTTATTTTACTCACTAAGTTTTTATTTTCATAGAAGTTTATTAGAGGCTCAGTTTGCTGAGCATAAACATTTAAACGTTGGCGAATAGTATCAGATTTGTCATCATCACGCTGATAGAGTTCACCGTTACACTCATTACATTCACCGTCTGTCGTTGGGGGATCGAATAATAAATTAAAAACAGCACCACATTCTTTACAAGATCGTCGAGAAGAAAGTCTATTTACAATTTCTTCATTTTCAACTTCAAGAACAAGCACAACATCAATTTGGTGTTGCATATCATTGAGAAGCGCATCCAAGCCTTCCGCTTGAGGAATAGTTCTTGGGAAACCATCTAGGATATACCCGTTTGTACAATCATCTTCAGAAAATCGGCTCTTCATCATTCCCAATATAACTGAATCAGGAACAAGTTTCCCAGAATCCATATATGATTTTGCCTCAATTCCCAATTGGGTATTTTCTCTAACATTTGCTCTTAACATATCACCAGTAGAAATTTGTGGAATGTTAAAATGTTCAACTAAGAATTTTGCTTGAGTACCCTTTCCAACCCCAGGGGGTCCAATTAAAATTATATTCATACTGTTCCTATTAAATTAAAATTCCAGCAATAGTTGCTGTCAACCAAGATGCCAACGCTCCACCCATCATAGCTTTAAGACCTATTTTAGCTAGGTCGGTTTTACGTTTTGGAGCTAATGCACTTA
>CAYQPE010000036.1:0-16535 GCA_964419445.1 uncultured bacterium
TCTGAAATCACCTCTGAAATTCCACATTACTATTCCACACCAGAATTACGAATGGAATGCAAAGACGATATCGAGAAATTTAATATTGCTGAAAAAGCCACTGAATTTTTCACACAAAATTATGAATGCATTACGGTAGATGGTGTACGTATAAAATTTGGAGATGGATGGGGACTTGTACGTGCATCAAATACTCAACCAGTATTGGTTTGTAGGTTTGAAGCACAAACTCAAGAGCGAATGGAAGAAATTCAAGACTTAGTATTGGACAAACTTACAGAATTTGGAGAAATTGCTGTTGGAGTTTAACTCACTCACTCAATCATATCGTGAAGAAATAAACGAGAAGCTCCTAACTGTTTATAATGAGGGACCAATTTCTCTTGTTGAACCCATTAACTATGTATTATCAGGTAAGGGCAAACGAATTCGGCCATTACTTACATTGTTTACAACAGAATCGTTTGGGGCACCTCATATAGATGCATTGCCTTCAGCATTGGCCATAGAAATACTCCATAATTTCACCCTTGTTCATGATGATATTATGGATGAAGATAATATTCGACATGGGAAAGAAACGGTACATCTAAAATGGGATGTGGGTTCAGCAATTCTTACAGGCGATGCAATGCTATCATTGGCATTAAAACTTTTACAAAAATCGTCGAAAAATCGCCGCAAGTTAATGGATAGTTTTATTGATGGATTACTTGCTGTTTGTGAAGGCCAGGCCTATGACAAGGAATTTGAATCCAAAGACAATGTAACTATTGAAGAATACATTAACATGATTGATCTCAAAACAGGGTATTTAATTGGATTATCAGCTGAATTAGGTGCAATATCAGCTGACGTAGAGCAAACCTACGTTAACAATGTACGTGATTATGGACGACTTATTGGGCGTGCATTTCAAATACAGGATGACTTATTAGAAGTTTTCTCCGATGCTAAAAATATGGGCAAAAGTTTAGAAAGTGACTTGATATTAGGTAAAAAAACCTATTTAATGATTAAAGCAAAAGAATCCCATCCTAATGAAATGCAAAATGCATTAGCGGTAGCTAAGGATGATTTTGATGAAGGCCTAAAACTAGTTCGCAATATTCTTATTCACAGTGGAATTCGTCAAGAAGCCGAAAGTTTAGTTAAGCGTATTATTGATGAAGCTGATTCAATTTTGAGTCAACTAAATATAAATACAGACAAATTAAAATATTTTAGTAATCTCATCACAAATAGAGGTAATTAGTGATAGAAGTAAATGAACTAAGAAAATCTTTAGATACATCCAATATGCATGGTGCAATATTAGGATTTCCCCAACAAATAAGTGATTCATTTTCCATAATGGAAAATTGGGTTGCCCAAAATGATTATAAAAACATCCAACAAATATTAGTTTTAGGCATGGGTGGTTCTGCAATTGGGGGTGATGTTGTTCGGGTTTTAATTCAATCTGAGTGTACTATCCCTATGATTGTAAATAGGTCTTACAATATCCCCAATTGGGTAAATAAAAATACTTTGGTTATAGCATCATCATATTCAGGAAATACAGAAGAAACACTATCTGCACTACGACAATGTATTGGTGCAAATGCACAAATCTTATCCATAACTACTGGTGGTGAATTATTGAAAATTTCCAATGAAAATAATTTTGATTCTGTCATTTTACCAACAGGACTACAACCTCGTGCAGCATTAGGAGTTTCCGCTTCTATTTTACTTTTATCATTACAAAAACTCCAAATAGTCAATAATTCAATAATTGAGGATTTACATCATTCCATTGATGTGTTATCAGATTTGGGAAAAGAATTATCTAATTGTGATGATGAAAATCCTGCCATGATTTTAGCAAACGAAATTCATTCAATGTGTCCTATTATTTATGGAAGTGAAGATTTAACTTGGGTTGCAGCATTACGATTTAGAGGACAATTAGAAGAAAATTCAAAAATGTTGGCATTTCACCATCACATCCCAGAGCAAAACCATAATGAAATTGAAGGATGGAGTTGCCATACTCATCTATTAGATTCCAAGTGCATTGTATGGCTAAAGGACGAAGATGACCACCCTCGTTCATTAAAAAGAATGGATATAAGCTCTCAATTATTAACAGGGAATGTGGGTAAGCAGATAGAAATTCAAGAAACAGGACCCTCTCCATTAGTTCGACTATTTAAAATGATTCACTTTACAGATTGGGTGAGTTATTATGCAGCATTATTAAATGAAGTTGACCCAACTCCTGTAGATAGGATTACTCAACTAAAAACAGAATTAGCCAAGGGATAATTTTATTTTTAGGGCATATAGCCCTAAATTTTATCTATGAAAAAAGTAGAAGTATTAAGGATTTCATACTACCCTCCAAACAAGGGGTATGCGGTTATTTTAAAAGAAACCGATGGAGAGAGGCAAATTCCAATTATTGTGGGGAGTAATGAAGCTCAAGCAATTGCAATGGCAATTGAAGGAATTGAAATGCCGCGTCCACTTACTCATGATTTAATGTTGGATATCATCCATTCCCTTGATGTGGATATAAAACATATTGAAATTTCAGATTTTCGAGAAGGTACATTCTTTGCGAAAATTGTTATGACTACAGTTGCATCTGGTGATGTTTCTATTGATTCACGACCCAGTGATGCTATTGCATTAGCTTTACGTTCAATGGCGCCTATTTATGCGCAGGAAGTTATATTTAATTCAGTTGGAATTATTGAAAAACCTCAAAAAACTGAAAATGTTGAAGAAGTAGAAGATTCTTCTTTTGAAACAACTCAGTTTCTTGAGCCCATTACTAATTCTGAAGATATGATTGATAATTTAAATGAAGCTTTAGAACGAGCAGTGGAAGAAGAAGAATATGAAGTGGCTGCGCGTTTACGTGATAGAATAAAAGAAATAGAAAAGAAATCTAATAATTAGCCAGTATTAATTGCTTCTAATGCACAACGTGCAGCCTGTTGTTCAGCAGATTTTTTACTTCGCCCATCACCACTATAAATTTCACCATTACTCAGTTTTACATTAATATGGAAAATCTTATCATGTTCAGGTCCAATAGATTCCATAAGTTCAAATTGAGGCGATTCAAATCCTTTTCGGTGGCATAGTTCGATGAGAGTACCTTTATAGTTTTGGTTTTCATCTGCATGTTTTATGTTTTTCACTAATGTTCGGTTAATGAAATCCACAGCTTGAGATTCTCCGCCATCTAAAAATATTGCACCTACTACAGATTCATACACATCTGCAGCAATATTAAGTGCGACCTTTTCATCTTTTAAATCTACGCCTGAATCTACTTTTACATAGTCAATAATACTGTAGGTATGGCTTAAAAATCCTAAGAATTGGCGATTTACAAGGGATGCCCTTTTTTTTGTTAGATTTCCTTCATCTAGGTCTGGATAATTATTAAAAAGCCATTCTGAAATTACATGATCAAGTACGGCATCACCTAGGAATTCTAATCGTTCATAATTTTTTGCTGGATTAGAAAACAATGATCGATGGGTAAGGGCAGTATTAAGCAATTGTGGGTTTTGAAATGTATAGTTTAATTTTTTTTCGATGATACGGATGGTATCATCTTTTTTATGGGAAGAAAATAAAGATTTTAAAAATCTCAAGGATTATACCGGTTAAATAATATCACTGCATTGTGTCCACCAAAACCAAATGTATTTGAAATGACTACATCCACTTGAACATTTTGTTTTGCAACATTTGGAGTATAGTTTAAGTCACATTCAGGATCAGAATTTTCTAAGTGAATTGTGGGTGGTATAAAATTATTTTCAATAGATAATAGTGATGCGATTGCTTCAATTCCACCTGCAGCACCTAATAAATGGCCTGTCATTGATTTTGTAGAACTTATGTGGAGTTGCGATGCATGTTCACCAAAAACCGTATGAATTGCAGTGGTTTCGTTTTTATCATTGTATGGTGTTGATGTACCATGTGCATTAATGTAATTAACATCATTTGGTGAAAGGTTTGCGTCTTCGATAGCACGATTCATTGCACGTGCTGCACCTTCACCATTTGGCGCAGGTGATGTTAAATGATAAGCATCACCAGTAGCACCATAACCAGAAATTTCACCAATTATATGTGCTCCACGATCTAATGCATGTTGAAGCTCTTCAAGAACCAAAATACCCGCACCTTCTCCCATTACAAAGCCATCCCTTTCTGCATCAAAGGGGCGACTGGCTGTGTGGATATCGCTATTTTTTGTCAAGGCTTTCATATTAGAAAACCCTGCAATAGAAATTGGAGAAATTGGTGCTTCAGTTCCACCGGAAATGATGGCATCAGCATCACCATATTTTATCATTCGAAATGCATCACCAATTGCATGTGTGGCTGTGGCACATGCAGATACCAATGAATAGTTTGGACCTTTGAATCCATATTTTATTGACACATGACCGGGGGCGATATCCGAAATCATTGCAGGGATAAAAAATGGA
The DNA here is from genome assembly GCA_964419445.1 of uncultured bacterium. Classification (GTDB taxonomy): domain Bacteria; phylum Fidelibacterota; class Marinisomatia; order SCGC-AAA003-L08; family D37C17; genus JABHHG01. The sequence goes on from CAYQPE010000036.1 coordinate 4,506, forward strand.
CTTACACGACGTGGACTTTTCATCAATCGTGTATGTTGGTCCTCAAACGTTTGAATGCCACCTACGCCAGAACCGATGATTACGCCCACGCGCTCTAGATTAGGTGCGTTGTTAATACCAGATTGTTTTATGGCTTCATCAGATGCAATAATTGCAAATGCGGAAAATCGATCTATACGATTTAACTCTTTTTTTTCAATATGAGATTCTAAATCAATTTCCACTTGTCCTGCAATTTTTACAGAATATTCAGAGGTATCGAAATGGGTTATTGACCCAATTCCATTTTCACCTGATTGTAATCCTTGTAAAAGTTCAGGAGAGGAATTTCCGATGGGAGATAGAGCTCCCATGCCGGTAACAACAACGCGACGTGACAATGTTAGCCTAGTTTCTCAGTGATGTAATCTACAGCTTGCTTTACAGACAGTAGATTTTCAGCGTCATCATCTGGAATTTCAATGCCAAATTCTTCTTCGAATTGCATAATTAATTCCACAGTATCAAGTGAGTCCGCACCTAAATCATCAATAAATTTTGCATCCATTGATACTTTAGATTCTTCTACACCCAATTTATCAATAATGATCTCTTTGATTTTATCAAAATGTTCTGACATGTGTTCTCCTTTTTAGTGCATAACCATTCCACCATCAACATTGAATGTTTGACCGGTGATATAAGATGAATTATCTGACGCTAAAAAGCATACTAAATTCGATATATCTTCAGGCAAACCCAACCGTTGGAGAGGAATGGATTTGGTTAATTTATCTTTAGTTGTTTCATCCAGATTATCTGTCATATCCGTTTGAATATAACCTGGTGCAATAGCATTCACAGTTATATTTCGTGAACCTAATTCTTTTGCTATAGATTTTGTTAATCCAAAAATACCTGCTTTGGAAGCTGCATAATTTGATTGTCCAGAATTTCCCATCAAACCAATTACAGATGAAATATTAATGATTCGTCCACATCGAGCTTTCATCATGGGGCGTGTTACCGCTTTTATACCGTTAAAACATCCTTTAAGATTTATATCTATTACGGCATCCCAATCTTCTTCTTTCAAACGCATGATGATATTATCACGAGTTATTCCAGCATTATTTACTAATATATCTACGGTACCCCACTGATTTATAACTGTATTCACAGCCTCAGTAAATGATTCTAATTTAGATACATCGCATGAGATTGAAATAGCTTCACCACTGTTGGAAATGATTTCTTTTTCGATAGATTGTAAAGCATCTACACCGCGACTGAGCAATGCAACTTTTACGCCTTTAGATGCTAAAGTGGTAGCAATAGAAGCGCCAATTCCTCTTGAGGCTCCCGTAACAATTGCAATTTTATCTGTTAAATTAGGCATATGATTCGATTTGTTCTAATGTACCAATGCTTGTAGATTGGTGATTTTCAATAATTCGTCGATTTAGGCCACTCAAAACCTTTCCGGGGCCAACTTCAATAAAAGTGGTGAAATTGTCATTATTCATATTTATAATAATGTCTGACCAACGTACTGGGTTTTCTAACTGCTTTAAAATATTTTCCTTAATTTCATCTGCAGATTGTACTGGATTGGCATTCACATTCTGATAAACAGGTATGATTGCGTCGTTGAAATTTACGGAATTTAATACTTTAGATAAAGGTTCTCTTGCAGGTGTCATCAATGGTGAGTGGAATGCACCAGATACATTTAAAGGTAACGCTCTTCTGATTCCAATTGATTTGGCCGTGTTGATGGCATTTTCAACAGCACTTACTTCTCCTGAAATAACCACCTGTCCAGATGCATTTAAGTTGGCAGGTATTACCACGCCCTCTTGACTACATATTTCATTAATTTGATCTTCACTTGCACCTAAAATAGCGGCCATGCTTCCAGGATTATTTTCTCCCGCTTTTGCCATTTCATTTGCACGAACCTTCACCACTGAAAGTGCATCTTCAAAAGAAAGTACTTTAGCAGATACCAATGCAGAAAATTCACCAAGACTGTGTCCTGCTACTGCAGATGGAACTATACCCTTCTCTTCTAATAAAGTAGTTACTATTACACTATGGATAAAAATTGCAGGTTGGGTAAACTGAGTCTGTTTTAGTGTTTCGTCTGGACCTTCAAATGAAATCTTATCTATTTCAATTTCTAATATGTCATTTGCAATAGTATAAAAATCTTTAGCAGTAGAATTATTTTCGTAGAGTTCTTTAGCCATCCCCACAAATTGTGAACCCTGTCCTGGAAATAAAAATGCGAATTTCATTAATCCATACCCCATTTAATATAGGTGGCACCCCACGTAAACCCTGCACCAAAAGAGGCTAAAATTAAATTATCACCCTTTTTCAATCTCTTTGTGGCTACCGCTTCTTCAATGCCAATGGGGATTGTTGCCGCAGTGGTATTGGCATATTTATCAATATTGATTAACACTTTTTCCTGAGAAATACCCAATCTTTTTGATGCAGCATCAATAATTCGTTTATTGGCTTGGTGGGGGATGAATAAATCTATATCTTCATGTGTGAGATTATTTCGAGTTGCAACATCATAGGAAATATCTGCCATCCCTTTAACTGCAAATTTAAACACAGTCTTTCCATCTTGATAAACATAATGCATATCATTTTCTAGAGTTTCTGCCGAAGTACCATGTAAACTACCACCACCTGACATTTTTAAATATTCGCCACCATCACCATCAATTCTTAATTTAGAATCAATGACTCCATACTCATCTGAAGGCTCTAAAAGTACTGCTCCTGCACCGTCGCCAAAGAGGATGCATGTATTTCTGTCTTTATAATTTAAAATAGAGCTCATCGTATCAACACCTACTACGATTACTTTTTCATATCGTCCAGATTCAATTAATGAAGCGCCAGATTGAAGTGCAAAGATAAATCCAGAACAGGCAGCAGATAAATCATAACCCCATGCATTTTTTGCACCAATTCTAGATTGAATTAATGCAGCACATGAGGGGAACATCATATCGGGAGTTATAGTGCCCACAATAATGGCATCTATATCAGTTGGATTTAAATTTTTATCATCTAGAATTTGCTGTATGGCATTTACCGACATTTCTACAGAAGCTTGTCCTTTAGAAACGATACGGCGTTCTTTGATGCCAGTCCTAGATTGAATCCATTCATCACTTGTATCTACCATTTTTTCAAGGTCAAGATTGGTGAGTATATTATCGGGGAGGTATTTCCCTACGGCAGTTATATTTGCTTTACGCAGATTGTGTTTCACTAAAATTTGTGTTCTCTTCAAAAATTTCCATATGCTCTGCCATTCTATGGGCAATTTCATTTATTAGATTTGCATCATGGAATTTTTTGACGGCTGTAATTGTGTTTTTAATAGATCTGTACGATGAGGAACCATGGCATTTCATGACGATACCATTAATACCCAGTAGGGGAGTTCCTCCATGCTCTTCATAATCAAATTTATTCTTTAACTCAGCCAAAATAGGCATCAGTTGTGAAGCATCTGTTGTTGAATTAGAAAGTCCCTCTTTTAAGAATCCCGTCACATTCTTAAATAAACCTTCGGTGAGCTTTAAAATTATATTCCCCGTAAACCCATCACAAACGGCAACATCTACATTACCATTTAGAAAATAACGTGATTCGATATTTCCAGTAAAGTTAGAAATATGCTCTTTTAATAGGGGATATGCTGCACGTGTAAGCTCATTACCCTTACTTTCTTCTGAGCCAATATTTATCAGTGCTACACGTGGATTGTCAATGTTTTCTTGCGTTTCTAAATATGCACTAGCCATTAACGCAAATTGAACTAAATGTTGAGGTTTTACATCAGCATTGGCACCAGCATCACAAAGGATTACCCCACCCTTTTCAGTAGGGATATATGGAGCAAGTGCAGGTCGGCGGATGCCATCAATTTTGCCTAATAAAAATAATGAGCTGGTAAGTAGTGCACCGGTATTGCCTGCGCTTATGGCCGCATCAGCTTTTCCAGAATTTATTAAATCAATACATTTTACTAGGGAAGAGTCAGGTTTGGTTCTAAATATGCGAGATGGCTTTTCATCCATTTCAACTACTTGAGTAGTATGAATGATTTCTATTGAATCTTTATGCTGCGAATGGGATGCTATAACCTCTTCGATTTGTGGGGCATCTCCCACCAAAAGAAGCTTTACTGAAGAATCATTTTTCTCCTCCAGATAAGAGAATGCACCTTCTATATTTGAAAAAGGTGCATGATCTCCGCCCATTACATCTAAGGCGATTTTCATAATCTTATGGTCTAAACGCCTTGGGCGGAAATTACCGGCTTCCCTTTATAATATCCGCAGTTTGAACATGCACGATAGGGTAATTTAGAATGATTGCACTGTGAGCATGTTGCCACTTGAGGAGTGCTACATTTCCAATTTGTTCGTCTTTTTCTACTTCGTTGCTTCGAATGTCGCCTTTTTGGTACAGCCATAACCTTTACCTTAAAATAAATTTATTGAATAAAATACAGCACTCAATTTAAATATTTTAATAAACATAAACCAAATGAAATGAATGGTTTAATTTTCATTAATTCTATCTAACCAAACAGATTGATTTCGCAATTTTTCCAATTGATTTTTCACTTTTAATGCAATGTCTTTAGTGGGGAAGTTTCCAACTCGAACTCTCCACCAATATGCATTCTTCTTTTTTACAAATACGCGTTGAGTATAGGCATCAAAACCATATTTTTTTAAAGAAAGTTGATCTTTTCGTGCTTCTTCCATAGTTGGCCATGCTGCAACTTGAATTGTATACGGTCTATTATCTACAACTGGTTTTGCTGGTGCATGATTGTTTTCACTTTTTGGTGTTAAATCAGCTTTTGGTGATTCTTCAACTGCTGTATTTTCAGTTGATTTTTCTACTTTTGGCGTTTTAACATTAATTGAAGTTGAGGGCTCAGAAGAACTTTCTGCTATATAGTAAAAAATTTCTTCACCCAATACTTCACCAGACAAATCTTCAACCATCAATGAAATAGTATATTCACCTGAAACATCTGGAGTAAATAACATAATATCATTATTTACAATCCATTTGGCATCATTACCTTTTGGCCCTTGTGGGGGAGTCCACATGAAGCGAAGTTCTTCAGCAGTATCCCAATTTTGTGAAGACTGAACTTTTAGCGTTCGATTAATCACTACATGTTTGGGTTCAACTTTCTCTCCACAACCAATAATTAGAAGAGAAATGCATATGATTTGATGCCATATACTCATGATTTGTCCTTAATTGTTTGCGATAAGTTCCGTCTCTGGGAAGAAAAACGCAATTTCTTTTTGTGCATTTTCATCAGAATCTGAACCATGTACGGCATTTTCACCAATACTTGTTGCATATAAACGGCGAATGGTACCCTCAGCAGCTTCTTCAGGATTAGTGGCTCCAATGGTTTCTCTCCATGCAGAAACGGCGTTGTCTTTTTCTAACGCCAACACCATGCACTGTCCAGATGACATGAATTCTGTCAATTCACCAAAAAATGGTCGTTCAGCATGTACTGCATAAAATCCTTCAGCTTGTACCGTGGTCATTTTAATTAATTTTGCAGATAATACCTTAAATCCTGCTTTTAAAATGTGATCAAAAATTAATCCTGTGTTATTATTTTTAACTGCATCAGGTTTGATGATTGCAAATGTTTTATTGTTCATTTTATTCCTTTTATATTAAAACTTCTGATTTATTTTCTAATGCTGTTTTCATTTTTTCACCGATATCTGCTACCGATTCACAAACTGAAATTCCACATTCTGTCATGATTCTCATTTTTGCTTCTGCAGTATCATCACCACCAGAAACAATTGCACCAGCATGTCCCATTCGTCGTCCAGGAGGTGCAGTTTGTCCAGCGATGAATCCAACTATAGGTTTAGACACATGCTCTTTGGCCCAACGAGCTGCTTCAATTTCCATTTGACCGCCAATTTCTCCTATTAGAACCATCCCTTCAGTTTCTTCGTCAGCTTCAAATAATTCTAATACATCTTTCATTGTGGTTCCTATGATGGGATCACCACCAATTCCGATGGCAGTAGTTTGACCCATTCCATTACTAACTAATTGTCCAATAGCTTCATATGTTAGCGTACCCGATTTTGAAATTACACCAATATTCCCTTTTTTGCAGATAAATCCAGGCATAATACCCAGTTTGCATTCATCAACGGTAATAATACCGGGGCAATTTGGACCAATTAGTCTGGTGCCATTTTCATCTATTATACGTTTAACTTTTACCATATCCTGCACGGGAATTCCCTCAGTGATGCAGACAACTAATTCTATTCCTGCAAAGGAGGCTTCTATTATTGCTTCAGCTGCAAATGCTGGAGGTACAAAAATAATAGATACATCAGCTTGAGTAGCTTGTGTTGCTTCTTCCACTGAATTATATACTGGAACCCGTCCATCTAATGCAGTTTGTCCTCCTTTACCAGGAGTTACACCCGCTACAATATTGGTACCATAATCTAACATCTGTGTGGCATGAAATGTACCCTCTGAACCGGTAATACCTTGTACTACAACTCGTGAATTTTTATTTACTAATATTGACATATTTGCTCCTTAATTTCCTAATGCTGCTTCAACAGCTTTATATGCCGCGTCTTTAATATCTTCAGCTGGAATTATTGATACTCCAGATTCTGCAAGAATTTTTTTGGCTTCAACAGCATTTGTACCTTCTAATCTCACAACTACAGGCACATCTAAATTCAATTCTTTTACTGCTTGTATAACACCATTTGCTACACGGTCACAACGTACAATTCCACCGAATATATTGATAAGAATAGCTTTAACGTTTTCATCTTTTAAAATGATTTTAAACCCATTTTTTACAGTTTCAACATTGGCTGCACCACCAACATCTAAAAAGTTTGCAGGCTCACCTCCGGCTAATTTTATGATGTCCATTGTAGCCATTGCCAATCCCGCACCATTTACCATACAGCCCACATTTCCATCTAATTTAATATAATTTAGGTTATATTGACTGGCTTCCAATTCTGTAGGGTCTTCTTCGTGAGTATCTCGCATGTCTGCAATTTGTGGATGCCTATACATGGCATTCCCATCAAAATTGAATTTCGCATCTAATGCCACAATTTTACCATCATCAGTCAACACCAATGGATTTATTTCAACGATGGTAGCATCAGTTTCGGTATAGCATTTATACATATTTACAAATACTTTACATGCCGTTTTAAAAGCATCACCACTAAGACCTAATCCAAAAGCCAATTTACGGGCTTGGAAAGACTTCATCCCTAATAGTGGATCAATCCATTCTTTTACGATTTTTTCAGGTGTCTCTTCTGCAACCTTTTCAATTTCCATGCCGCCTTCAGTAGAAACCATGAATACATCTTTACCCAAGGCACGATCTAAAGTAATGGCAATGTAGAATTCTTTTTCAATATCAAGGGCTTCAGTTATGTAGAGCTTTCTCACTTTTTGACCTTCTGGTCCTGTTTGGTGAGTGATTAAGTCCATGCCCAAAATATTATGCGCATTTTCAAGGGCAGCTTCCACTGTTGAGGAATATTTTACGCCTCCACCTTTTCCACGTCCACCTGCATGGATTTGGGCTTTTACCACTACTGCATCTGTGTTAAAATCACGACGAACGTTTTCAATAGTAGATTCTATTTTTGAGATGTCTTCAACAACATATCCGTCCTGAATAGGTACATTGTATTGTTTTAGAATTTCTTTACCTTGATATTCATGTATTTTCATAATTGTCCTTTAATTGGTAATTATTGTTCCGGCGTTGCCGTCTATTGCATCTTCAATTTTATGTAATGATGAAATCACTACTTTTTTACCATGATGAGTTAAAAAGTAAATAGCCGCTCTAATTTTTGGAGCCATACTTCCTTCACCAAATTCACCATTATTTAGCCATGTACGTAGCTCTTCAGTAGTGGCATGGGTTACTACTTGTTGATCTGGTGTATTAAAACTCAAATATATATTATCTACATCAGTAACAATAAAAAGCTCTTCAGCTTTTAACACACGGCCTAAAAGCGCTGCAGACACATCCTTATCTATTACGCCATCTAAGCCATTTAATGTGCCATCACCCTTATTGTATGCAGGAATTCCACCGCCACCACCAGCAATGACGATTGTCCCAAATTCAACTAGATGCTTGATTGATTTCCCATTAAAAATGTATAATGGAGTAGGGGATGGAACTACGCGACGCCATTCATTGGGCTCTTGCTCTTTTAACGTCCATCCATATTTTTCTGACATTACCTTTGCATCATCAGTAGAATATCGCTTTCCAATAAACTTATTTGGATTATCAATGGCTGGGTCATCCCCATCTACTTTCATTTGAGAGATAAAGGTTACCACTTCACGATTTGTATCTTCGTGGTATAGTGCATTTTGTAATGACTGCTGAATCATATATCCAATTGCACCTTGGGTGTTTGCCACCAATACTCCCAATGGGAGTGGAGGAATTTCTTTTTCTGCTATTTCATTTTTAAGCAATTCTGCACCCACTTGTGGACCATTACCATGTGTAATACAGATGTTGTATCGCTTCCTCACAAAACTCATTACACCTTTAAGGCTATCCCGAGTATGTTCAAATTGCTGATCAATAGTTCCAGCTTCGTTCTTGGGGGATATAGCATTCCCTCCCAATGCAATAATGACTGTAGGATTTTGCCTACTCATGCACATCCTCCCGTAATAGGGGAAGTGTCAAACACCGTGCACCGCCACGACCACGAGAAAGTTCAGATTCTTCTATGGTAATCATAATTTTTCCAGATTCATATTGATGTGGTGCAGAAAGGAAAGTTTGGGCAGTAATGACATTATATCCCGATTTACGTAATTCTTCTAGGGTGTTGGTATTTCGCTCATAACCCACAATAATTCCGGGTTTGATGGCAAAGGCATTGGCACCGTCAGTCCATTGTTCTCTATCTTGGTTCAAAAGGCTTTGTCCACCACAGTTTATAGGTGTAAGGTGTATACTATCCTCTGCCATTAATTCTAATAATGTTTTATGGCTAGCGGTGGATGTTTCCACCGTTTCACCTGGCAGTATTCGATGAGTTTTTACCTGCTCTCCATTATATTTCCCATGAATAAATAAAGGAGGATATACCAAAACTTCATCGGTACTGATGCGAGTAAAGATAGTATCAAGATGCATCAATGTTCGCAGTTTTGGTAAATCAACGGCATATACTCGTTCAAACCCCTCTTTAAAAAATAAAGGCAATAATGCATCTACTGTTTCCGAGGGTGTCCGTTCACTTATCCCAATACAAATTGACCCTTCTCCAAAGACAATAATATCACCGCCTTCAACAGATAAATTGGGATGTTTTTCATGGAAATCATATACCTCCACATCTGCAAATAAAGGGTGATAGGTAAGAACAAACTTTGAGAGTATATTTTCACGTTTTCTCACACGACGTCGGCCCCATGTAAGGATGGCCGTATTTCCCACTACTGCAGCAATATCACGAGTAAAAATGAGATTAGGGATGGGATAAGTAAAATATTTATCTGCGTCTGAATCTGTTAATGAACCGGCAAGGAGTACATGAATTAAATCATCTGTACGCATATTAACAAGTTCACTTTTTCGTGAATCTGTAAGGTGATGATTATAGCTATCCGCTTCGAGCTTACAACAATTTTCAATTAATTGGTATCGAGCATTGTCATCCTCTAAAATATCATGAAGTAATTCGGTGAATTGAATAGTATTATCTCTTCCCGTAAAGTATGCCAATACATTAGATAACTGATTATGTTCATTGGCTGCGCGTTGGGGTTGAATTAAATCGTCAAATAAGAGATAATTAGGATTATGTACCAATTGACCATCTTTGTGAATCCATTCCACAATATTGTGCGGCCCCACATATCGATGCTCATCTCCGGGGCGATGAACAATCACCGATTTAAGCGGTGATATTTCAGATGAAATATGAATCATGCGGTTATGGTTATTCAGTTTCTAAAAATGGATAACGATAATCTATAGGTGGTACGAATGTTTCTTTCACCGTCCGTTGTGACACCCATCGCATAAGGTTTGCAGCGGATCCCGCTTTATCATTGGTTCCTGATGCACGACTACCACCAAATGGTTGTTGCCCTACAACAGCACCTGTAGGTTTATCATTTATATAGAAGTTTCCTGCAGCATGTACCAAATGCCTACGTGCAGCATTAATGGTTTCCCTGCATCGAGAAAAGATTGCACCAGTTAATGCATATTCAGAGGTAGAATCTACTACTTTACAAATATCTTCCCATGATTTATCATTATGGGAATCATCCCAATCATACACATAAATGGTGAGTACAGGACCAAATATTTCCTCTTCCATTGTCTTAAAATGAGGATTGGTGGTTACTATGGCAGTAGGTTCAACAAAATACCCTGTTGATTTATCATATACACCACCACAAATGATGTCTGCATCGTCAGCATTTTTAGCATAGTCAATGTATGATGTAATACTATCAAATGCGGCTTCATCAATCACTGCATTTACGAAGTTTGAGAAATCACTTACATCACCCATTTTAATGGTTGCCACTTGTTCTACAAATTTAGTTTTCACTTCATCCCATAAATCTGATGGAATATAGCAGCGAGATGCAGCAGAACATTTTTGACCTTGATATTCATAGGCACCACGAATCATGGCAGTAACCAATCCATCTACTTCACTTGATGGATGTGCTAAGATGAAATCTTTACCCCCAGTTTCACCTACGATACGTGGATATGTTTTATATTTGTGAATATTTTCACCTACTTTTTTCCACATGCCTTGAAACACAGCCGTAGATCCAGTAAAATGGATTCCAGCTAAATGTTCACTTTCCATTACAGGGTCACCCACTTGTGCACCTGAGCCCGGAACAAAGTTGATAACACCATCTGGTAAGCCCGCAGCTTTGAATAATTTCATCAAGAAATAACCAGAATAAACAGATGATGATGCAGGTTTCCACACCACAGCATTACCCATTAATGCAGGCGCAGTAGGTAAATTTGCAGCAATAGATGTAAAATTAAATGGAGTAACTGCAAATACAAATCCTTCTAAACCTCGATATTCTACCTGATTCCACATTCCGTCAGGTGAATAAGGGGGTTGCTCTGTATAAATTTGTTGAACATATTCGCAATTGAAATTAAAAAAGTCAATCAATTCACAAGCCGCATCAATCTCAGCTTGAAAGGCATTTTTGCTTTGGCCCAACATGGTGGCAGCATTGATAATATCTCGAAATGGTCCCTGTAACAACGAAGCCATTTTTTTGAAAATTGCCACTCGTGCTTCCCACGGCATTTCTGCCCATGCTTGTCGTGCATTTATGGATGCTTCAATAGCCATTTGAACTTCTTTTTCTCCGGCTTTATGATAACTACCCAACACATGTCCATGATTATGAGGCATTACACAATTAGCTGTATTTCCTGTACGAATTTCTTTACCATTGATGATAATGGGAATATCTACAGTGTCTGCAGACATTTCTGTTAATTTTGCCTGTAATGATGCACGTTCAACAGTGCCAGGTGCAAATGACGATATAGGCTCATTAACTGCCGGGGGTACTCGGTAAATAGAATTGCTCATAAATAATCCTTTGTGTGATTAAAAATCGGTATAAAATCGAGAGGGAAAATTTACTCAATTTTAAAAATGTAGAACAAGAAAGAACAAGAGTAGTGAATTAAAAAAGTCGCAAAAATCTAATCCTCTAATTTTTATCAATTCATTTACATATACTTACATATAATCCCTCACACCCATTTTGAAATATTTTTTCGTATATTACTCCCATGAATAGAATCTTATTTCTACTACCTATCCTCACACTTGGCTTTGCTGAGACTATTTTAATCCCAGAAGACTATGCTACTATCCAAGAAGGTCTTGATGC
>CAYQPE010000037.1:0-16401 GCA_964419445.1 uncultured bacterium
AAATGAACACCAACTCTAACATTTAAGTCTTTATCATCATATATGGATTCTTGGAGTCTTTTAGCACACGTAGCAGCATCAACAGCAGAGTTAAAGTGAGATAATGAGCCATCACCCGTGCTTTTCACATACGTACCATTATGTTTTTTAATAAGAGGTTTAAGTACAGATTCTTTCTTATTTAAAAGACTTATCGCTACCGCTTCATCTTTAGACATCTGCTTGGTATACCCAGCAATATCAGTAAACATGATGGCGGCAAGTTTTCGTTCAATGGACATAGTAAAATTTACAGCAATTTTGAAACTAGTGACCTATATCAATTATTTATATATATGGACCGCTTAAAATTGATTAGCAGTTGACTTAAAAAAGGAGAAAAAAATGAGAAACGAAGAACTAAATTTAGAAAATGGCTATAAAGGTCCGAGCGATGATGAGCTTAAGGATATTGAAAAGCATTTACATGATTATGATGATTATGATGACTATGATGATTAGCTAACGTAGAGATATGATAAATTTGTTAAATTCTTCATAGTTTGTATAATGGTGTGAACAAAAGCCAAGATTTTTGGCTGCACTAACATTGCTATACATATCATCTATAAACACTGATGATTCTGGAATGGCCCCTGTTTTATTGAGCGTATAGCTAAATATTTCAATAGACGGCTTTCGACTTTTTGCTGCTTCCGATGTTATAATATATTCAAAATTAGAAAATAATGTAAACTGCGTTTTAAGTTGAGCGATATGTGCTTCGCTGGTATTTGATATAATATATAGTGCATATTTTTCTTTTAAAGCAGGGAGTAGCTCCACTGCGGGCAGCTCATCAATTTTATTAGTTGTCCACATAATTTTAAACTCATCGTAACTTAATATCTCACCATTTGGAAGGGCATACTGGAGATCCTGAAAATATTGTTTAAACTGAATCTCACCACGTTCTAATCGCATAAAAATTTCACCCATTACAATGTCCTTTGTTTCTAAATAGGGCAGGTTTATTTTTTTGGATATGTGACGAATAATGGTGGATTGATCTATTCCCAACAATACACCAAATAAATCAAAGAAAATATGAGTAATATTTACCATTCGAAGGGTCCATCTACTAATTTCCACATATACCATGCAGCAAGAGTTCTATAAGGCTGCCATTGTAAAGACACTGTAGCCATTTCTTTTTCACGGGGCAAGTCTTGTAGTTTTTCAAAAATTTGCACCCCCTTTTTAACCCCCAAATCTCCTAAAGGAAATACGTCCAGCCTGTTTAATGTGAACATGAGGAACATATCGGCCGTCCACTGACCAATGCCCTTCACTTGAACAAGTTTCTGTGACACTTCCTGGTCATCAAGTTTATCTATAGATGTAAAATCTAAATCATTATTTATGCATTTTTCACAAAGGTCCAATATATAGGAAACTTTCTGATTAGAGAGCCCCACGCTTCGCAATGTATCTTTGTTTACGGAAATTATATCTGCGGGTTGTGGAAATTGATTAGAATCAAACAAATTCAAAAAACGCGAGAAAATTGTAGATGCAGCCTTGCCACTGAGTTGTTGATACACAATATTGCGTACCAATGCTTCAAAATAATCTTTTTCTTTTTGGTAATTTGGATATCCAAATTCATCTACCAATCGTTGGAAGCGAGAGTCAAGCCCTATGAGTGCATTAGTTTCTTTTTTCATTTTTTACACATATAAATTTGAAGTTCACTAGACTCTTCAAACTCATCAAAATTATGTGAACCAAACATCTCTAATATTTCAAACCCATTTTCTACTAGGAGGCGATTCATAGTATCTGGAAAATACATTCTCATGGTAAAAGAGTAAACAGTATCGTCCTTCTTTTGGGCTGTATTATAATACCATGTAATTTTATTTATTTCAGTTTCAGGGTTATACACACTGGTTTCTTCCACCGTTACCAACTCATTGGTTTCAGAATCTTTATACTCCATAACGGGATATCGAATTTCAGGTCTGTATAAAAAAAGGGGATTGGGTACAAAGATATCGATGACGAATAAGGTCTTTTTATGCATGTGTTTTTTTACACATTGAAGGCATGCGTCCGCATCATTATTTTCTAATAAATGTAAAAAAGAGTTAAAGCCAATGAAGATCAAATCAAAGGTTTCATTTAAATCAAAATTTCTAACATCGCCCTCATGGATGTTAAAATCCATATGATGAGATTTTAACTTTTCAATACTTTGTGCGCAAAACTGGGGAGAAATTTCAATGCCTGTATATTTAGCACCTTCACGGATAAGTGGAATAGCTAAGCGGCCCGTGCCTGACGCAAGCTCTAAAACTTTATTTCCAGAAGCTTTATTGTAAATGTGCTTCCAAAATTCAAAATCATCACTTTTCCACCAATATTCATCATCATATCGTTGAGGATCTTTGTATATGGTATTTTCAAATTCTGAAACATCAAACTTTTTAGATGAGGGCATGAAATGAGCAGATTTAGTCTTGTTGTGCCAACAGTTTTTCTAATTCAGTGCGTGCTTTTTTTATACGTTTTGCATCTGCACCTTTTTCTTCTAACTTGCTCAAAATAGAAAGGGCTTGTCGATAATTTTTCTGTGATTTTAAAACATTCACCATGGTAAAGGTGGCCATATTCATTTTCACATCAAAAACCACTTCTTCTGGAGGTGCCACAACCACCTTTGCAGGAACAGATTTTGGCGGTTTGGTTTTTTCTTTTACCGGAGGCAACACCGTGGGATCATCAGTGGTATTTTTTACAAATTCAGGAACATCCTCTACAGGCGTTTCAACGGGTGGTTTCTCAATAGTTTCTGGATTGTCCAACTCAGAAAGTAATGCCAACGCCTCGGTGTCCTCTGGGAGAACATCTAAAATTCGGCGAACATATTTTTTAATTGACTTTTTGCTTCGCTTCAAAGAACACATCACTTCAATTAAAATTCGCAATCCAATGATGTGAACAGGGTTTTCATCTACTACTTGTTTGAGCAACCGTTCACCCTGAATTACTTTATTTTGATAAAGATGTACTTTGGAGAGTATAAACTTTCCATCCGTGTTGTATGGTGCACTTTTTAATCCTAATTCACACACTTTTTGTGCACGGTTAAAGTCTTTATTTTTTAAATAATAATCAGCCAATACAGGGAAGTACGGCGTACCAAAATTGTCAGCAAAGGCATGTTCTAGTTCTTCAATATTTTGGATATCTATACCCATAATCTATAAAGGTATATTCCCATGTTTCTTTTTGGGGTTGGTATCCACCTTAGTTTCAAGAAGTTCAAGGCCAGAAATTAACCGCCCTCGCGTTTCATGTGGATGAATTACATCATCAATATAGCCATGTTCAGCAGCGACATAAGGATTTGCAAATTTTTCTCGGTATTGATTTTGCAATGATTCCATCTTTTCTTCAGGGTTATCTGCATTTTCAATATGATTTTTCCAAATAATTTCCACAGCCCCTTTAGGTCCCATTACAGCAATTTCTGCAGTTGGCCATGCTAAATTGATATCACCACGAATATGCTTTGATGACATTACATCATAGGCCCCACCATAGGCCTTTCGAGTAATTATAGTGAGTTTTGGTACCGTGGCTTCAGCATAAGCATAGAGTAATTTTGCGCCATGCTTTATAATGCCACGCCACTCCTGGTCTGTTCCAGGAAGGAATCCAGGTACATCCTCAAAAGTTACAATAGGGATGTTAAAGGCATCACAAAAACGTACAAATCGTGCAGCCTTTAATGATGAATCAATATCTAATACACCGGCCAAATGTGCTGGTTGGTTGGCAACAATCCCAACAGAATGTCCACCAATTCGAGCGAATCCTATAATTATATTTTGCGCATAATTTTCGTGAACTTCAAAGAAAGAATCTTTATCTACGATATTCCCAATTACATCATGCATATCATAGGGCTTATTGGGGTTATCCGGTATAATATCATCTAGGTTTTCTACTTGAGGTGCAGTAAAGTTTTCTGAAAAGGGTGCATCATCCAAATTATTAAGGGGGAGGTAAGATAGCAGTTTTCGGATGCCCTGCAATACCTCTACTTCGTTTTTGCACACAAAATGGGATACCCCAGATTTTTCTGCATGAGTATTGGCCCCACCCAAATCTTCCATTGATACATCTTCATGGGTAACAGTTTTTACTACATTGGGCCCCGTTACAAACATGTGGCTTGTACCTTTTACCATAAAGATAAAATCTGTAATAGCTGGAGAATAAACGGCTCCACCAGCACATGGCCCCAAAATGGCTGATATTTGAGGGACTACACCTGATGCTAACGTGTTTTGAAGGAAAATATCTGCATAACCAGCAAGACTTACCACACCCTCTTGAATTCTTGCGCCTCCCGAATCATTTAAACCAATAACTGGAACACCTAATTTTAATGCCATTTCCATAACTTTACAGATTTTTTTGGCAAAAGTTTCAGAAAGAGAGCCACCAAAAATGGTAAAATCTTGAGAAAAAACCATGATTTTACGACCATCTATAGTACCATATCCCGTTACCACACCATCAGTAAGGAATTTTTTTTCTTCCATTCCAAAGTCATTACATCGATGGGTTACATACATATCCATCTCTACAAATGAATTTTTATCAAGAAGAATTTCTATGCGTTCTCTGGCAGAGAGTTTACCTTTATCATGTTGCTTTTGTACGCGTTGAGCACCGCCACCTTCACGGGCTTTTTCTCGCATTTCATTAAGAAGTTGAGATTTATTTTCTGTGCTCATTTACCCACGCGGTTATATAATCTATGGTTTCATTTACAGAGGTTCCAGGCCCAAACAATTTACCCACACCTTCGTTCGACAATGATGTCATATCTTCTTCAGGAATAATTCCCCCACCTGTGAGGAGGACATCATTCAACCCCTCATCATTCATGAGAGATTTTACTTTTTTGAATATAGTCATATGTGCGCCACTGAGAACGGAGAGGGCAATTACATCGGCATCTTCTTGAATGGCAGCATTTATAATCATCTCTGGAGTTTGTCGCAATCCCAAATAAATGACCTCCATACCGGCATCACGATATGCCCGTGCTAAAATTTTAATTCCACGATCATGACCATCTAACCCTGGCTTTGCCATGACAATTCTTATTTTCTTATCCATAATTCCCTTGATGAAAGTGTGCGAAATTTACTTAAAACCATACATACTTTTTGAGGATTCATTCTTCACTTAATGGGGGTTGTCCAGGATAATTTAATAAATTTTGTTTCGATGTAATTTTTTCTGAAATGATAGTACCGCTCATTTTATCGTCAATTGACATAATCGTTTTTAGATTAATCATCACACCTTAGATGAAACCATTTTATAAAAACGATATTACCATTATTGATCGTTAATATTCATTTATGGTATTAATTCTACACCCCAATATCGGCCAACAAAGACAATTATGATAAAATTTATAAATGTTACCCCTATGCCAATAAAGAGAGAAACAATAAATGACATACCATTCTGTAATAGCTTAGGAATTATTAAAAACATTGGCAGAGTCGGCAAAACATACCAAAAGGTATAATATGCATGATAGGCAATTTTTTCTATAGACTGTTTTTCAAAATAAAGCCATAATAATACCATTATAGTTACCAGGGGTAGCGATGAAATTAATGCACCTAATTTGTCGCTTTTTTTGGCAATCTCAGATACCAATACTACGATGAACGCTGTTGCTAAATATTTTGTTATAATAAAAGTCACTTAAAACGGTTTGCTACAAAAAGAGTATAATACAATAAAGGGCAACACATTAAAAAAGATATACATCATTTTGAATACACCTAAAAATACATACATAATAATATTATATTTTTCACGGGGGATGGGATAAAGTGAACTCTGTATATTATAAATAAAATTTGGTACAAACATTATTAAAAGTGTCCAAAGTAGAAATATTAAACCATTTATAATAGTACAATATTTAAAAAATTGAGTTAGGGTAGCAACATCCATGATTTATCCGGTTATATTCTATGCATTAAACTAAAAAATATAGAGTCAATTCCACAATTGAAATGTGAAATTCATTTTTCCCTCTTAAATTCACCTATAAATTGAAGGCAATTTTTTCATATATCAACCTTTTGCGGCCACTGAATTTAATATTTTCAGCGCTATCGGTTATTATAGCTGCATTTCTTCTTGGTGCTCTCAATCATACTTCACAAATTTTTCATGCCACTGTAGTAGTAATAACTTTTGCAGGTGCATCGAATATTCTGAATGATATTTTCGATATCAATATCGATAAAAAAAATCAACCGAACCGCCCACTACCATCTGGAGAAATTTCAGTATGGTCTGCCACAATTTATATGTTTATTCTCTATACATTGGGCATATATACAGCATTCAGTCTTCCTTCATTAGCTATAGAAATTGCATTGTTTTTTGTACTTCCAATACTGGTGTTATATACACCAATATTTAAATCTATACCGTTGATAGGCAATATGGCTATTGCGTCAGTTTTAGGGGTGGTGTTTTTATTTTCGGAGGCAGCCTTTACTGAAGAAGTCAATACTATGTGGACACCTGCATGGCTGGCGTTTGGTCTTTCCTTTATTCGTGAACTTATAAAAGATATTGCAGATATTGAGGGCGATGAAATCAATGGAGCCAGCACATTCCCTGTAAAATTTGGAATAAAAAATTCCTTATATCTAATATATGGGTTGATCATCCTTTTTTGTGGATTATGGTGGATACCATATATGAATAATACTTATGGAAACTTATATGCTATCACACTCCTTTTCACTGTGGAAATTCCGTTGATTCTCAGTATATTTTTCCTGCGGAAGAACCCTACTTCTTCCGGTTGTGCAATAATATCTCGAGTGACTAAATGGATAACATTCGGTGGAATGATTACCATCCTTTGCTCATCACTTTAAAAGAAGAAAATTTACGCTATGGCTGACTTCGTTCACCTCCATAATCACACTGATTTTTCATTACAGGATGCAGCCCAGTCTGTTCAAATGATGTGCGATCGAGTTGATGATTTGGGTATGGATACCATCGCCGTTACTGAGCATGGAAATCTATTCTCAATGATTCCATTCTATAAAAAAGCACAAAAAGCTGGAATCAATTCTATACTGGGATGTGAAATTTATGTATCTGCTGGAAAGCATACTGAACGCAGTGTGGGTAAAGGCGGGAATGCATGGGGATACCATCACCTAGTATTATTGTGCATGAACGAAACTGGCTATAAAAATTTGATGAAGCTGGTATCTATTGGATATCTAGATGGATTCTATTATAAGCCTCGTGTAGATAAAGAATTGCTCCGGCAATATAATGAAGGCTTAATTGCAACATCTGCATGTTTAGCCGGTGAGGTAACACGATATGCTGCTCAGGGGAACTATGAAGGCTGTAAGCAGGCTGCCATAGAATATATGGAAATCTTCCCCGATAGATTTTATATTGAACTGCAAAACCACAATATCCCAGAGGAACTTGCATCACATGAAATTTTAAAGAAAGTGGCAAAAGAGCTTAGCATCCCTTTGGTGGCTACTAATGATAATCATTATTGTTTAGAAGAGCATTGGGAAGCCCATGATGTACTCTTTTGTTTGGGTACCAGTAAGGATAGAAATGACCCGAAGCGACATCGATACGAACCACGACAATTTTATATAAAATCTGCCGATGAGATGTATCAATTATTTAAAGATACTCCAGAAGCATTAGAAAACACATTACGCATTGCAGAACAATGCAAAGTAGATATTCCCATGGGAGAATATCATTTACCCAACTTTCCTATTCCAGAGGTGGCAGGCACAGAAAACCCCGATGAGTATTTGCGGATAATTTGTGAATTGGGACTTAAAGAGCGATACCCCGTAATTACACCTGAAATTCAACAGCGACTAGACTTTGAATTGGGTGTCATAAAAAAAATGGGATTTGCAGGATACTTTCTTATCACTCAAGATTTTGTAAAATATGCAAAAACCAATTTAATTCCTGTAGGTCCGGGGCGTGGGTCTGCAGCAGGCTCCATTGTGGCATATTGTACGGGCATCACCGATGTTGATCCTATCAAATACAATTTACTTTTTGAGCGATTTTTGAATCCAGACCGGGTAACCATGCCCGATATTGATATTGACTTTTGTATTGAAGGTCGTGAAAATGTAATTAATTATATTAAAGATGCTTATGGCCATAATTCAGTTGCACAAATTATAACCTTTGGAACCATGAAGGCTAAATCATCTCTCCGTGATGTGGGACGCGTGTTGGGATTAAGTTACGGTGAAGTAGACAGAATTGCCAAAATGGTTCCCGATGAATTGGATATAACGCTTAAAGATGCGGAGAAGAAAAATCCAGATTTTGCAAAAGTTGCACAAATTGATGAAACACATAAAGAGCTATTAGATTATTCCAAAGTTTTAGAGGGAATGCATCGACATGCATCCACCCATGCTGCTGGTGTGGTAATATCACCGGGACCGCTAACAGACTATGTACCACTATATAAGCATCCATCAACAGGGGATGTGGCTACACAAGTTGAAATGACAGGGCTTGAGGATTTAGGCTTATTAAAATTAGATTTCCTTGGCCTCCGCAACTTGACGGTTATTGATAAAGCATGTTTGATGGTAAAGCAACATCATGGCATTGAAGTTGATATTGATAAACTAGATTTACATGATGAAAAAGTATTTCACCTTTTTGCCCAAGGGCGTACAGTTGGCATATTTCAGTTTGAATCCAATGGAATGCAGGAGTATTTAAAACAACTAAAGCCTACATGTATAGAAGATTTAATCGCTATGAATGCCCTATATCGACCGGGTCCTATGCAAAATATTCCTGAATTTATTGCCCGGAAAAATGGTGAATCCAAAATTAAATATATGCATCCTAAATTGGAGCCCATTTTAAAAGAAACCAATGGTATCATTGTTTATCAAGAACAAGTGATGCAAATTAGCCAAGAGATTGGCGGCTTCACATTGGCTCAAGGTGATATGATGCGTCGTGCAATGGGTAAGAAAAAAATAGATTTAATGGCATCCTTTAAAATTGATTTTGTTGATGGCGCCCTTGCACAGAATATAGATAAAAAAATAGCCACTGAAATTTTTGATTTATTGGAAAAATTTGCCCAATATGGATTTAACAAAAGCCATTCAACTGCATATGCCATTGTAGCTTATCAAACCGCTTGGTTAAAAGCCCATTATCCTGCAGAATTTATGGCAGCCAATATGACGTCGGTCATCAACAAAACCGATGATGTTGTAAAACTAATTCATGAATCACGTGCTATGGGAATTTCTATTATACCTCCAGACGTGAACAGCTCCTATGCTGAATTTAGGCCAACGAAAGAAGGGGATATCCGTTTTGGGTTATCAGCAGTAAAAAATGTTGGGACAAAAGCAGCCCAAATGATTGCTGCACATCGAGATGAAAAAGGGGTATTTAAAACTTTATTTGATTTATGCAAAATTGAAGGAAATGTTAACCGAAAAGTATTAGAAAGTCTGGTTCAAGTGGGGGCATGTGATGGACTATCTGGACATCGTGCACAAATGTTTGATGCAGTGGACACAGCCATAAAATATGGTCAACGTTTTTTAGAAGATAAAAATTCATCCCAAGCCAGTTTGTTTGGTGGGGAAGCTGGAACCACTGAAAGTGTACCAACTCCAGACCTTAAAGAGTCTGAGGAATGGACTTCAGAAGAATGCCTTACAAGAGAAAAGGATCTTATAGGATTTTATTTGTCCGGTGATCCCCTTGAACCATTTTACGATGATTTGAAAGAATTTAGTAATGTGGATATGTTGGATCTTCCATCAACATTGCCAGAAAAAATTAAAGTGGGCGGCATCATCACCAATGTGAATCAGCGTTTTGATAAAAAAAATAGACCCTGGGCAATTGTTAGCGTAGATGGTATGCAGGGTCAGGCTGAAATTTTTGTTTTTAACGACGCATTTGAAAAATGTAGAAAACAGATTTACACCGATGAAAAAGTATTTATTATAGGCTCACCATCTAATCGGGCAGATGACTCTGATACGTTAAAATTTATTGGTGAGGACATTTTCCCCATTGAGCAAGTTCGGCAAAAAATGAGCCGATCTATAAATATCCGGTTTCCCTTTAATGTAGAAGGAAATGGACACATCGACCAGTTAACATCTTTAGCACAAACCCATAAGGGATCTTGTCATTTGATAGTGCATCTTTTGAGCTCTCGTGGGAATTCCCAATGTATTCGTTCACGGAAGCTAAGAGTAACATCGTCACAAGATTTTATGAAAAAATTACGCGATTGTTTTGGTGAAACCAATGTATGGATTAGCTAGTTTGAATTTATGATTGCCGTTTTACAGCGTGTAAAATCTGCATCAGTTACCGCAGATGAAAAGATTGTCGGCAGCATAAAGCACGGCTTCCTTGTTTTATTAGGTATTTCAAAAGATGATACAGAATCTGATGCACAATTCTTAACGGACAAAATTTCCACTTTTAGAATATTTCCCGATGACCAAAAAAATATGAATCTTTCAATCCATGATGTGAAAGGCTCCATTTTAGTTGTAAGTCAATTTACACTCTGTGGTGACTGGAGAAAGGGTCGTCGCCCAAGTTTTTCAACATCAGCACCACCAGAAATGGCAGAGTTGCTATATGAAAAATTTTGTGAAATGTTGACAGAAAAAAACATTCCGGTACAAAGGGGTCAGTTTGCGGCCATGATGGATGTAGAATTGGTAAATGATGGTCCCGTAACTTTTGTTATGGACAGCAAAGAGAAATGATAAAAATTAATTCATGGGATGAAACCCTTGCAGATGCCCAAAAAATGTGTACTATTGAAGGCCTCATTGCACACGATTATATTCCTGACCCACAAGAAATTATGAAAAATTGGGCAGTTCGTGATACCAATTACTACCGAGATAAACTTATAGCATACAAAGAAAAGGAACCTATAGGTTGTATTCATATCATTCAAGGTCGAAAAGAAAATAATCATATTGCCTATTTTGAATTGTATGTTCACCCTAATCATCAACATCAAGGCATGGGAACTTTAATTTTTAATGAGTTTGTTAATCGTGTAAAAAAGGTGGGGTGTACTCATATACATAGCTTTGTGTATGACCATCCAAATTGGGAGTGGGGTAAAGCATTTTTAGCTAAGTACGGGTTTAACCACATTTCAACGAATCGAGAGTATAAGTTAACACTACAACAGGCAGATTTATCACAGTATCAATCAACAGTTAATGAGGTGAAAGCTCAGGGATTTACCTTTTTAGAGCCTAAATTAGAAAGTATTAATTCAAATGAACATTATGAAAAACTTGAAGAACTGCGATGGGCTTATTTTAAAGATATGCCATATCCTGAAGGTATAATTCCCACTCGGCCAAATTACGATTTATGGCGAAAAGAACATAAAATTTTTGAAACTGACAACTATGGAATCGAACTTATAATTGTTAGCCCTAATGGTGAATATGTGGGATGTACAAAATTATCTACTTATAAAACTGAACCAAAGAAATGTTGGACAGATAATTTGGGGGTAAGGCGTGATTTTAGGCGAAAAAGGTTGGCAACGGCTTTAAAAATTGAAGCTCTATCACGTCTCAAAGAACGAGGCTTTCATGAAATTCGCACGGACAATGAGGAAAACAATCCTATGTATAAAATCAATGTGAACTTGGGATTTGACCCTGTTCCATTCAGCCTCGAATATATGAAAGCATTATAAAATGGATTACATCATCAATATTTACAGCCATTATGCCCAAATTAGATGCATGGGAATTGGGTAATAAACCCTTGTATATTTCCTATGGAATTGAGGAGAATTGATGAAAAAATGGCATAGCTGGAAATCTCAAACATCTGAAAAATTTGATGTTATTATTATTGGCTCTGGGATGAGTGGACTTACATGTGGGGCCATACTTTCTACATATGGAAAGCGCGTACTCATATTAGAAAAACATTTCAAGGTTGGTGGTTGGACCCACACCTTTAAGCGTAAAAATTACGAATGGGATGTTGGCATACATTATATTGGAGAGGTCCATAATCTTAATTCTCCTGTGAGAAAAATGTTTGATTTTGTTACTGATGGCCAACTTGAATGGCATAAAATGAATGATAACTATGACCGGATTATATTTCCTGATAAGGAGTATAATTTTAATGCACCTTACACACGATTTATTGATGACATGGTGGAATATTTTCCGGGTACACGTGAAAAATTTGAGAAGTATATTTCTCTCATTAATGCTTCGGTAAAAAGTGGGTTACCCTTTTATGCCAACAAAGCACTTCCCAATTGGTTAAGCAAACTCACATATAAAAAAATGGCCAATCCTCATCATCAATTTTCTGATATTACTACACGAGATGCCATTATGGAAATCTTTAATGATGAAACTATTTTGGGTGTACTTACGGGTCAATGGGGAGACTATGGTTTGCCCCCTTCTGAAAGCAGTTTTGCCATGCATGCATTGGTAGTTCGCCATTATTTGGATGGTGGGAATTACCCCATTGGAACATCTCGACGCATTGCAGAAACAACCACAGACTATATAGAAAAATTAGGAGGGAAGGTTTTTGTAAATGCAGGGGTAGATGAAATCTTAACATCAAAGGGGAAGGCCATCGGGGTAAAACTAAAAAATGGCGATGAAATTCATGGATCCACCATTATTAGTTCTGCAGGCGTTATGAATACATTTGGTAAGATGTTGCCCACACATTCATCATATGATAAGTTTAGAAAACAGATGAATTCGGTGACGCCAACGTTTAGTTATCATTCTCTATATATGGGATTAAATCAATCTGCAGAATCGCTTCAATTAAGTAATACTAATTTATGGATTTATCCCAGTTATAATCATGATAAGAATGTACACGCGTATTTAAAAGGAAAAACAAATACACCTCCTGTGGTCTATGTTTCTTTCCCCTCGGCAAAAGACCCCCATGCCATGAAAACTCACCCTCATCATTCTACCATGGAAGCCATAACCGTTGCAAATTGGGATCACTTTTCAAAGTGGCAGGATTTACCATGGAAAAATCGAGGAGATTCTTATGAGCAGTACAAGGAAGAGATTTCACAAGAGCTACTGAAAACAGTTTATAAGTATGTGCCACAGGCAGCATCAGCCATGGACTATTATGAACTATCAACTCCCCTTACAGTAAATAGTCTAGCCAATTATCCTATTGGAGAAATGTATGGTATTGAGCATACTCCCGATAGATTCAGACAACGGTGGCTACGCCCCCAAACAGATATAAAAAATATGTATTTAACAGGCCAAGATGTGCTTACGGTGGGAGTAACCAGTGCTATGTTTTCAGGAATTGTAACATCCTCTGCAATTTTGAAGAAAAATTTACTAAAGGAATTATTAGGAAAGTAAATCTACCTCAACAACACGCGGTGTATTTTGGAGATCTTTGTGAAATTTTACTCCAAATCCTTTAGATTCAAATATATCTCTAATGGTATACACTTGATGCTCACCCCCAAACTCTAAGAGCATAAATCCATTTTCATTAATGAGAGAGTTCCCAACTTCTGCAAATCGACGATAAAATGTGAAACCATCCCCATTATCGGTGAGGGCCGTTATGGGGTCATAATTTTTTACTTCAGTTTGGAGATTTTTTATTTCATCTTTTCCAATATAAGGTGGATTTGAAACCACAACATCAAAGGTGGAGTGAATGTCTGTTTGTAAAAAATCGTGTAATTTAAAATTTATATTTTGAGCTTGATGATTTTCTGCGTTTTGTGTAGCAACGGTAAGGGCATTTTTAGAAATATCGGTTGCAATTATTGATGTGGAGAGACTTTCAAGGGCCAGAGTGATGGCAATGCAACCCGAGCCAGTGCCAATTTCCAATATAGAACCCACCTTATCCTTCTGTTTTAAAATTTCAATAATTAATTCAGTTTCGGGGCGAGGGATAAGCACATGGCTATTTACTATATAATCGCGACCGTAAAAATCTCCTTTCCCTATTATATGTTGAAAGGGCTCTCCGTCAACTCGACGCTTAATGTTTGATTTAAAATGAGCCAATTCTTTTTTCATGAGAGGTTGTTCAAATTGAACATATAAATCAATGCGCTCACAGTTTAACACATGACATAGAAACCATTCTACTTCCAATTTGGCATTAGAGATACCCTTAGAAGAAAGAAATTCTTCTCCCCAATTTATAAGGTCAATGGTGGTCCAAACTTTAGTCTGTGGATTCATTGGGTTTTTTAATTAAATCATTTACTACTGAAGGGTCTGCCAAAGTGGATATATCCCCAAGATTATCAATATTCCCTTGTGCAATATTTCTTAATATGCGTCGCATGATTTTACCTGAACGCGTTTTGGGTAAACTGGGTGAAAATTGAATTTTATCTGGGCTAGCATGGGGACCAATAATCTCACGGACTTTCAGTTTAATTTCATTTTCAAGTTCTGGCTTTTGAGAAACCCCTGACATGAGCGTTACAAAGGCATAGACCCCCTCACCTTTTATTTGGTGTTCAAATCCCACCACTGCTGCCTCTGCAACATCATTATGTTGACCGATTGCACCTTCAATTTCAGCGGTACCCAATCGATGCCCAGAAACATTGAGAACATCATCCACTCTTCCTGTAATCCAATAATCGCCGTCTTCATCACGCTTAGCTCCGTCACCAGTAAAATAATAGCCTTTAAATTGAGAAAAGTATGTGTCAAAAAACCGTTGATGATTTCCATATACTGTTCGCATTTGCCCTGGCCAGGATTTTTTGATAGCGAGATATCCTTCAGCAGGAGTTTCTGTAATTTCCTCTCCGGACTCATCTAATAAAACAGGCTCTATTCCCAAGAATGGCTTGGTGGCTGACCCTGCCTTTTCCGAATTATTGGCAGGCAATGGTGTAATGAGAATTCCACCGGTCTCTGTTTGCCACCAGGTGTCTACAATGGGGCAATTTTTATCACCTACAACATTATAGTACCACTCCCATTCCGGTTTTTTAATAGTTTCGCCAACAGTACCTAATAGTTTTAGAGAGGTTCTCTTCGTTGAGGTTACAAAACTATCCCCCTCTTTCATTAGCGCTCGCAGCGCTGTTGGTGCAGTATAAAATATATTCACCTGATGCTTATCTACTATTTGCCAAAAACGGCTAAAATCAGGATAGTTAGGAACCCCCTCAAACATGAGAGTAGTGGCTCTATTAGCAAGGGGTCCATATATAATATAGGAATGCCCCGTAATCCAACCAATGTCTGCTGTACACCAGTAAATGTCACCTTCATGATAATCAAATACAACCTCATGGGTGTATGATGCATACACTAAATATCCGCCAGTGGTGTGTAATACCCCCTTTGGTGTTCCCGTTGAACCAGAAGTATAGAGGATAAATAATGGATCTTCAGCATCCATCCATTCTGGCTCACATATAGTAGATGCTTTTTTCATTTCATCTTCCCACCAACAATCTCGATTTTTATCCATATTTACAAGAGTGCCTGTACGATTTACCACAATTACATGTTTTATAGATGGACATTCAGTAAGGGCTTTATCCACATTCGCTTTCATGGGGATGTCTTTTTTGGTGCCACGTACTCCCGTATCCTGTGTGATTACTGCTTTGCATTGAGAATCATTGATTCTATCTCGTAATGAGTTTGATGAAAATGCACCAAATACGATAGAATGTATTGCACCAATTCTGGCACATGCCAGCATGGCAATTGCCAGCTCTGGAATCATTTGCATATAAATACACACTCTATCACCTTTATGTATATTTTTAGATTTTAATACATTGGCAAATGAAGAAACCTCATCTAATAATTCTTTATATGTATATTTTTTATCATCATCAGGATTATTACCTTCCCAAATTAGAGCAATTTTATTGCCATGACCCTGCTCCACATGTCGGTCGATACAATTATATGATACATTGAGCTTACCCTGCAAAAACCAATTGATATGGGCTGTGGTAAAATCCACTTTGGATACGTGTACCCAAGGCTTTTTCCAGTGAATGCGTTGAGAAATTTTCGCCCAAAAATCATCATTATTTTTAATAGATTGGGGATATTGTTTATTGTAACTATTTATGGATAGATGTACGTTGTTTAGATCTTTATATTTATTCATCATAGACCTTATGTAGTTATGTATAATTTAAATTTTTGTATTCTTCCACAATTGCTTTAGGGATTGGGTAACTGAGGAACTGTTCCTTTACAGAAGGTGCTA
>CAYQPE010000038.1:0-4725 GCA_964419445.1 uncultured bacterium
CCGGCATTCACATCTTTATTTACAGTAACATCTGTCTTTTCTGATGCATTTACGGGTTCAGCTTCATGCTCATTTAATAATTGTGAAAGTTTGGTATCCACATCCATTTTAGGGAATTGCTTTTTAAACACCTTAGAATAATACAATGCCGTATCTTTACTTCCCGATATGATGAGGGCATTTAAAAAGAGCTTTACTGCACGGTCCATATGCTCTGAGCGAGAATAATATAGCGCCATCCGTTTTGCCCATTCTGCCGACTGGATGTATAAGCCCGCTGCATAATAAAACTCAGCAATCTTCATAACTGCATCATCACTATATTGGGTATTGGGATGATTTTTATACAATTGCTGATATTGAGATTTTGCCTTTTCTCCATCCTCTTCCAACAATGCAGATAAAAATAATACACTGGCGTGATTGGGATAATCGGCCAATAATGCCGGAAGTGCTGCCTTTGCATCTTTTATTTTACCCATTTGTACATCTGCAATATATTGGTCAACATTTTCTTGACCCCACATATTACTCATTAGAACCATGCTTATAAACAATAATTTCATCATTCTGGAATATCATCCCCACTGGCTTCATATAGCCAAATTACATCAGAATCACGTGATGTATTTTTATACCGTTGAAACTGTTTATCTGTCACAAGAAAATGAATAATATCATCTAACTCTCGTGTCATTTCACTGCCACCATTTTGCGACCGTGCCTGTAGCTTTAACTTAATTAATCTTACCAATAGGGAGGTATCATCTTTTTCTAATGCAGAATCAATAAACTCAATGGCTTCATGATGCTCACCCTTTTGTGCAAAAATATCTGCCAATGATGCAATGACTTCTATATTATTAGAATCATGTTGAAGAATAGTTTTTAGGATACTTTCCATTTCAGGATAACGGTCTAATGCAAATAATGCATCCTTTAAAAGATGTATAACCATCCAAGCCTGTTGCGGGCGAAGTTCTGAATATCGTATCCACATGGGGATTGCTTTCCCCAATAACTGTTTTGCTGAATCTAAATGAGTATGATATTCAGGGGAATGATCATCGCCAATATAATTTTCATCTGTGTTTACAGCCACTTGATATGCGGCTTCAGATTCTTGACTATAAGATTTTCCAATAAAATAATATGCAGCACTGGCATCGGCATCAATACTCAAGGCTTCTTCATACAATGCACGGGCTTCAATAAAATCACCTTGCTTTGCAAAAATACGTCCCTCTTGAATTTTATATAATGCTAATTTTCGTGAATCAGGCTTTTGAGTAATTTTTTGATACATCTCTAAATACTCACCTGCTTTTGCCCAATCATTAAGTTCACGGAAATATTTGATAAGCTGAGTAACGGCCCATTCATTGGACTTCTCAACTTTTAATATCTGTTGAGATTGCGCCACTGCATTTTCTAAATCGTTGAGTTTATAATAGTCTAATGATAAATTTTTATGAAGCTCTACTTGTTCATAATGAGACAGACCCTTGCGGAGGAGTAATCCACGGTGAATTTTTAAAGCCTGTTGAGAATTTCCACCTTCACGAACCACTTGGCCTAAACGTAAATAAGCATTGATATTATTGGTGTCTTTTTCTAATATAGATTTAAAGTTTTGGTACGCACCTCGTCGGTTTCCATTGATGATTAAATCTAACCCTTCAGAGTATAATTCTTTTATATTTGATCTATTTTTTCGGGGTTTATAATTTAATACATAGACTACAAAAAGAGCGACACCAACCCCTAAAATTAACAGTGTTAAAATCACATTACTCATTATTCGTTTTCATCCACCTCAACATCATTAGAAATAATAATATCATCATCAATAGCCTGATTTCTAAGGCTATCCAATTCAACTTGTAATCGTCGTAGTTTTGAACGAAGTGAAATTACTTCACTCTTTTGAGATATAATTTGAAATAAGGCTAAGAAAAATCCAATTAATACCCCAGCAGTAAGGGTACCAACCAATACCATCCATACATTAAATCCATTTTCGTAACCTGCATTTTCAACAAGATATGGCACTTTTATAGTAATGGGTTGACCTTCCACGGTATTGAGATTATTTAACTCAACTAAAAATACCAAACTACAAATGAGTATGATGACAAAAAATAAATATTTAAGCAGCTTCATAAATTTTTTCCTTCGTATCTACACGAGAACCAAAAAGCGTTACGCCTTGTGCATCTTCAATTTTAATATTAACAATATCCTTTATGGCCTCATCTTGCATATCAAATACTACCCACATATTCCCCTCGGTACGTCCTGCCCATTGATGCGGAGATTTTTTACTGACTTTTTCAACCATCACAGGTAATGTTTTTCCAATATGACCTCTATTGGATGCAAGGGTATTTTTCTTTTGGATGTCTATGAGTCGTTCTAATCTATGCTGTTTTTCTTCTTCAGACACATGATCAGTATATTCTGCAGCTTTTGTTCCAGGTCGAGATGAATACTTAAACATAAAAGATGAATCAAATTTTACCGTATTTACCACATCTAAAGTTTCTAAGAACTCTTCCTCAGTTTCACCAGGAAACCCTACAATAATATCTGTAGAAATTGCACAATCAGGCATATAATGGCGAATTTTATCTACTAATGATACAAACTCATCTTTGGTGTAGGTACGATTCATCCGTTTTAATATTCTATCTGATCCAGCTTGAAGTGGTAAATGAATATAATTACAGATATTGTCATATTCACTCATCACCTGAAGTAAATCATCATCAATATCCTGAGGATGTGGAGACGTATAGCGAATACGCTTTACCCCTTCCACTTGGGCTACCGCCTTTAGTAGCTCAGGAAATTCTCCCTCAGGAGTTCGATACGAATTTACATTCTGCCCCAAGAGCGTAATTTCAACAAAACCATCAGCTACTGCTGCCTCCGTCTCTTTTACAATACTTTCAATAGAGCGGCTTCTTTCTCTACCACGGGTAAATGGTACAATACAAAAGGTACAAAATTTATCGCATCCTCGCATGATGGATATCCATGCATTCACCCCTTCGCGTCGAGATGGAAACAAGTCGTCATATACTTCAAACTTAGACAATCGTGTATCTACAAAATGGTCTGTTTCACCTTCACGCTCTTTAATAATTTGGGGGATTCTTCGGTATGAATCTGGCCCTAAAATAACATCCACATAGGGTTTAGATTCTAATATATCATCTTTTAAGTTTTGTGCCATGCACCCCAACACACCTAAAATCATATTGGGTTTATTGCGTTTTAACACATGCAAATTATCAAGGCGATTATGGACAGTCTCCTCAGCCTTTTCACGAATAGCACATGTATTTAAAAACACTGCATCTGCATCATTAATTTCTGTAGTTTGCTGATAATTACATTCTTTCAGTAAACTTGCCACCAATTCTGAATCGTACACGTTCATTTGGCAGCCATAGGTTTCTATAAAATACTTTTTATTCATATTGCAGTTGGGGACTATTTTATTGAAGATGTATCGAAGTAGTAATTAGAAGGATCTTTACTGCGCTTATAATGCTGAACTTCATAATGTAAATGCGGTGCAGTAGAACGACCTGTATTCCCCACTTCTCCAATTTTTTGCCCACGAATTACTTTTTCACCTACTTTTACATTGCGTTTTGATAAATGACCATACACCGTTCGATAACCCGAACCATGGTCAATTTCTATATAGTTTCCAAAAGTGCTATAGTATTTGGATATACGAACACGACCATCTGCAGTTGAATATACCGGTGTGCCCGTTCTTGCAGAAAAATCATGACCATCATGCATTTTAAACTTTCGAGAAAAGGGGTCACGTCGATGACCATACCCCGATGTAAATTTACTTTCATCTAAATTTACAGGATGGATGGCAGGGTACCGCCGAATCTTATCAACATTGGCTTCTGCGCTTTCATAAATCTCACTATAACTCAACGTTTCTAAATTTATTAATCGGTTTACCACATCCAATTGTTTGTTTAATTCAGGAAGATCTATATCATCAAGGGGTAAAAGATATTCTAAATTTTCTGATTGATCTTTGTTAGACTTACCCCCCACGCCCAATTTTCTCACATCTTCATGAATAGGAGGTAATTTTACTAATTTCCGTAATAAATCATCTTGCTCTTTGATAAGCTCTAATTGCTCTAATAGCCCATTAATTCTCTGCTGATTATTATTTATTTGCTCCACCAATTTCTCATTATTTTCACGATGTTTTTCGATTTCACGAGAGCCTGCCCATTCAACAAATTGATCAGAAAATATAAAGAAAAAGGATGATGTAAATCCAATGATGGCAGCTACAATGAGGCCAATATGGAAAGGTGATAAATTGACTTGCTTTAAGTCGAATTTACCCTCTTTAATAAATATTATTTTATATCCGTTTTTTAGCAAAGTTGGTTTTTCTTAGATGTACCTAGTAGCAAATTTAGGTTTTTTGAGTGTTTTTTGAAAGGGATTAACGAGGGAAAAATGTATTTTTTATGAGAGTTTCAAAACATCTTCATCAGATGCATTTTTTGTATTTCCCTCATCCTTTGATTTTAGGCGGTCTTCTATATACTTTCGTTGATTTTCAATTTTATCAATAAGAATCACAAATCGTTCATCGTGGGAAAAATCTAAAGTGCCATTTTCTCTATGTTTTAATGCTGTATATCTACCTAATTCAACATAGAGCTGTTT
>CAYQPE010000038.1:4825-16329 GCA_964419445.1 uncultured bacterium
GCATCGAATGAATCTTGTAATGTATCTTGAGATACACTCATCAAGCCTTCATCTTCAATAATCTTCATTACTGGTCGATTATCTTCCACCATAAATTTAAGTACATCTTTAGCCAATTGTGAGGATAATTTTCCCTTATGAATCAGTTCTATAAACTCTCCAAATCTATCTGATGTAATGGTAGAATCTGAAAGATTTTGCTCATTTCTATTAAGTGCACCCATCAAGCGACTCAATATCCAATTTGAAACTAATGATGGAGTATTGCAAATTTTCAAAACGGATTCAAAAAAGTCTGCCCATTCTTTATCTTGAGTAAGGCGATGTGCATCCATCTCATTTAGTTTAAATTCATCAATAAACCGACGTTTTCTTGCTGCAGGCAATTCAGGTAGATTATTATGAATTTCATCAATTTCTTGCTGTGAAACTACAACCGGTGGCAAATCAGGATCAGGGAAATATCGATAATCTGGTGCATCTTCTTTGGTACGAATAACCATTGATTTGTTTTGCTTCTCATCCCATAATAGTGTGGATTGAATGACATCATTTCCTGCATTTAAAATTTCAGCTTGTTGACAAACTTCATATTCTATGGCTTTTTCGACAAAACGAAATGAATTTAAATTTTTTACTTCTCGCCGTACCCCCATAGTTTTGTTACCCCGTTTTCGTAATGATATATTTAAATCAACACGAAGGTTTCCCTTTTCCATATCACAATCGGATACGCCAATATATTGGATCGTCTGCTTTAAGTTCTCTAAATATGCACGGACAGATTCTTTGGAATGCATTTCAGGCTCACTTACAATTTCAATGAGGGGGGTTCCACATCTATTTAGGTCAACATGAGATCCTCCATTTACATGGATAAGTTTCCCTGCATCTTCTTCTAAATGTGCTCTTGTTATTCCAATTCGTTGAGATTTTCCATCTACCCACACATCCATATATCCATGTTCATTTATAGGTTGCTCAAATTGAGAAATTTGGTAACCTTTGGGTAAATCGGGATAAAAGTAATTTTTTCGGGCAAAAACTGACGTTTTATTTATATTGAAATTAAAGGCTAAACCTAATCGAATGGCTAACTCTATAGCTTTTTTGTTGGCAACGGGAAGTGCCCCAGGCATTCCCAAACAAACAGGGCAAGTATGCGTATTAGGGCTATCTCCAAATTTTCGAGTACATGCACAAAATAGTTTTGTTTGGGTCTGTAATTGCACATGAACTTCCAACCCTATAACGGGCTCCCATATTGTTAACAAATCCCTATAGGATGATGACATTACACCTGCAACTGTTGAATTTTTAGGATTTCATCAAATTTGTTTAATGCATCAATTACATCTTCAGAGAGTTTACCATCTACTTTCACCACAGCAAAAGCAGTATCACCGCCAGTAGATCTACTCAACAAATACTCAGCAATATTTACGCCAGCATTACCCAACAGCATTCCCACTTTACCAATTACACCTGGTACATCTTTGTTTTGAATAAGAAGCATACATCCCTCAGGACGAACGTCAATCTCATAACCCATAATATCAACCAATCGTGAATGATTGTCACCAAACACACTGCCTGCCATTTCAATCGTTCCATTTTGAGTAGAAACATGAGTCATAATTAAATTAGAAAATGATACAGAATCGGTATTGTAGCTATGGCTTATTGATATTCCTCTATCTTCTGCAATTGCACCGGCATTTACAAAATTTAGTCGAAAATCAGAGGACTCTCTCAATAAGCCTTGTAAAAATGATAATGCCACCAGTTTAGCATCTTCAATATTTCCAAAACACTCTACGGATATAGATTTAATTGGACCATCATTCAATTGAGATTGGATTATGCCTAATTTTTCTGAAAGATTTAAAAATGGTGCCAATGCCTTTAACTTTGACATATCAGAGATGGGCATATTTATTGGATTAGATAATTTTTCATCCACCAAGAAATCTCTAACTTGCTCACAAATTCCTAAAGATACCCCTTCTTTTGCCTCATGTGTAGATGCTCCCAAATGGGGTGTCAATAATATATTTTTTGCTGTTGTCAGTGGATGTGATTCCCCTAATGGTTCCTCTACATAAACATCTAATGCTGCCCCAGCAATAACATCATTATTTAAAGCATCAGCCAGATCAATCTCATTTATTATACCGCCTCTGGCAACATTAATAATTCTTGCTGTTGGCTTCATGGTAGCCAAACGCTTGGCATCATATAAATCACGAGTATTATCCGTTAATGGAACATGTACCGAAATAAAATCACTATTTTGGGTGAGCTCATCTACATCAACAATTTTCACTTTTTCAGGATTAAACATGTCTTGGTTAACATAGGGATCATAACCCAAAATTTTCATTTCATAACCTTGTGCACGTTTTATCACCTCACGACCAATTCGTCCCAATCCAACCACACCAAGGGTTTTGCCACGAAGTTCATTTCCCACCAATGCATGGCGATTCCATTTGCCATTCACTAAACCCAAATGCCCTAGTTGAATATTTCTAGATAATCCCGTCAGGAGTGCCATGGTATGTTCAGCGGCAGAGATAGTATTTCCATCTGGCATATTCATAACTAACACACCATGATTTGTTGCAGCTTTAATATCAATATTATCTACACCCACCCCAGCTCTACCAATAACCTGTAAATTCTTCGCCTGTTTTAAATGTTCAGACGTAACGGTGGTACCACTTCTTATAACCCATCCATGGATATCTTTAACTGCATCCATCAATTCTTCAGACGAAAATGCTGGATTATAGACTACATCCAATCCTGCATCTGTTAAAATGGCTAAACCCTTATCTGAAATAGGATCCGTAACTAATACTTTATACATTGGCTAATACCTCATCAAAATTGTTCAAATAATCAACTAAATCATCCATATATACATTCCCCATGTGGGCAATTCTAAATGCTTTTCCTCTCAAGTTTCCATAGCCTCTATCCATTCGGTAACCCCGTGCAAGGAGCTCATCATTGATGCTATTTATATCCCACTCTTGAATATTTTTTATACAGGTAAGTGTTTCAGATTCGCAACCTTTTTGAGGATACAAATCCTGTCCATGATTCAATGCCCATTTTCGAGTAAACTCTGCACAATCTTTATGACGTTTCCACCGATTTTCTAATCCCTCATCATCAATAATATTCAGTACTTTTTGCAATCCAAACAAATGAGGAATTGACGGCGTTGAAGGTGTTTGTGCTTTGGTGTATGATTTTTCATAAATAAGTGCATCTAAAAAGTAGCCCTTGTTTTCTAATGTTGCTGATTTTTCTAACATTCTATCAGAAATACTGCAAATTGAAAATCCTGCAGGTAACCCCCATGCCTTTTGAGTTGAAGCTAAAATAAAATCTATACCGAGTTTATCAACTTCAATTTTTATTCCTGCCATAGAACTCACAGCATCTACAAGCCAAATTACATCCGGATATTTAGATTTTAGTAGTTGGGAAATTGCTTCTAAATCACTTTTTACTCCTGTTGATGTTTCATTATGCACCATGGCAAATACATCAAATTTTCCAGTTGAGAGCTGTGCATCAATAGCATCTACATCTATACCATATCCCCATTCAAATTCAATAGATTTAGAATTGTATCCACACTTTTCAGAAACGGTTGCCCATTTAGAACTAAACGCACCATTCACGCCATGCAATACCCCTTTTCCCACAGCATTTCGCAGTCCCATTTCCCACAATCCCGTAGCTGCATGTGATACCACATACACATGATTTTTAGTATAAAGTAAATTTTGAATACGAGGTGTAATATCATTGATTAATTCAGAAATTTCAGGAGTTCGGTGACCAATTTGTGGCGTAGATAAAACATCCAATATATCTTGAGATACATGGGTAGGTCCCGGTATAAACAACTTGGGGAATGAATTCATTTTCTTTCCTTATGTGGATTATGCAATTATTGTCAACTGAGGAGGTATAAATTTACACGTGCTAACGGTAAGTGGGAAAGAGGGAAAATTTATAAATTTACCCCCGGCACTGGGACGATAGCACCAGGGGATTTAGGAGATCCCTTACGGGAAAATTACGTTGTCACAATAGCTTCCTATTTTATATATATGCAAAAAGTGTCAAAAATATGACAAACTTTTTTCACTTTTTTTAGTTTATCGACGAGAAATATTTTAAATTTTCCTACACTTTTTATGAAAAAATCAACGAATACACTAAAAATTAATGAAATTTACAAGAGTATTCAGGGCGAATCTACACACATGGGACGACCTTGTATTTTTGTCCGATTAACCTATTGCAATCTACGTTGTACATATTGCGATACTGAATATGCCTTTTATGAGGGCAATGATTTCACAATTGATGAAATAATGGTAAAAATTAAATCATTGAACTGCAATCTTGTTGAGGTTACAGGAGGGGAACCCCTTTTTCAAGATCAATGTATTGAGCTTCTTAAAAGATTGGTAAATGAAAACTATGAAGTAATGCTAGAAACTGGTGGTTCATTACCCATTACTGAAGTTCCATCTTCAGTCATTAAAATTGTTGATTTCAAATGCCCTAGTAGTGGTATGAAAAAGAAAAATTTATGGCCTATCGTAGATGATATTCAACCTCATGATGAAATTAAATTTGTAATTGGTAATCGAGAGGATTTTGATTGGGCGTGCAAAAAAATATATAAATACCATCTACATGAAACATGTACCGTTTTATTCTCCCCTGTTTTTGGTGAAATTGAACCCAAAACTATTGTTGATTGGATTATAGATGAAAATATACCTGTACGGTTTCAAATTCAATCCCATAAATATATTTGGAATCCAGAGGAAAAAAGCGTTTAATTTTAGGCATGTTAACAATCTTCAATCTTAAATCTACCATTTTCAATGTCTAAAGCCGTCATTCTAGTTTCCGGGGGTATGGATAGCTGTGTAACTGCTGCTATGGCAAATCATAATGGATATGAGCTCTGCTTTCTTCATTTAAACTATGGTCAGCGAACAGAATCTCGTGAATTAATTGCTTTTCATAAAATTGGGGATTTTTATGATGTTCAACATCGACTCATTGTGGATATGTCTCATTTAGCACAGATTGGTGGTTCTTGCCTTACTGATCATTCAATTGATGTACCTCAAGCAGATTTAGAAAATAAAGACATCCCCATTTCTTATGTGCCATTTAGAAATGCAAATATTTTGGCAGCAGCCACCAGTTGGGCGGAGGCATTAGATGCAAAGGCGTTATTTATTGGAGCGGTTGAAGAGGATTCATCAGGATATCCAGATTGCAGACGTTCATTCTATGATGCATTTGAAACAACTATCCAAGAAGGTACAAAGCCAAATACAGATATTAAAATTATAACTCCACTCATAAATCTCAGTAAAAAAGAGATAATCCTTGAAGGTCAAAAAATAAATGCACCTATACACTTATCATGGAGTTGTTATGAACGAGAAGATGTACCCTGTGGAGAATGTGATTCTTGTGCCTTGCGTGCAAGGGGATTTGAACAGGCTGGTGTTACAGACCCAATTCTTTAGTCTTCTAAAATAATTCCAACTAAAATGACGATGTCTAAAATATTTACATCTTCGTCACTATTCATATCTGCAACTAGCAAGACTTCATCAGTAATATTTTCACCTAAAATTATATTTACAATATTCACAATGTCAATTACATTGATAACCCCATCATGATTCACGTCGCCTAAAATAACATCAGCAGCATGGTAGGCAAAAACCTTAATATTGTCTATATAAATACCATCACCAGTAACATGGCCATCAGACTCTATTCTGAATTGTAAATACACCTGTGGTTCACCTGCAAATTGAGACAATGAAATATTATCCGTAACCCAATCTGATTCGCCATCATAACCAAATTCATCAGAGTCCTGAATTCCTTGACCAGCCCCACCTGACATATAATTGCCTTGTAACGGAATCCAATTATTTCCATCGGTGGAACCTAATACTTGTGCCCAATCCCAATTTTCTTCTATTTCCCAAGTTGCTACAATTTGTAAATATCCATCAACTATTTCAGTGAAATCCAATGGCGATTCTAACTGCATTAAACTGGTTCCCCAATCACCAACATAATCACCTTCTGGACTGTCTGCAAAAGAAAAATTACCTTGGTGCTCATAATATGATAATCCCCAACCATTATGGGTATTCCAATTATCCATTCCTGATTCAGCATCATCAGAAAAAATCAACTCAGGTTGCCCCACCAACAATTGAAAGGATTTTGAAAATTCATATCCTAAATTATCATAGGCAGAAATAGAAATTGGAATGGTTGTTCCTCCCCCAACATTGGTTGGTATGGTAATTTGAAATGACCCATATTCAATTTCTCGACTATCTAATACATCAATAACAAAATTTTCAGAATAAATTGAAGATTCAATTGCAACATACACACTGCCTTCTGAATCAAGTAATCCTTGATTCTTAATGCTATAATTAAGGGTATATGTGTCACCTTGAACAAAAAAGTCTTCTGAAGATTCCAAATTCAGTTTATACATGGCACCTGCAGCCCATGCTACAAATTTATTGGGATGTAAATTTTCTTCAGCTAGAGGTAAAATTCTATCAGATGCAGGCCAAAATCCATCATTCCATGTACCAATTTCTGGGGTATATGCAAAAATATCATGTTCACCATACATCCAATCACATGCTTCACCATTTACGGTATAACCTACCGTTTCTATACCTGTACCCATAACATAATTGTTAAACTCAGTCATTTCTTCACCAAATTCTCTAAATATAGTCAAATCTGGTTCAGGCGGTAATAATCCTGCTATATATCCAAGAGGATGAATAAGTAGATTTCCATAGCTATGATAATTCAAAGCAATAGGGAAATTATGTGCCTCTACAAAATCTCTAATCATTTGAGTTTCAGGTTCAGAGAAAGGTGCAGTGCCTCTATACGTTTGTGAGCAAGGGTCTGGACTTGAGCCTTCATCGTCAAAGCCCCATTGATAACCATAATTACGGTTTAAATCAATACCATCCCAATCATATTGATCATCATTATTTGAACATGTTTCTCGATGATTTTTCCGTTGCATGCCCCCACCATTAGGTGCAATCTGCTGATTGTATACTAATCCATCTGGATTTACCATGGGGATAAACCACAACTCGCGATTATTTAATATTGCAGTAGCTTCAAGGTCTGAGTTATAATTTTCAACAAGCCAATACATATAATAAAACAAGTTCATATAACTCATGGGTTCACGAGAATGATGCAAGCCTGTATATAAAACCTCTGGCTCATTTTCATCAACGTTTGGATTATCACTCAATTTTACGGCATAAACCAATCGACCTTCTAAGGTTTCTCCCAATACTTCTAATTCAGATACAATATGAGGGTATTCTGAACTCAATTCTTCCAAATGCTCAATTATTTCATCATGAGTATAATAGCCACCCATGGACCCATAATCAAAATCCCGTGATGAAATATTATATAATCTAGATTGATAAAACTCCTCTAAATCTGCATGAATTACTTCAAATGTAATACCATCTTCTAATAAAATATCATTTAAGTAATTGGGAATTGCAAATTCAATAAACTCACCTTTTTTAATATACACATGATCAAGGGCAACGCCTAAATCTTGTAAGCGATGCGTTATCTCTTTTGTGGGGTTTTCAATTCGAATTTGCTCATACCTATAATTCGAAAAAACCTGCGTTATCATTAATAAAAGAATTATTTTTTTCATTAGTCCCCAGCTAATACTAAGTTAACAATTAACACTATATCAAGGATGTTTATATTTCCATCATTATTTAAATCAGCCAATTGAGTTTGTGTAGGCGACAATTCTGCTGTACCTAATATTGAGTTTACCGTTACAACAATATCTAATACATTAATTACATCATCCATATTCACATCACCAGATTGATACGCAGTATAGGCAAGATCGGGAATCCCTCGCGTACGACAATGTAATGCATCTGTTGAATACCAAGAGCCTGTAAATGATAAAATTTCATGATCTGGCATAGCCTCTTGGTACACTTCAATGGCATCATCATCCCAGGAGCTATTCATTATGGGAACGAATACTCTATTGTTTAAAATTAGGGAATTTGAATATGGCTGGTCATAAGGAGTATAAACTCTATACACTTCCCATGGTGTTCCTAAATGAGTAGTGGTTCCTTCAAAATACTCAGCAACGTCTTCAATCATGTCATATTGTGCATGTGATGAAGGTACTGAACGAATTAAAATTTTAGTGGGAGATAAATACTTTCCCCAACAATCAATATGATCAATATATTCGTTATTGGGGTCAGCCACCACATGATATTCATCAATACCATAATATTCTTCCATAATATTATCTACATAATTACATGGGGATAATGGAATACTCCATTGATCATTGGTATTACATTCATCGTTCTCTGTATATGCAATTTGAGTGGATGCACCTACACCATAACCATCTGTCATATAATTTCCACCAGTATGAACAAAATCTGCTGAATAATAGGGTACATCTAGAAAATTTGCCACTCTTTGGGGAACTTGATTATCATTGGGACGAGGGCGATTATAGGTAAAATCAACAATTGAATAGTCTCCATTTCCATCAATAATCCACCAAGGACCGTAGTCACGTGTCCAATGAGAATCAGTAGCTCCCGTAATAAATTGGACATTGTCCATATTTACGCCTGCATTATTAAATGAATTTGTTGCTGAATTTTGATAACCTGAAGAGACTAAACAATAAATAATAGATTCTTCTGACATTTCACGGACTAGTGAAGTGGATATCCCAAGGGGGTAACGAATTAATACACCTTGCATAGGTTCATATTCAGCAATTGCTCTAACGGGTGCTGGTGGCGGATCTGTACGATGCCCCATCTCCCGAATTAAATGACGATTATTCCATTCTTCTTCAGTAAAGCCAATGGGTAGCTCTGCACAAATTATCCCAAACAAGATGCATAAACTAATTTTCTTAAAAACCATAATTACCCCAAAAATTTCCCAGTTTATTCATATAATAATACATCATCAATGAATACTTATGGGAAGCGTTTTCTGTAACAGAATGTATAAAAATTATGGGAGTAGATCTAATGTATTAAGGCATTGAATTACAGAGAGTTGGGTTAAATCACATTCAAGGGATTCCATCTGCTCCACTTCAACGGCTGCACTATCGAGATAGTTTACATCATCCGAATTTAAGTCACTCAATCGAATAAAGTTTTGTGCTCTTAATAAATGTATATTTTCTTTGTTAAAATTTTCATCATAAGCAAAATCATAGTCTTCAAATTCCTTTAATAAGGTGTCTGATTCATGAATAACACTCTTCGATAATTCTAATGCATCCTCCCAAATAAGTGAATCAAGTCCATCGGTGTAATACTCCATAGCTTTATCTAATGCCAGATAACTAAAAGTATATGACTTCCCTGCCATTAAGTTTGCATAAACTAAAGAATCTGCCGTTGTTAAAGCCGTTGTTTCAACATTTTCCAATCTAATACCCATCAATTCATTCGCAGCATTAAAATGTGATATAGCTTCAGATCTTAGTTCTTCTCTAAGTGTTTTATTGTCTATGCCTTGATTTATTTTGGCTTTATAAATAGCTGTCCATCCTAATCCAACATAGGCATAATCATAATAATTTGTGGGCTTATCCTCATCAGCTAACAATGTGGCAGAAAATAATTCAACGGCTCTATCATAGTCAGCATCCATGAATTTATCCCATCCCTCAAACACGTAAAATATCCCAGATAATGGACTAACTTGCTCTTCTAAATCTACAAGATTTTCACATGCACAAAACAATATTATTAATATGAGATATAGCTTTTTCACTTCAATAAGGTAACTTTCTGCTTAATGATATTTTCTTCATAGCTGATAGAAATAAAGTAAATCCCTGAAGCTAAATATTTACTATTGCCTTTATTAATATTCCATTGCAATTGGTAATATCCAGCATCCATCTCTTCATTTATTAATGTAGATACTAACTGACCTCGAATATTATATACATCTACTTTAACATTATCATTTTGAGGAATTGCAAAATCTATAGTGGTTATGGGGTTGAATGGATTTGGATACACACCCACCAATTCAAA
Organism: uncultured bacterium; assembly: GCA_964419445.1. Taxonomy (GTDB): domain Bacteria; phylum Fidelibacterota; class Marinisomatia; order SCGC-AAA003-L08; family D37C17; genus JABHHG01. The sequence goes on from CAYQPE010000038.1 coordinate 15,040, forward strand.
TTTTTCTGGAAGTGGCTCAATTGCATTTTCGAAATATGCTAACGCAAATATACCATGTTGACTTACCCATGCAGAAATTTGATTATTCTCATAATTTGTCTCAATAATTTCCCATCTATTTGAAACTTGCTCTACAATTTTAAATTTCCATAAAGGCTCCTCAGTATCAATATGATTAACTGATATAGAAAAGGGTTTATTTAAAGATAGATGATAAGGCATTAGGTGGTATTCATCTGAAATAATATTATCATCTATTCTACCCATAGCATCTTGAGGATCGCGATTAGATATAATGATAGGCTGAGAATACTCAATTGAACCTTCATCATAGAAAATATTTAAAAAATGGTCTGGTGTACGAGCTAACGTAGATGTTTCTGGCAATACAACTTCATAATATACTGTATCTAATGATCGACCTAAATTCAATCGTTTATCTCTAACTTGGAAGTTATATTTTACCAAACCCGTTTTTATAAATGAAGAAGATACATGATATAAACTGTCATCTAATTTATAGGGGAACAGATTTTGAGTATATCCTTCAAAGTCAATCCATACTCTTGCTACTGAGTCAATAGTTTCTTCATTTGTCATAAAATATAAATCATAAAAATCTGGGAATAAATCATTTTGGAAGAATGAAAACTCAGCTTCAGGAAGTTCTAAATCCACTTTCATATCAATATTACTGTGAATAACTTTAGTTGGATCATCATTATATCGATCTTTAGAATAATTTTGAGCTATAACTCTCCAACTATATGCAGTTACACCCGTAGTATCTATTGATTCTGTTGCATAAACTGAATCTGGATCAAAAATATTTTCATATACGGGAAATTGAGAGGTCATATCTACATATACGATAACTGAATCATCCCCCAAATAATCCATATAATTAATATGATCTTTTAAAATATAAATTTTGCTATTAACAGAAGGGATAACTTCAAGTCTGTAATACAATGTATAGGTTGAATCAAAATTCAATGTAGCATCTGTATCAATATCAAGAGAGTCATTACTTTCCCACGCAAATTTTAATAATGAATCCGGTTGTGATGCAGGAGCAAATACTTGATATGGTAATCTATAATACACTTGAGAAGTATCTTCATTTTCCATATCAAAGAAAAAAGTAGTGGTATCATCTGCATATTCATATACACGTGGGTGTACAATATAATCACGGGGTTCATCATTAATTTGATGAACTCTAACTTTAAATTCTTGATCACCAGAGCGATCAACTCCCCCATTTTCAGTACCACCATCATCACTTAG
>CAYQPE010000039.1:0-16098 GCA_964419445.1 uncultured bacterium
GTCCCCCCTTAATGATCCTTGAAATTCTAAATCTTTAAATATAATATCATCGAAGTTTCCATCCTTCAATTTAAAATTAGATAATATTGTCAGGGAACCTTGATTATTTGAGATGTAACCCTCGCCATCAATAAGCCCATTTACTCTTGTAGTTAAATTAAATAATTTATTACAAAGAGATAAGTCCATATTTGATGTTCGAATTTTTGCTTCAAAATTTTGAGCATCTTTAAATGACAGATTAGAATAAAAGCTTCCTCTATCTATATTAATCGTAATCGGAGATGTTGAAATAATACCATCATTTTTTTGTATGTGAAATTGGCTCGCCATTATTGGAACATTCTTTAATTGGCCTTCAAACTTTTCAACATTTAATAATGAATCATTATGTGCGTTAAAAATTAAATTTAAATTGTCACCATTGATATTATTTTTTGCTTTCAATCTACCATTGATTGTTTTTTCAGATTTTTTACCACTTAAAAGCAAGGTATCTAAATAAATATTTGGGATTACATCAATGCCATCTGCGATAATTTTATATTTTAGCACTTCGTTGTATTGGTTTGCCGTTGCTTTAATTTTTTTAAATGTAATCTTTCCATTATCATATATAGCATCATTAATTAAAGCATTAATTTTAAAATCACCATTATTATAATCAATATCTGCAGTTATTAAATTTGAATTTAATGGATATTCTATAGGGAAAAATTCATCAAAATAATTCCAATCTTTAATAATAATATTAGATTTTAGGGAGTTTAATTTTTCATAAAATTGAATTTTATCAATATACATATCGGCTTTATTTGAATTTAAACTTGCATTCTTAATAATGAACTCATTGTTTTTAAAATTAAATGATAATTCAGAATTTTTAATTTTTAAATCTTCATAAATTAATTCTTTAACTGCAGCATTGCAATTAAAGTCCTTTAGCATATTTATATCACAATTTAAATTCGAGTTTAATATTTGAGAGTTTTCAATATTTAACGTGGCAATATCTAATAAAAATTTAGATGTTGGGGAATTAATATTAATAAATGAAACGATATCAATTTCAGAAGTGGAATCATCTTCTGATATTGTAATCTTATACTCATTCTTTTTAGAATTATTAAAATCTATCATTAAATTCTGTGAATAGTTCTTTTCTGAAATTGTGAATTCAGATTCTAAAGCTAACTTATTCTGTGAGTATTTTTTACTTTTCAGTGAAATATTTTTTATGATATAATTTTTTATATTTAAAGAATTTTGATTCCATTTAAAATCACGGATCACATTTGATAAATAATCATATTCAAAATTACTTTCGCCCTGAACAGAATTAAAATGATATTGGATGTTGTTTGCTTTTATGGTCATTTGCTCTGGATTAAAATAAATTTGTCCGGAATTAATCTGGAAATCATTATCATAGACATCTAATAACTCAACGCTTTCAATTTCTCCAATCCATTGTTCATTATATTCAATTGATGCAGAAGCATTAATTTTACTGAGTTCATTATTTTCATAAACAATAACACCATTATCAATATGAAATTCATCAACGTGGTAACTAAATGGCAGCTTTGACTGAATTAAATTTAAATTATCTTTAGAATATGTATTTTTATTAGCAGGAAGGTGCAGATTCAGAATTTCATTAAAATGTGGCTCTATAAATGAAATATTAGAGAATGTCACTTTAAGAAGCATTATATCTGAAACATTAGGGTTTAGATAAAGTGATTTTATAAAACCGATATTTTTATTGTGTTGTTTAATTTCTACATTATCTAGGTAAAACCCACTTACGAAGTTTCCCTTAATTGACTCCAGCTTGAAGATTACATTTTCGCTAAAATTCTCATTTATAAATTCAGTGATGAAAATTTCTAAATCATCAATAAAAAAGGATGGCTTATATAGGAATAAGATAAGTGCGAAAACTATTATTATTATGCCAGAAAATAATAATTTCAGCAACCAATTTATAAGTGTTAAAATTCTATTCATTATAAGGTGAAATAAATTACATTAAATATTGTTTCTTATAAAATAAGAACGGGCAACAATTTGTCGCCCGTTCTAATAAAGTTAAACTAACAAATAGAATTAGTTTTTTTCTTCTTCAACAACTTCAAAATCAGCATCTTCAATAGTATCACCTTCATTAGATGTTGTATTTTGTGATTGTTGCTGTGTTGGATCATTATTTGCATCTGCTTGATTCGCTTGATAAATCTTTTCGGATACCTTACTCCAAGCTTGATTTAGTTCTTCAATAGAATTTTTAATTAATTCTATATCTGAACCTTTATTTGCATCTTTTAATTTATCTAATGCTGCATTGATTGGTGATTTGTCATTATCATCTAATTTATCACCCAACTCTTCCATTTGTTTCTCAGTTTGATATATTAATTGCTCAGCAGTATTATGAGTATCAACAGCCTCTCGCTTTGCATTATCTTCTTTTTCATTTTCTTCTGCATCACGCTTCATCTTATTGATTTCATCTTCACTTAATCCGCTTGATGCCTCAATTCTAATAGACTGCTCTTTGCCTGTAGCTTTATCACAAGCAGATACATTCAAAATACCGTTTGCATCAATATCAAATGTAACCTCAACTTGAGGTACACCGCGTGGTGCTGGTGGAATTCCATCTAAATGAAAACGACCCAGTGACTTATTGTCAGTAGCCATTTGTCTTTCACCTTGTAAAACATGGATTTCTACCGAAGGTTGATTGTCTGCAGCAGTTGAGAATACTTGGCTTTTCTTCGCAGGTATTGTTGTATTCGATTCAATTAATTTAGTTAAAACGCCACCCAATGTTTCAATTCCCAATGATAGTGGAGTTACATCAAGAAGGAGGATATCATCAACATCACCAGCCAATACCCCGCCTTGAATTCCAGCACCAATAGCAACTACTTCATCAGGATTTACCCCTTTATTAGGCTCTTTGCCAAAAATTTTATTAACAAGCTCTTGCACTTTAGGAATTCTAGATGATCCCCCAACTATAATAACTTCATCGATATCATTTTTAGATATCCCAGCATCTTTCAATGCTTGAACACAAGGACCTTCTGTACGATTTACCAAATCTGCAACTAATGATTCAAATTTAGCTCTACTTAAAGTGACATTAAGGTGTTTTGGTCCAGATGAATCAGCTGTAATGAATGGCAAGTTAATCTCTGTTTGTTTTGATGAGGAAAGTTCACATTTAGCTTTTTCAGCGGCCTCTTTTAGGCGTTGTAGTGCCATAGGGTCTTTACTTAAGTCAATGCCATCTGAATTTTTAAACTCACTATTTAACCAGTTTACAACAGATTGATCAAAATCATCACCACCAAGATGTGTATCACCATTTGTAGATTTAACTTCAAAAACACCATCACCAATCTCTAAAATAGAGATATCAAATGTACCGCCACCTAAGTCAAATACAGCAATCTTTTCATCTTTTTTAGATTCTAAGCCATAAGCAAGTGCAGCTGCTGTTGGCTCATTAATAATTCTGCGCACATTAAATCCAGCAATTGCACCAGCATCTTTAGTAGCTTGCCGTTGACTATCATTAAAATAAGCTGGAACCGTAATTACTGCATCTGTAACCGTTTCACCAAGATATTCTTCAGCAGTTTGTTTAATTTTTTGCAAAATCATTGCACTAATTTGTGGTGGCGCAAAAGAGTCATTATTTGCATCAATTTTTACGTCACCACTTTTTCCTTTAGATAGTGAATATGGCATTTCACCCATTTCAGTGGCTACTTCATCATACATTCTTCCAATAAATCTTTTAGCTGAAAAAACTGTATTTGTAGGATTTGTAACGGCTTGACGTTTTGCTGGCTCACCAACTAGGGTTTCACCATCTTTTGTAAATGCAACGACTGATGGAGTAGTTCTTCCACCCTCAGCATTTGTTATTACTGTAGGACTTCCACCTTCCATTACAGCAACACATGAATTAGTCGTTCCTAGATCAATTCCAATTATTTTACTCATAACTAAAACCTCAATTTTCTTTCATAAAATATAACACCCAGCAATATTCAATAATTATGCCGGGTGCTTTATTCTGACTATATGGCAGATAGGATAAATAAATAGTAATTTTATGACATTTTAACTTTTTTATTTTTCTTTTTTTTGGAAGATATTTTTTGTTCAAATGTCAGGGCACCACCTTTTCCTTTCACCGTAATAACTCCATCTTCAATAAATTCACCTGATAAAAACTTAGATGAAATAACATTTTCAATTTCATTTTGGATAGCCCTTCGTAATGGTCGTGCACCCCACTCTCGATGACTACCATCTTGTATGAGAATGTCTTTAGCGGTTTTTGTGAGTTTAAGTTTATTATTCTTATTCATCAAATTATACTTTAAATCTGATAATTGAAGTTCAATGATCTCATATAAATTGTCAATACTTAAAGAATTGAAAACAATGATATCATCAATGCGATTTAAAAATTCAGGAATAAAGTACTTCTTAACATCTTTTAAAATATCAGCAGAAAAATCTTGTGCTTCTTCTGAAGACGATTTATTGAAACCAATCTGAGAAGAACTAATATTTTTAGTTCCAATGTTAGATGTCATAATTATTACTGTATTTCTGAAATCAATAACACGACCTAAGCTATCAGTAACACGACCTTCATCTAGAATTTGTAATAAAATATTAAATACATCTCTATGGGCTTTTTCAATTTCATCAAATAATACTACAGAATAAGGATTTCGTCTAACTTTTTCAGTAAGTTGGCCACCTTCTTCATAGCCTACATATCCAGGAGGAGCACCAATAAGACGAGAAATATTATAACGTTCCATATATTCTGACATATCGATTTTAATAAATGCCTCATCATTGGTAAAAAGTTGATGTGCCAATACTTTAGCTAATTCAGTTTTGCCAACTCCAGTTGGTCCTAGGAATACAAATGAACCTATTGGATGGTTGGGATTTTTTAATCCAGCACGAGCCCTTAAAATGGCTTGCGTTAATTTTTCAATAGCTTCATCTTGTCCAATAATTTCTTTTTTAAGAATGTCCTTCAAATTAAGTAAACGTTCAGATTCACTTTCCGCTACTTTTTGTAATGGAATTCCAGTAATCATAGAGACTACATCAGCCACATCATCTTCAGTAATTTCTGGGCGATTTACTTCTTCATTTTGATGCCATTCTAATTGCATTTTTTTCAGTTTATCTGAAAGTTTGCGTTCATTATCTCTAAGCTCTGCTGCTTTTTCAAATTTTTGCTTAGCAATTACATCTTCTTTTTTCTTACGCGTATTTAAAACTTTTTTCTCTAGCTTTAGTATATCATCGGGTACATTAATATTGCTGATATGCACGCGAGAACCCACTTCATCCATTACATCAATAGCTTTATCTGGTAAGTACTTATCTGTTATATATCTATCACTTAATTCAACACAAGCATTTATTGCCTTTGATGTTAGATTTACTTGATGATGGAGTTCATACTTTTCTTTTATTCCATTTAAAATATGGATAGTATCTTCTATAGATGGAGGATTTACTAACACCTTTTGGAATCGCCTTTCAAGAGCACCATCTTTTTCAATATATTTTCTATATTCATTAAGCGTTGTAGCTCCAATAATTTGAATATCACCACGAGCAAGGGCGGGTTTAAACATATTCGCAGCATCTAAGGATCCAGTTGCTCCACCTGCTCCAACCAATGTATGGAGCTCATCGATGAAAACAATTACATCTGTTGATGATTCAAGCTCAATCATAAGTGTGCGCATTCGTTCTTCAAATTGACCACGATATTTAGTTCCAGCGATTAATCCTGCAAGATCAAGTGCTACAACACGTTGCCCCCATAAAATACGAGGAACGGATTTATCATAAATGCGTAATGCTAAACCTTCAACAATTGCGGTTTTACCAACACCAGGTTCTCCAATTAAAACCGGGTTATTTTTCTTTCTACGTGACAAAATTTGTGCAACACGTTCAATCTCTAAAGATCGTCCAATTACAGGGTCAAGTTTTCCATCTTGAGCCATTTTAGAGATATCTCTGCTAAACATATCAAGTGTTGGAGTAGTAGATTTTTTATTACTCCCTTTCTTTTCTTTTTTAGCTGGACCAGTAGTAATAAATGTTGAGAGTAAATCATAATCTACACTAAATGCAGATAAAATTTCAGTGGCAAGCCCCTCATCCTCACGTGATAATGCCAAAAGCAGATGGCTTTGATTTGCAAGGTCCATTTCCATAGTTTGTGCTTCACTAAATGTTGTTCGTAATATGCGTTCAGCTCTACGAGTTAATGGTAGGTGTCCCAATGTCATGGTGCCACCACTTGGTTTAGCCATTTCTTCTATCATTACTTTCATTTCTTCAAGATCGCAACCAATAGCTGTTAAAATGCTTGATGCATTTCCTTTAGAATCTTTAATAATTCCAAGTAATAGATGTTCAGAGCCAACATAACTATGGCCAAGACGTACAGCTTCCTCTTTAGCAAACTTTAATATTTTTTGAACACCTTTTGAAAAATTTTCTTTCATAAATCCTTAACCTTTAAACATGTGTTAATTTACCATTTTCTAACAATAGAATTCTATCTGATATCTCAGATACTTTTTCATCATGTGTAGCAATTACAAATGATATATTAAATTTTTCTTTATACTCTCTTATCAAATCTAATAATAATAACGTATTAGATTCATCTAAGTTTCCAGTCGGTTCATCAGCAATAACTATTGATGGTTTGCAGATGATTGCCCTCAAAAATGCAACTCTTTGTCTTTCCCCTCCAGATATTTGAGAAGGAAATTTATTTTTTAAATGAATAATATCTAATTCTTCCATTAAAGCATCACAAATAGAGTCATAATTTTCAGTTGTGCTTAATGTGAGTGTAGGTAGCAAAATATTTTCTTTTACTGTAAATTCAGGTAGTAGGTGATGAAATTGGAATAAAAAACCAACTTTGCTTGATCTGCCATGCTCAAAACTATGCATATTAACTTTTTTATTATTAAAGTAAATATCGCCTGATGTTAGAGAATCTATAAACCCAATGATATTTAATAGAGTTGATTTACCCGTTCCTGAAGCACCTTTAATTGCAATAATTTCACCTTCATTGATTGAAAGATTTATTCCACTAAGTACATATTTATTCTTAGTATAGTATTTAGATATATTTTTAGCTTCTAATATCATTATTTATTATAATTAATTGAATCTTTAATTTGAATAGATGTTGAAAACATTGCAGGATATATTCCCGAAACAATAAGTACAAATATTGAAAATACAACAGTAAGAATCGAATATTCGATTGAAGGCAAAATTTTAAAATCAAATAAAATGGAATCTGCGAATAGAGAATTAATTAATCCATGTTGATTATTTAATGCTGCTATAATATAAAATATAAATACACCAGATATTGCTCCCAATAGTCCAATCGAAATGCTTTTTATAATATAAATTTTAAAAATAAAATTATTTGAAATTCCCATAGCTCTTAATATTCCGATTTCACTAATTCGTTTCACAACTGAAATACACATAATTGAAAAAGCTGAAAATGCAGATAGAAGAATAATCAAAAAACCAAAAGAGCTGAAGACAATTTTCTCCAATTTCATCGCAGATATAAAATCTTCATGAGCATTTTCCCATGAAAATATATTTAAGGAATTGTCAATTTTCAGTAATTCTTTCTTATCTTTGTTTGAAAAACTCCAATAGACAGGTTTTTTTAGTATTGATTTAGCTATATCTATAGATGAAAAAATAATATTACTATCATAGTTTAATAACTGAATATTAAATATGCCCCCTATTATAACGTCTTTTATAGGTGGGATTCCACTAAATATGTTAACATCTAATGGCGAGGTTAATAAAACAGTATCACCAACTACGCATTGGATTTTAGATGCTAAATCAGAGCCAATATAAATATATTTAGAATTATAGCTTCTATTTACTTCAGAAATTAAATATGGTTTAATATTATTACGAATAAAGTATTCGAATTTATCAAAACTTCTCATTTCTATTATTCTATAATCCTCATTATTTTTAATGATAATATTTTGACTAGTCCCTAAATGAGCATCGTCAATTTTGCTATGAATTGCATTAGAAAATGGAATTTTAGAAGCAATATTTACAGTTTTCAATTTTGTAAAAATTTGCGCTTCCATACCCTCCATTATCCCAAGTGTAAGTAGGGCTATTGTTGTCCCTAAAATTACTCCAATTAATGGAAAATAGAATCTCCAATTAAACCCTTTTCCGTTTGGTCCTCTAAAAATATAATTGAATATAAATCGACTTCTATTCATACTGTAGAGAATTAGCTATGGGTTTATTAGAAATAATTGAGGACAAAATTTTTCCTGAAATCAGCGAAAAACCCAATAAACATATTGGATATATCATGAAATATGTAATGTTAAAGGAAACTGGAAGATAATCCATAAAGTATATATCAGAAGAAAGGGAAATCCAATGAAATGAATATTGCCCAATTAAAAAAACAGCCGAAACTAAAACCCCTAAAATGATACCGATTAATGCTAAAATTAATGTTTGATACTGAATAATTGTTTTTACTTGTTTTTGTGAAATTCCTACTGAGCGTAAAATTGCAAAATCTCTAGACTTTTCAATAGAGAGCATCCAAATTGTAGTTATTATATTAAAGATTGAAACAAATACAATAAATATCATTACTAATTTTAATGGTACATCAAAGACTTTTAGCCATGAGATTATACTTGAATATCTATCTTCCCAAGAATGTATAAAAATTGGGAATTTATCTAATTTACTTTCTAATAGATCTTTAATATCATGTGCAAAAAATGGCTGATGCAGTGATATAGCAATTTTTTTATTTACATCACCAAAAAGTGTGTTTGCAGCATCCTCATGAATAAATGTTAATAGGCGATCAAACTCCGTCAATTGAGTATTAAAGATGCCAACTACTTTAAACTCTCTTACATTAATTTTATTTTCATTGAGGATATCAGATATATTAAACAAATTGATATTATCTCCCACCTCAATGTTAAATTTCTCTTTAGTACCTTTACCTATAATTAAATCATTTTCATTTTTTAATTTTAGACTTCCTTCATATTTAAAATCATTTATCGAAAAAACATTCTCTAATAAGGATTGGTTTAAACCGTAAGCAATTATGCCTTCACTTTGATTCTTTTTCTTAAGCATTGCATGATTTTCAGAAAATACACCAAATGCTTCAATGTCTTTGATTATATGTAGGGAGTCTGAAATTTCCTCATAATAATTGTTGATATTTAATTGATTATAGAAACTTTCAATACGAATATGTGCATCAATTGACGATAGTTTTTCATGTACTTGGTTTGAGAATCCTTCGGAAAGGCAAGAAATTGAAATTAATGAAGCTAATCCAATTGTTAGCCCAATTAGACTCAAAATAGATGTTACATAAATAAAACCAAATGAATGCTTTGAGAAAAGCTGTCTAAAAGCAATGATTTTAGTGATACTCATTACGCATAGTAGGAAATAGGATAACATCTTTAATTGAATTCTGTTCAGTGAATAACATGACTAATCTATCCACACCAATACCAACACCGCCTGTAGGAGGCATTCCTGCTTCCATTGCTTGAAGAAATGATTCATCTACTACTTGAGCTTCATCATCACCTAAATCTCTTAATTTAGCTTGGGCTTCTAACCTCTTTCTTTGTTCTATAGGGTCGTTTAACTCAGAAAAAGAATTTGCAAATTCCATTCCACCAATAAATAATTCGAATCGTTCCACTAAATCTGTGTTTCCATTTCGATTTTCTTTTGCTAGCGGTGAGATTACTTTTGGGTAATCCGTTACAAATGTTGGTTGAATTAAATTAGGCTCTACTAATTCACCAAATATTTTATCTAATAATTGACCATAATTAAGATTATCATCCACTGAGATAGAAAGTTCTTTTGCAAGTTTACTTAATCCAGCTTCATCTAATTCATCTACGTTTTTGCCAGTTGCTTCATTTAACAACCCAAACATAGTTTCACGCTTAAAAGGTTGGTCAATATTTATTTTATGTCCAGAAAATGATAGCTCTGTAGTATTCAATTGCTTTGATACTGCTTTCAAAATTAATTCTGTAATTTCCATCATGTCATAAACATCTGCATAGGCTTGGTAGAATTCTAATGCAGTAAATTCAGGATTATGATTTCTATCCATTCCTTCATTTCTGAAATTTTTGGCAATTTCATAAACTTGATTAAATCCACCAATAATGAGCCTCTTTAAATAAAGTTCATCTGCAATTCGCAAGTAGAAATCTTGTTTTAAGGTATTATGAAATGTTTTAAATGGCCTTGCAGATGCGCCACCATAAAGATTTTGAAGAACTGGCGTCTCAACTTCTAAAAAACCAAGGCTATCTAATTCTTTTCGTAATGATGAAATAATTTTTGCACGAGATTTAAAAATATCTTTCACTTCTGGATTTGCAATTAAATCTAGATGTCTATTTCTATATCGTAATTCCTTATCTTCAAATGCATTAAATGCTTCACCATCTTTTTCTTTTAGATTTGGTAACGGACGAATATTTTTCGATAATATCTCTAGATTTGATGCATTTACAGTAAACTCACCTGTTTTTGTGTGAAACATTGTACCTTCAATACCAATCAAATCCCCTAAATCTAAATTACGAACAACTGCATCATAAATATTTTCAGGCAATCTATCATTTTTTACATATGCTTGGAGTTTACCTGCTGCATCTTGAATATGAACAAAGCTTGCCTTCCCCATCTTTCTTAGTGCAACAATTCTTCCAGCTACAGATATTTTTTCATCTAAAAGATTTTCTTCATTCTCTAAAATTTCTGAAGTTTTATGTGTGGCTTTATATGAATAAGGAAATGGATTAATACCTGAAGATTTAATCTTTTCTAACTTTTCAAGTCTATGATTAATTATTTGTTGTAAACTTTTATTTTCACCCGACATGCTTATTCTCCATTTGCATAAGTAAATATGCACGAATAAAATGGTCTATTTGACCATCCATTGTTGCTTGTGTATTCGATGTTTCTTCTTTTGTTCTGTGGTCTTTAACCAAGTTGTATGGATGAAAAATATATGACCGAATTTGGCTACCCCATCCAATATCTAGTTTTTGACCTTCTAATTTTTCATGCTCTATAGCTCGTTCTTCAAGCTCTTTTTGGTATAGCTTAGCCTTTAACATTTTCATGGCTGTATTTTTATTTTTTAACTGACTTCTTTCATTTTGACACTGTACAACTATATTGGTTGGTAAATGTGTTAAACGAACTGCTGAATCTGTTTTATTAATATGTTGTCCGCCTGCCCCACTTGCACGGTATGTGTCAATTCGTATATCCTTTTCTTCAATTTCAATTTCTACATCGTCATCAATTAGAGGATATACAAATACCGATGCGAAAGAAGTATGACGTCTTGAATTGCTATCAAAAGGTGAAATTCTAACTAATCTATGCACACCTCTTTCTGCTTTAAGATGACCATAGACAAAATCTCCTTCAACTTCAAATGATACATCTTTTATGCCAGCTTCATCACCATCTTGGTAATCTAAAATTTTAATTTTATATCCATGAGATTCTGACCATCGTGTATAAAGCCTATACAGCATACTTGCCCAATCTTGAGATTCAGTCCCACCTGCTCCAGGATGTATTGTTAGAATAGCTCCACGCTGATCATCTTCATCGCTAAGCAAATTTCTTAATTCAGCATTTTCTACATGTGATTTAAATTCATTGATAGTATTAATTGAATCCTTATCTACATCCTCACCTTCATTTATCATTTCAATATAAAATTCAGAGTCTGAATACTTTTGGTCTAAGTCTTCCCACATTTTAATTTCATTCTCTATTGAACTAATCGTTCTGAGAATTTTTTGAGCTTTTTGATTATCATCCCAGAATTTTTCCTCAAGGGTTAATTCACGGAAAGAATCAATTTTATTTTTTAATTGATTAATATCAATTAGTGCACGAATTTCTCTGTATTTAGTGCTTAATTCTTGAAATAAATCTTTAAATGAGTTCTGGTCCATATTCAAATTTTTCAGATGTATTTTTTAACCGATCTAAGATTGTACAAACTTTTATATGTGATTCAACATCATGCACTCTAATGATATCCGCTCCATTTAAAATAGACAATGTATTTAATGCAATTGTATTTTCAAGTCTTTCTGAAGAAGTATCATTATCATGCATTAAGAATGATTTTCTTGAAAGGCCGATTAAAATCCTGCATTCTAAAGATTTAAACCTACTTAATTTTTTTATAATAATATCATTATCTCTTATTGATTTGCCAAAGCCAATGCCAGGGTCAAGGATAATTTTTTCTTTACTAACACCTTGTTGAATTGCACAATTAGATTGCCTTTCTAAAAATGAATATATATCATCCATAACATCATTGTATTGGGGATTTTTTTGCATGGTTTGTGGGTTACCTTGCATATGCATAATAACTATATCAGCATTAAAATCTTTAATAACAGAAAACATATCATCAGAATAAGTGCCACCAGAAATATCATTCACTATACTAAAACCAGAGGAAAGGGCGAATTCTGCAGTTGCAGACTTATAAGTATCAATAGAATAGGTATGAGAATTCGTATCTATGAATGGAAGAATTGCTGAAATCCTTTTAATCTCTTCTCCAGAATCTAAAACATCGGCTCCAGGACGTGAAGACTCAGCACCAATATCGATTATATCTGCATTTTTAACGGAATTTATACGATCCAAAAATGTTGTTTCATCAAGAATATTAATATCACCATCGTGGAATGAATCTGGAGTTATATTTAATATCCCCATTATTTTCACATTATTAGAATTCATTAATTATGCAGATGAAGTTGAACCTGAATCGGTTTCTTTTTTTCTTCTTCTAGTTCTTTTCGGATTTTCATTATCAGGCTTAATTTTTACAATTTTTTCACCATTAATGATTTTTATCATTTCTTCACCAGAGATACTCTCAAATTCCAATAATGCATTGGCAATTGCATGTAATTGATCGATGTATTCATTAATGATTTTATCTGCAGTTTTTTCAGCATTTTTAACAAGTGATGTAACTTCTTCATCTATTAATTTACATTTTTCATCACTATAATCTCGAGCATGAGATATTTCTCTACCTAAAAATACTTCTTCAGATTTTTTACCAAAAGTTAATGGCCCAACATTATCACTCATACCCCATTCTGTAACCATTTTACGAGCAATATCTGTAGCCACAGCAATATCATTTCCTGCACCCGTAGTGGTATCATTGAAAATCAACTTTTCTGCACACCTTCCACCCATAAGTATATCTAATCTTCCAAGGAGATATTTTTTAGAATAATTATGCTTTTCTTCAACGGGTAACTGTGCTGTAACTCCTAATGCCCGCCCCCGAGGTATGATGGTTACCTTATGAACAGGATCGGCTTTAGGGGTATAATAGGCAACTAAAGCATGTCCACCTTCATGGTAAGCAGTAACCTTTTTTTCCTCTGGAGTGAGAATCATGCTTTTACGTTCTACACCCATCATTACCTTATCTTTAGAATCTTCTAAATCAGACATAGAAACCTTTTTCTTATTTCTACGTGCAGCAAACAAAGCGGCTTCATTCACAAGATTCTCTAAATCTGCACCTGCAAGGCCTGGCGTACCCTTAGCCAAAGTTTTTAAATCTACATCCTTAGATAATGGAATTTTCTTTGTGTGAATTTTTAATATAGCTTCACGACCATCAACCCCAGGAATATCTACTACAATTTGACGATCAAATCTACCAGGGCGCAACAATGCTTTGTCTAATACATCAGGGCGATTTGTAGCAGCCAGTAAGATTACGCTATCATCAGTATCAAACCCATCCATTTCAACTAAAATTTGATTTAAAGTTTGTTCACGTTCATCATGCCCACCCCCAAGGCCTGCACCACGATGGCGACCAACAGCATCAATTTCATCAATAAATATTATACTTGGTGAATTGCGTTTTGCCTGGTCAAATAAATCACGAACTCTACTGGCACCGACGCCTACAAACATTTCAACAAATTCTGCACCACTTATGGTGAAAAATGGAACTCCAGCTTCACCGGAAACAGCTTTTGCAAGAAGAGTTTTTCCTGTTCCTGGAGGACCAAGCAATAGACCACCACGAGGGATTTTTGCACCTAATTTTTTAAATTTTGAAGGGCTTTTTAGGAATTCTACAATTTCTTGAAGCTCAACTTTAGCTTCTTCACACCCAGCAACATCCTTAAATGTAGTTTTAGGCTTATCTGGTGAAATTATTTTTGCTCTACTTTTTGCAAAATTAAATATACCGCTTTGTCCGCCACCACCTTGCATTCTTTTCATAAGGAAAAACCAAAATACAATTATGAGCAACCATGGTGAAAATTGAATTAAATATTCAGTTAGTCCAAAAGATTGTTCTTTAAACTCATAATCTATACCATGCTTATCCCATTCTTTAGTTAGATCAACTGTAACTTCAGGTAGTATAGTGGTAAATTTTCCATATTCTTTAGGTGTATCAGTAACTTCATTTTCAAATGTAACTGGTGTTTTAAAATGACCTGTAAATGTCCTTCCAATGATTTCAGCAGTTTGGACATTCCCTTCATTAACATATTCTAAAAACTCAGTGTATGTAATACTTTTAGGCTCATTATCATTTGAAAAAAATTGAAGTGCAGATATAGACATTATGATTATCAGTAACCATATTATAATATTTCCACCAATTGTTTTTAAAACTTTATTATTATTTTGCTCTTTTTTAGGCATTTTTATTCCTCAGTCAATGTATAAATTGAGGGTAATCCCCTCAGTTTTTGCTTATAATCTAAACCATATCCCACAACAAATTCATCTCCTATTTCGAATCCAACATAATCAATAGAAAAATCAATTTTTGATGTGTGAGGTTTATGTAGTAATGTAACAAATGTCAATGATTTGGGAGATGCATCCTCAAATCGTTTTTTTAAAAATTTAAGGGATAATCCTGAATCTACTATATCTTCAATTAAAATAATATCTCTTCCAGTAATGTCAGCGCTTATATCTTTGATTAGCCTAACGGTTCCTGAACTTTTTGTAGAATTTCCATATGAAGATATTTTTATAAAATCCACTTCGTACTCAACATCTAATTTTCTAACTAAATCAGACATAAACATAAAGGAGCCATTGAGTACACCAATGATAATTGGAATTTTACCCTTAAATTTTTTAGACATTTTTTCGGCAATTAAATTAATTCTATCCTGAATTTGATTTGATGAAATCAGTTCATTAATTTTTTTATCAGCAATAATTGATTTTAATGTTGCTTCACTCAGCATTTGACGCCCATGATATTTTTGTGTACTCTGTTGTTTTATCTAGTTTTGAATGTGAAAGTCCTGGAATCCAAATAATATTTCCGGAACTATTTACTACTATTGGTTTAATTCGCTTCTGGACATAATCTAGTTTTGAATTTATAAACAAATCAGATACTTTTTTCAAAGCACCATCGTTTGAAGAAACAATTTTATCGCCGTTTCTCCACTGTCTAATTTTTAATGAATTTAAGTTATTAGGTAGTGAAATTGAATTTTTAGCAATATCAGTATGGAAAGGTTTATTTTTTTCTATTTTGAATCTACCATCAAACCAACGTTTATTATTTAATAGCGGTTCACCCTTTTTTACTAAAGAATTTCCTTTTAATATATAAATGTCATTCTTTCCTTTATAAATAGAAAAGGCATCATTCAAAATAAATGGAGATTTTCTCTGCTCATTAAAATCTAAATAATTAATAATTGATACCCAGTTAGATTTAGATGTTTGAAATTCTTGATTCAATGATTTAATCATTAACTGAATAATAAATTTCAATTCTATATTTGAATATTCTTTTAGGTTTAATGCCCGAGTTTTAAGACCATATGTAGTTTTAATAAG
>CAYQPE010000040.1:0-16074 GCA_964419445.1 uncultured bacterium
GATATATTGATATGTTGATATCAGTATATCAATATATCACTTCCATTCTAAATCTACATCATCTAAATCAGGAGGATGATAAATGTCTTTTCTATCCAAGTTCCTTTTAATCTTCATATAATTACTCCATACCTTCCTATTATTGAACTCCCCTACCTTACCTCTTGTAGGTGGTATCTGTAGCCGATTGAGTTCATCTGATATTTCTTGGAAGTTCATTCCTTGTTCTTTTAATTCACAGATTTTCTTAAATAGAGACAACTGTTTTTCAGAGAGTTTTGGTATGTTTAGTCTGGAACTTTCTATTGTAATCGTGTACGACAAATAAGGTTTTAGTGTAGTATCATTTAACCCACACACCAAACCTATTCTACTGTGACCGATTTAGCTAAATTACGGGGTTGATCTACATTGCATCCTTTTTGTACCGCCACATAGTATGCCAATAATTGTAGGGGAATGGTGGTGAGTATGGGTAAAAGGGCATTTTCAGTATGGGGAATATGAATGATATGGTCTGAATATTGTGACAGTTCATCTCTATTTTCAGAAGAAACGATAATTATACGTCCGCCTCGGGCTTTCACCTCTTGGATATTAGATACAATTTTATCAAATCCTTTTTCAGTCACAATAAAGACCACGGGCATGTTTTCATCAATAAGGGCAATGGGGCCATGTTTCATTTCTGCTGCAGGATAACCCTCAGCATGGATGTAGGAAATCTCTTTAAGTTTTAATGCACCCTCCAATGCCACTGGGAATTGATATCCACGGCCTAAATATAAAAAGTTTTCTGCGTCAACAAAATGGGTGGCAATTTCTTTTATGTAGTCGGCAGATTCTAAAATTTCTTCAACAAGGTTTGGTAATTCAGTGAGTTTCTCAACCAACGAATGAATATGCTCAGAATCTTTCCCTAATTTTTGAGCCATTAAAATAGCAATCATGGTGAGAACTGATACTTGCGCAGTAAATGCCTTGGTAGAAGCCACTCCAATCTCAGGTCCTGCATGAATATATACACCACAATCCGTTTCTCTAGCAATGGAACTGCCCACCGCATTTACAATACCAACATTGAGTGCACCTAAATCTTTGGCTTTTTTGATGGCAGCTAATGTATCTGCAGTTTCTCCCGATTGACTTATGGAGAAGAGTACCGTATCTTTATTTAATGCAGACGGTCGATAACGAAGTTCTGATGCATACTCAACTTTTACAGGTCGTTCTATCAACTCCTCTAGTAAATAACTTCCAATAAGTGCAGCATGCCAAGATGTACCACATGCAGTGATATAAAAATGCTTAGCATTTAATATGCGAGAAAGCCAATCTTGAATTCCCCCCAAATTTACGTGGAGCTTCTCAATATCAATACGACCTCTCATCGACTCCGAAATTGATTTGGGTTGTTCGAAAATTTCTTTCAACATGAAATAGTCAAAACCGCCTTTTTCAATTTCTTCTAAAGAATACTTTATTTCCTCAATATCTTTGGCAACAATATGATTTTCAAAAATATTTACCACCTCATATCCATCCTTGGAAATAGTGGCCATTTCACCTTCATCCAGAAAAATAATATTACGTGTAAACTCAATTAACGGAGATGTATCAGATCCAATAAACCATTCATCTTCTCCAATACCCAACACCAATGGACTGCCAAATCGAGCTGCAATCATCGTATCAGGTTCATCGTCACATAATACTACAATGCCGTAGGCTCCAACCACTTCCTTCAGTGCAAGTCTAACAGCATCGGGAAAGGATAATGCTTCTTTCTCGTACAAATAGCTTATGAATTGTACCAATACCTCTGTATCTGTATCAGATGTACACTCAATTCCATTTTCAGAAAGATGTTTTTTAAGTGTGGCATAGTTTTCGATAATGCCATTGTGAACCAATGTAAACTTTTTATAATGATCCACATGGGGATGTGCATTTATTTTATTAGGAACACCATGTGTTGCCCAACGAGTATGACCAATTCCTAAATTGAAGTTTTTGGTTTCATTGTGATCTATTAAAGATTCTAACTCATTAACTTTACCAGAGCATTTTTTTACAGAAAGGCCATTATTTGAATGAAAGGCAATACCGGCAGAGTCATATCCCCGATATTCTAATCGTTTTAATCCTTTTATAATTACTTCAGCAGGGTCTCTGAAGCCTAAATATCCTACAATTCCACACATATTATTTAATTTTAAATTGTTATTTATTAATTATTAATTTAAGTTTTTTCTCGTTGTATTTATAATGCTAGTTATTATTTTAATTAACTCAACAGCATCACTATTTATGCTTAAATACTCTTCTTCAGAAATTAAATTGGTTTTCTCCAACAACTCAAGCCAATATAAAGTTTCATTACACTCTTTTTGAGCAATAGATAATTTATGAATAAAATCTGGCTTACTTTCACCATATTCTGCTTCTCTTACCAAAGCTCCTATAGAAGTTCCAGATTTTAATAATTGATTTGAGATAGTGAATTCCTTTTTATCATTTTTAAGATATCTACAAAGGTTTACAATTTTAATTGCAAAATCTAGACTCTTGGTTTTAATTATATTTTCTTTCAATTTATTTATAATTTACCATTAACAATTGTTTTTCATTCCCACTCTATTGTACCTGGAGGTTTTGCAGTGATATCGTACACTACACGGTTTACTCCACGTACTTCATTTACAATTCGGCTTGAACATTGATTTAAAACATCATACGGCATATTATACCAATCGGCTGTCATGCCGTCGGTACTGGTAACTGCACGTAATCCCAATAGATTTTCATAGGTTCGAGCATCACCCATAACACCTACGGTTTTAGTAGGGATAAGCACTGCAAAGGCTTGCCAAATTTTATCATATTCTCCCGCTTCATGTAGAATATTAATAAAAATATCATCTGCATTTTGGAGAATCTCTATACGTTCTTCTGTAATCTCACCTAAAATTCTTACAGCTAATCCTGGGCCGGGAAATGGATGACGGTTGATGACAAAATCAGGTAAACCTAATTCTTTTCCTACTCGTCGTACTTCATCCTTAAACAAATCACGGATGGGCTCAATAAGTTCAAATTCAATATCATCAGGAAGCCCCCCCACATTGTGGTGAGATTTAATAGTAACTGCAGGCCCAAGGGCGCTGCCTCCAGACTCAATTACATCGGGATAAAGGGTTCCTTGTGCTAAAAATTTAGCATCACCTAATGAAGAGGTGGCATCTTCAAAAGAACGAATAAACTGCTCACCAATAATCTTCCGCTTTTTTTCTGGCTCTGTTACCCCTTTTAGCTTTGATAAAAACTTATCCCTATGATTAAACATGTTAATATTCAATCCTAAACCATCTTTTAATGTGGTCATCACCTGATTTGCTTCATTTTTTCGCAATAAACCATGATCTATAAACACACAGGTAGATTTTTCACCAATAGCTCTATGAAGGAGTGTGGCTACCACAGAAGAATCCACGCCACCACTTAACCCACAAATTACCCGATTGTCCCCCACTTTTTCGCGGATGTTACTTATAGCCTCAGCAACAAAATTTTCTGGTGTCCAATCTGCTTCACAATTTGAAATTGTAAAAAGAAAATTTTGGAGCAATTCTTTGCCATGAACTGAATGTACCACTTCTGGGTGAAACTGAACTCCAAATATAGGTTCATTTATTTTTTGTACTGCTGCTACTACACCATTTGTAGATTTAGATACTATTTCCCAGCCTTCTGGTAATTGGTCAACTTCGTCACCATGGCTCATCCATACTTGTGATTCAAAGGGGAAATCATTAAAAAGTGGAGATGAAGGATTAGGGTTGATTTTGGCAAATCCATATTCACCCTTTCCCGTAGAATGAACATGCCCACCAGAGAATTGCATTAATAATTGTAATCCATAGCAAATACCCAAAATTGGAATGCCAGATTGAAGGATTTCTCCATCAATTTTAGGGGCATTTTCATCATACACACTTGAGGGTCCACCTGAAAGAATTATAGCTTTTACATTTCTGTCTCTCAGCGCTTGTAATGTGATGGTGTAAGGTAAAATTTCAGAATATACATGTAACTCACGAATTCTTCTGGCAATGAGTTGGGTGTATTGTGAACCAAAATCTATGACTGCAATTGATTGATTATGTTTCATACAGAATTAATTCCTGTAACCAAAAAAGGTAAATATTTTAGTTAGTGTAGATTTTAAATTGCTACGATCAATAATGCTATCAACGAATCCTTTTTCAAGTAGAAATTCAGCACGTTGAAACCCTTCCGGGAGTTCTTCACCAATTGTTTGTTTTATAACGCGGGCACCTGCAAACCCAATAAGTGCATTGGGTTCTGCCAATATTATATCACCCAACATGGCAAAACTTGCAGTAGTTCCCCCAGTTGTTGGATCTGTTAATAATGCTACATACAGCCCACCTTCATCTGAAAACTGAGCTAATTTAGTGGAAATTTTGGCCATTTGCATTAAGCTATAAGCACCCTCCTGCATTCGCGCTCCACCTGAAGCTGTGACTATGAGAAGCGGTGATTTTAACTCTTGTGCTTTATCAATTGAACGAGCAATTTTTTCACCAACAACAGAGCCCATGCTTCCACCAATAAAAGAAAAATCCATAATAGCTAAAACTGTTTCAACACCATTTATATTCCCAACAATGGTTTTAACGGCGTCTTTACTTCCAGTTTTAGCCTGTGCGGTGGCAACTTGATCTGTGTACTTTTTAGTGGCTTCAAACTGTAATGGATCAACAGATGTGATATTTTTACAAAATTCTGTAAAATTATTATTATCAATGAGTAAATCTATGTAATCAGAACTTGTTATTCTAAAGTGATGAGAGCAACTTACACAAACATAGTTTTGTTCAGAAAGCGTTTTTCGATAAACCACTTCTGTACATCCAGGACATTTTATCCATATCCCTTCTTCAATTTCGCGCTTGTCGAAAGTTTTAATTTTTTCTGATTTTCTTCTAAACCATTCAGTCATGATAATTCAAATGTATATAATAGAGCATCATCGCCATTTGGATAATATTTTTTTCTTGTTCCTTGTGCCACAAAGCCCTTTTTTTCGTATAAATTACAGGCGGATAAATTACTGGAACTTACCTCTAAAAATACTGCCTTAACTTTATTCTCATTGGTGAAATTTAACATTTTTTCAATGAGTTTTAAGGCAATTCCTTTTTTTCTAAATTCTTCTGATACTGCAATATTATGAAGGTGATATTCATCTACAATTAAATGTCCAAAGAGATAGGCTACAATTCGATTATTTTCAGTCCACACCCAGTTTTTAGAATGTTTGTTCTCCAAATCTTTAAGAAATTGTGATTTTGACCATGGATATTCAAAGGATTCATTTTCAATAGAATAAATCTGTTCTATATCGGCCAATTCAGCGATTCTAATCATTATTTACTTACATTAAATTCGGTAAGATAAAAGGGTGAAACTTTTTCTAATTTAATCTCCGCAAGATTACTAAAATCCTTTAATGCCAATAGGCCTACATTTTTAGATGTGGGAGTAATGGCAGTAAAATCTAAATTTTCATCAATTTTTTGCAGATCAACCCCAAATTTAGGAGCGTCATCTAATTCACTTAATGGCGTACAAATGGCATCATTTATTGAAGCGTTTCCATTGAACTTTTGAGCAAATACATAATCTCTATGAGAATACATACACATCCAAAAATCGCCATTTATAGATTGGTCAACACTGAGTGCATCAAGAGTATTTATTGGGATTAGAGGAAGTGACAATGAGAGGGCAATCCCTTTGGCTAAACTCGTGCCTATCCGTAATCCTGTATATGAACCTGGACCAATAGACACTGCTATTCCATGTAAATCTTTAGCAGAAATATCATTATTTTTTAAAATTTCATCAACAAATACTGGAAGTTTTTTTGCATGACTTCTATTTTCATTGGAGGAATACTCATCAACTGATTGACCCTTTAAAAAAAGTGAAACACTACAAATATTAGTGGCAGTTTCAATAGCTAATATGTTTTTACTCATTCTACAATAAATTCTCGTGAAGATTCTGACAAATTTTTAATACTAATTTTTATACAATGGTTTGGCAATAAGGATTGGATAACTTCAGGCCATTCAATAATGATGATATCATCAGAATAAAAATATTCTTGAATTCCCAAATTTATCCATCGCGTTAAATCATGTTCTCGATAACAGTCCATGTGAATAACTTTAGTATCAGCATCATATTCATTTATTAAAGTAAAAGTAGGTGATGTAACTTCAGAATTATAGTTGAGGCCTTTCAATATCCCTTTAACAAAAGTGGTTTTCCCCACAGCTAAATCTCCGTTAAGTAAAATAATATCACCACCTTTTAAAAATTTTGAAAGTGATATTCCCATTTCAATTGATTCTTCCGGTGAATTTGAGATACCACCTTGCCAATTAAACATTTATTTTTTCCCCTTTAATATTCCAATGGGGACAATCATTTCTTCCATGGTTATTCCACCATGTTGAAAACTATTTTCATACCGTCGTGCAAAATGATGATAACTATTGGGATAAAGAAAATAATTTT
Organism: uncultured bacterium; assembly: GCA_964419445.1. Taxonomy (GTDB): domain Bacteria; phylum Fidelibacterota; class Marinisomatia; order SCGC-AAA003-L08; family D37C17; genus JABHHG01. Next base: position 6,613 of record CAYQPE010000040.1, read on the forward strand.
CTCCCTTTGCAATGATATATTCATCAGCACCATCAATTTTGGGAAGTTTGTATGCTTCTAAATCATCAATTTTTAGAGCCACCTTCGACGAAACATGTAAATTTTTACCATATTTATACCGAATTCCTGTGGAAGTTTCTCTATCTCCTTTTATTTGAATTGGTTTTTTAACGCGATGACTTCCATGATCACTTGTAATAATTACGGTTTTATCCCATTGTGATAGCTGTTTAAGTACGTCATAAAACCACGATTGTTCCACCCATGAACAAACTGCATTTCGGTATGCAGATTCATTGGGAATTAGCTCCTTTAACACATTTGACTCCGAACGACTGTGACCTAACATATCTACAAAATTCACGACAATGGATATTAGATTTATATTCTGAAACTCTCCAATTCTAGATGCAAATTTTTGTCCTTCAGCAGGTGTAATAATTTTTGTGTATGAATTTGAAACGTCATCAAGGCCATTACGTAAAAGATAGGATTTTAAAAACTGTTCCTCATAACGGTTCATACTCTTTTCATCATTTTTCATTTTTTCCCATTCTTGTGGGAATAATGTTGGAAATTTTTCAGGGTATTCTCCACTAAAAATTGCATTTCTTGAAAATGGAGTGGCGGTAGGTAATATTGAAAGATGATATTCTGTTTGAGTACTGAAGTTTTCATATAGAATTTTCTCCATTGCTTTCCACTGATCTGCACGGAGACAATCAATTACAATAAAAACAACATCTTTTTCCTCATTCAATAATGGTTTGATGTATGCAGAAAGAATATCAGATGATGTAACTATGTCAGAAAATTCCGAGATTAAATGTGTATATTCAGATTCAATAAACTGAGAAAATCGACGATTGGCATTTTCTTTTTGCTCGTTCAGTAACTCTCCTAATCCATGGTCACCCAATTCATCAAAGCGTAACTCCCATTTTATTAAGGATTCAAAAAGAGCATACCAATCTTTTAAATTTTTTGCTTCAGTTATTTGTTCGCTCAATTCTTGAAATTCTTTCAAAAATCCTTGAGTTGCAAAATCACTCTGAATTTTTTTAGTTTCTAATACATTTTTGCATGCCAACAGAATCTGACTTGGATTCACGGGTTTGGTAAGATAGTTCGTTATTTGTGAGGCAATGGCTTCCTCCATTAACGACTCTTCTTCATTTTTAGTTATCATTATCACGGGAATATTGGGAGAAATTTCTTTTATATGATTTAAGGTAGTCAGTCCATCTAATCCAGTCATCATTTCATCCAATAAAACCAAATCAAATTGATTGGTTTCAACCTGACCAATGGCATCTTCTCCTGAATAAACTGAAGTGACAGAATATCCTTTATCTTCTAAATACAGGATATGGGGTCTGAGCAAATCTATTTCATCATCTGCCCATAGGATGTTACCTTTATTTTCCATTATTTTGATGTTAGTTTAAATGTACCATCCCAATCTTTACCAGGAGAGTTTACTTTAAAATCATCACAACGTTTTATATACACTTTACACGGTGTCGTAGGGCGACCGATATAATCTTCTTCTAATTCATCACATTTTTTAAATTCTGCAATAGCTTCATCCCACTTTTGCTTTGAATATAATTCAATGGCCTTATCCCAAATTGGAAGTATTTTTTTATACACTTCTGGTTCTTTCCCTTTTTCGCTAATTAGCTCATAGGTTCTTTCTGGCTCACTTCTTCCTTTTACTACGGCATAGTCTAACATTCTGTAGGTAAAACGATCTTTTGTTACTTCATAAATTTTACTACCAACTTGAGTTTCAATTCCATATTGTTTTGCCCCAGATTCAAGTCTGGCGGTGAGGTTTACAGTATCACCCATCATAGTATAATTCATTCGCATATCTGATCCCATATTTCCAGTTACCAATGTACCACAATTCACACCAATTCTATGGCGCATATTGTGAACCACTTCTGGCCACTTATCACCTTCACTTTTCCATTTTTGTCTAAGTTCTTCTAATTTGTCATTCATTTGACAGCAAGTTAAGCAAGCCAAATATTCATGGTCTTCAGTGGGTACAGGTGCACCGTAAAAAGCAATTATTGCATCACCAATGTATTTATCTAAAGTACCTTTATTCCCTAACAGAATATTGGTCATTTCATTTAAATATTCATTTAATAATTCAACTAATTGTACTGCCGTGAGTTTTTCTGAAAATGTTGAAAAACTCGCAATATCTGAGAAGAATGCCGTATTATATCCTTCTTCACCTCCTAAAGATGGTGCAGATTTAGACTCATACATTTGGTCAATAAGTTCTGGGGATATATAACTTCCAAAAGACGCTTTCAAAAAGGCTTTATCTTGGCCCTCTGTATAAAGTTTATAAGATAGATTTAATCCATAAGGCAAAACTATTGATAATGCGGGGAAAAGTACCGGAATCATTACAGAATCACCAATTCCGGGAATGTCTAATGGAAACTGATTTTCTGTGAAAAAATTTCCAATGGTCTTTAATATCCAGAAATAATCCCCTACAAATTCCCCAATTGAATATGAAAACCATACAACAAGTTCACCCAACATTATAGATAGTGCCACAACAGGTTCAGGTTTAGTAACCAACACTAATGTAATTAATGTGAGTAGAGCTATAATCAAAATATGTTTTCCTGCATAGCGAGAATCATATTCCAATGTTCCTGTTGGCATTTGGATATAATTACCGTGTAACATCTGCTGAATAGCGTTGGCGTGAATTTCCACCCCTGGCATTAGATAATCTTTTCCACCATATGTCAAATAAGGAATGGGTTTAATATCTTGCATTTCTGCAAGTGAAGTCCCAATGACAACAATTTTATCTTTGAATGGATTTTTATCTTTAAATAACATGTACAATGGACTCTCTGAATCTATATACATATCCATCCAATTGGTATCCTCTAAATACTCGTACATATCAAACATTGGGTCATAAGTTGATTCACCAATAATATAGTCTTTAGTATCTACAACATTTGATAATGGATATCGATTAAAAGTGTTGAATTCGCCGGAAACTGGTCCAAAATAATTTATAGGAAATGTATTACCAAAACCGTATGTTGGGATTTTTAATGGCCCCACATTTAATGTACGATTCTTCTTATCAAAATCTAATGGAGGATGTTCAATAATATCGTAAAAATTTAAAACAGATTCTATTCCTAAAGTATAATGAATTGTAGTATCGCCAGAAATTGGATAGAATACTCCGTATTGACGATAAAATCCATCTGCATCTGTATTAATATTTACCAGTCCAATAGGTTGATTATTTATATTTAATGCTTGCGTTGGAGGTAACAAATAATCTGGTGGAATACGGGTAGGTTCAATTTTTTGTGCAGAAGAAAGAATTACTTTAGTCCCTTTAGATTTAGCATATTCTATAGCTTCAACTAGAATTTCATCACCATCATTAACCGAAAATCCTTCTATGTTTTGATTTTCAATATAACTTTTTAAATTTTGAGTTTGATGATCAGGTTTATCAAACATTAAATCAATTACCACCACCTTTGCACCTGCGTCAGCAAGGTTTTTTACAGCACGTGCCCAAATGGTTCCCCGGCTATAAGGCATGGGCTCGTTAATGAGTCTAAATGATTCATCATCAATTTCTACAATTACAACATCTAATCCCTTATCCCATGTACCATTTTGATTTATATCTTGACATTCGACATACTCTGTACATGCACCGTTATGGCAAATTTCGCCCATGCGATCACATTCACACGCATCTACAAAAGGTTCTCCTTCATTCCAAAATCCATTTCCTATATCTTCAAATTCTTCACCTGGATTCCAAACTCCATCTTCATTTTTATCTGTAAATGGTTCTGCATTATTCCAAAAACCATCGTCATTTACATCTTCAAATGGTTCTGCATCATCCCATTTACCATTTTCATTATCATCACGAAATAACTCCTCTTCATCATAAATACCATTTCCATTATCATCACGGAAAAGTTCACTATCACTCCACATTAAATTTTCGTCTAAATCAACGAAGGGTTCGCTTCCATCCCATTTACCATTCCCTTTATCAGTAAACTCCTCACCAAAATCATATACCTTATTTAAACATTTTTCTTCTGACCAACAGCCAACACCTTCTCCAGAAATTTCATCAACACCTTCATCCCATTTTCCATTGCCATTAATATCATCAAAATTTTCATTATTGGGCCACGCACTTTTGACATCAATTCCAGAAAGTGGTCCTCTTAACTTAAATTTGAGATCAATAAGTTTAAGCTCTAGTGATTCAAGTTGGCCACTAAAATGAAGGCCAAATACAATTACAACTGATGCAATCCCTATAAATATTGATGGTAGAAAACTTTTTAGTTTCTCAGTGAATTGGTCCATTTATCTCCTAAAGTGTATATAGTAATTTTGCTCTGAAAGACGTATTTAAATTAGTGTTAGATTCACTAATAGTTTTACGATTTATTCCATAATACCAATTTAACTGAAATACATTAAAGGGTGAGTGTACTCCTGATAAAATTAAACCATTATCTGAAAATTCGGTGTTTCCTTCACCCATAGTAATGTTCAAGGCTACACTCATATTTTTAGCAAATTGATGATTTTTTCGAATAAACTTAAAACTCCACCGTGTAATCTCTTGTTCATGTAAATACTCAGGATGTGCATCGGTTGCAATGCCAGAACTAAATGAAGATTTACTATATGAAATATTTGAATCCCAATTATCTGAATGACGAGAAAACATACTTAAACTCATATTTTCTGACTGAGATTGTGGGGAATAATAATCTTCATCATAGTTCAATTTCTTGCCAAAAATGATATCCTCTTTATTTGATGTAAATAAGTTGAGACTGAGCTGATTTTCGCCAATAAAATTAAATGTATTGGTAATAGAAATATTTAATTGTTTGGTAAGGGTTTCTATGCGGTCGTCTGTAATTATCGTATCATTTTCTGAGAAGTTATCCTCATTTTCAATGATGATTTGATCAATTCTTTCTTTTTCACTTTTTCGATGATTAGAGTTAAACCCAAAATTGAATGTAGGTAATCCTGCACCTGGATAAAATCCCATATTCCCTTCATATTTTGTGGTAAATATTGAGTTTTCATCACTCTCTTCTATTCCATCTTCTTTTTTCGAATACTTCACAGAGAGTATCATTCTATTTCCCATAGCCCTTACTCTATCAGAAAATTCCCTTAAACGTGTATTTGTTTGAATGTATGGATTAACTAAAGAATTAAATTCAGGGCCAATTTGTACATATTTATAGGCAAACTGATGTCCGGCATAATTCATTTTTGATTCAAAGTGATACACCATAGATGGCATATTGAAAATTTTGCTCATTGTAGTAGCATCTTCAGAAATATTGAAGGGTATTAAGGGCACTTGATTTATTCCTAATTCAAATAAATCTGAGTAAGTTAAAAAGTCATCGGGAATTTCATGAAGCCCCATAAATTTACCATCTAAAACTGAGTCAGCTGCAAGAGTATCTAATTCTTCAATGGTTGTTATTGACTCCCATATGTTCTGATTCAATAAACTAAAAGTAAAACCCGTATTAATTTTTACTCTATTTTTATCAAAGCTAAATAGAACATCTGACCCCAAAATAAAATTATCTTTTGGCTTGTTTCCCTCCCAATGTTTTTCAAGAACGGACAGTTCATAAGTATCTGCAAATATTGAATTTAGGTTAGATTTTAAATTTTCATATACAATATAATTTGATGAATCCTTCTGGTAAAATAAATCTGATTCTTGATCACTCACATTTTCCCATAACTCAGTAGGAATTTCTATTTCTGCTCCGGGTAAATAATTATAAATAGATAGTGTATTATCTTTTGCCTTAATTAAATCCAGGTTAAAGTAAAGTTTTTGAGGAATACCCATGCCCACCTTCAATGCATAAATATCACGCTTAAAGGTATAGTTATCTCTGGATAAGTAAATAACTCCATTTTCATCATTTTGAGGGAAAATATAATTAGAAACAAGCATAGAATTGTTTTTCACATTTCCCTGAATTTCATGGGCAAGTTCTCCTTTTATAAAGTTGAAATTAAAATATTTATACTTTATATCTGTACCAACCCCTCTAACTTTGTTTCCATTCATTGCATATTTATTTATCCTTGGGAAAAAATCTCCTAAATAGAATTTAATATTATCATTTTTAAAGGTAAATGAATATCGATTTCGGGTCTGCTTTTCACTATCATCTAACGATGTACTTAGTCCTGTAACTTTCACTCTTATCCAGTCTAAATCTGCTTCATACATTAAATTTAAATCGTTGATGGAATTTGAAAACCCATCAATATTAGTGGATGAGTAAGTAGACCAAATTTTCCCTCGCTGTTCCATCATTTGGGAAATCCAATTGGATTCTAGTGGATCAATTGTATTAAACTCCCATTGAATGGGATTATAAAATTGCCCCAAATTATTTTTCATTTCTATGCGGATTCTATGCCTACCTTTTTTTAATTGGGGATAGTATAAATTTATATGGGTAGGGCTCCGTTGTATTAAATGAGAAATATCAATTTCATCTACAAAAAGTTTTATACTTTGAGGATCAACATTGCTCATTGAGAAGTAAGAAAGAATTATATATACTTCATCTGAAGGTATAATTGAGTTTGGCAATGGAGACATGATGAGTGCATTAGTCTCAAGACCACTTAGCTCACCAGGATTAATTGAAGGAGATGAGTTCTCACTTTTTTCTTCAAATTCTATGGGTACTTCAACTAAAAATGGATTTGCGTAAGGGTTATTTTCGGGTAATGAAAGTAATCCTCCATCTGAAAATTCTGTAACTATAAAATATTGAACATTAGACGCTTCTGTAAAATAGCCTGGAATCTGTCCTAGAAATTGGTTTCCACCTATATGCTCTAAATGAGACTCAATAAAATTAATTTGACCATCATTTTTGTACATTAAAAAAACATTATCTATAAGCCTTGTTTCTGGAGCATCAATATATGCCCTAATTTCTATTGCATTTCCAGGAAATGTAGATGAGACCGCTTCATGCTCAATTATTGCAGAAAATAAATTGCAAAGTGAAAAAACTAATATAATAAAAAATCGTGTAATTGAATCACTCCACGTAATCAATAATGAGTACTTTTTCTTCACCAAGACTATTAAGTAATTTGATTCTTAGTTGATGCTCTTGAGGTCCCAAATTTTGTACAGTTGATTGAACTTGTGCAGGAGGAATATTTATTCCTGAATCAATTTCTTCTTCGGTTAATTCCCCCATTTCAGCTTCAAGATTCTCTAATGCTTGTAATTCCAATGGTAGAGTTGGTGCAATAGTAAGCTCCCCATCATAAGAAGATGATACCGTAAAATTTTCATCCAATACAATGGACGAACCCGTTTCTGAATTAGTAATTTCAACTTGCCCTTCTAATCCTAAAAATAAATCAAATTCAGGTGTAGATTTCACCCAAAAGCGAGTACCCTTAACGGTTGCCACAGAATTTGGAGTAGATATTAAAAAGGATTCATTTTTTTGTGGATTAACATCCAATTTCATTTTCCCAAATGCAATATTAATTTTTTTTGATATTTTTCTGTTTTTTACTGCACCTTGAATATAAACTTCTGAATTGCGATGTACTTTTATTGCACTTCCATCATCTAAGTAAACAACTTTGGTAAATCCATCTTTTCCCGTCAGGATTAAATCTTGATTGAACAATGACTTACTGATAGTCAATTGTGAAATTGAATCTTTAGTTGAAAACGGAGAATAGTTTACATTCCCCTTTTTCTTTAAGACTAAGGCTAAACTACTTCCACTTGTAAACACAAGTGAACTCATCAGCATTATAATCAAAAACCTATAGTAAATCTTCATTCTACTTTCACAGATTTAACTTCAATACTTCCCTGGTTTACCTTCGACAAAATATCATATAGATTTGATATTGTAGCTTGATTACCATCTACCTTGATTTCTGTAATTTCCTTTGTAAATGAACTTAACTCACCATTTGCATCGAAAAATGAACGATAATTGTCGTCACCAATTAGATTTTTAATTGCATCCAAATGGGGTGATACCGTAGCCACATTTCCCTCAAATGCATGTATTTTAAATACAAATATATCACTAAATAATTCTTCTCTTCCCACTGTGGTTTCATAAACTCTACGCAATTGCCACGCATAATATTTCCCTGGTTGCAAAGACTCTGCATCTAGTACAGGGTATTGAAAACTTGATAAATGAGAATCAATAGAGTAATATTGTTGAGTTTGATCATTTGGAAGATGTGAATTTGATTCCATAGCATCATTCAAATTGGAATGATTGTAAGGGTTATACTCACATAAACGAATAGAAAGATTGCAATTTTCTGTACTGCAATTATCACTTTGCCAAGTAAATACAGGATATTGTGTAAACTCAATGGTTTGAAGGGTATCTGTTAATTCACCCCCTGGTGTAAGTAATTCTATATACTGAGGTTCAAACACATCAATAGTACGGGATACTTGATCAATGATTTCCACACCAGCCTCGTCAGATGAAAGCACTGCATCAAATATGTATGATCCGTTTGGTATTTTTCCTGATAACAATATTGAATTAATTATTGTCTGTACATCTTTGTCCGTTGATTCTGCACCAAGGGTATATTCAATTCGCTCAGATTCTGCACCGAAAATAGAATTTGTGCTAAAGTCCATGTCCGTATTTTTAAAATTGAGAGCATTAATTATCTGAGAAAATTTGAATTTAGAATAAAGGAATTCTTCATACTCATTAAATCCCAATTGAGGAGAGTAAATAGAAATTGTAAATTGTAGATATAAATTCAAATTTGACTGATTGTAGCAATTATCATCAGTTGATGAAATAGAGTAATCAAATAAAAGAACATCAGCAGCTCCAGTATTTACATTAATTGCACCCAAATAAAATGCAACAATTTCATCATTAAAATAGGATTCTTGAATAGAAAAGGAATTGGTATTGCAATCATCCTGTGCAGTGGCAATAGATAAAAAGCAAAAAATAAAAAGAAGGTAAATAAAGTGCCTAATTCTTGAGGGAAAACGCATCTTTTAAAATAGACCTCAACGTAGGTGAATTCAAACATTAAAGTAGATAAAATGAAAAACCCCTGACTTTCGTCAGGGGTTTTAAAAGTTACCGGCAACGTCCTACTCTTCCACACTAGTCTCCCGTGCAGTACCATCGGCGCAATAAGGCTTAACTTCCGAGTTCGGGATGGAATCGGGTGTACCCCCTATGCCATTGTTACCGGATAAATTTGTGTTAGTTCTGTAATATGTCTGAAAATCTAATTGCAATAAATAATATTTGATTAAGTCTCACGACTAATTAGTATCACTCGACTGAATATGTTACCATACTTACATCT
>CAYQPE010000041.1:0-5158 GCA_964419445.1 uncultured bacterium
GGCATTGAAATTGATTTTTCTGAACGAACTGATGGTGGATGTTCTGATAGTGAAAGAAATGTGGCATTAGAGGGTATAGATATTCAGGCAGGCCCTACTAATGGCAATAATGCATTATTTATTAATACATCTTCTTCAGGTAGCGGGTTATTAAATAGTCTAACCATTGATGATTGTATATTAGATGGCGCTAATAATGGTGGCCTGCGTACAGAAGGTGATACACATGGTATCAAAACATTAAATATCCATTCAAGAATTAGAGTTTTCTCAATTACCAATTCCACTATAAAGAATTTCACAAAAGGTATTGTGTATGATGGTGTAGGGACCAATGATTTTCATGTAATTGGGAACAGTTCATCTGCAGGGAATATATTTGAGGATAACGATGTACATTTTAGTTATCCAAATTTTAATATTGATGCAGCATCTTCTTTTGCTGCAGCAAATAATTATTGGGAAGGTCATACTGGATTGATGTCCGAGGGTGATGCTTCCTTATTTGAGATAGGTGGCTTAAGTAATACCTCAACTAACTTCTTTGCATCAGATATTTTTCAGGGAAATTTTGGTCAATGGGCAATAAATACAGAATTTGATTTTATAGATAATGCATGGAATGTTACAGATGAAGATTGCTCGGATATGACTACTGGATGCCCTGACCCTACTAACCCTAATTATGACCCGAGTACTGAAGAGTATTGGGGTGGGAATATGCCAATGGATGATTGTAGCGGTGATATTGATGATGCAGAATGTGAAGCTGCTCTTGGAGAAGATTGGTATACGGAAATTTCTTCATGTGCCTTCGAATGTGGATTTATGTCAGATTGGACTGTAGATGTTTGTGGTAGCTGCGTGTGTGGATCTGCAACTGCTGATAATGTAGCTGACTGTATAGGTGATTCATATTATAATGTTTGGTATAGAGCAATGTATCCTAATTCATGTAAAGATGTTGGTTGTGATGGTGAATGTAATGAGGGCCCATTTCCAGACTGTAACGGGAATTGTCCTGATAATACTTCTCAAGGGGCTTGCGATTCATTTAGCAGTAATTGGATACCAGAGTGTGAAAATTCTTGCACCTCTGCGGATTGTGGCTATAATCAAGAGGATGATTGTGGAGTTTGTGGTGGTTCTAATGCATGTGCTGGCTGCACCGACCCTGATGCTGATGATTATAACTCAAGTGCAACCGTATGGGGAGGTTGTAGCTATGAAAGCTTAGTAGATAATTGTGGCGAATTTAACGGTGACAATGAATGCCATAGTTGTAATTCTGGAGTAGTTGGCGATTTTAATGGAGATGGAATATTATCTGAATCAGATATGCCATTTCTAGCTGCAGTAGTTATATCGGATGATGCATATGGACAGGACTGTGTATTATATAATTATGATTTTAATTGTGATGAGATGTTAAATACACAGGATTTGGTTCTTATGAATAATGCAGTATATAATGAGACATCACTTAGCCCCTGCTATGTAGATTGTAGTGGTGTTGCATATGGAGATGCAGAATACGATGAATGTGGTATATGTAATGGAAATGGCCCACAAGAAAATTTTGACTGTTCTGGTAATTGTATAGCCACTGTCGATTGTGCAGATGTTTGTGGTGGGACTGCAATTGAAGATGAGTGTGGTGTGTGTGGTGGTGGTGGTAGTACATGTGCTGGTTGTGTAAATGAGAATTTTGGTGAAATTAATGATACTAATGGATATTGTTATTTTAATGATGGTAATAATTTACCTTCCTATATGCATGAGTTTGATGGTTCAAGCTCTAGACTTGAGCTTGGTGATAGCGATTCATTGAATTTTGGTGGTTCTAATTTCCATGGACAGCTCACCATTGAGATGTGGATTAAGGCTCAAGATATGTCTGGAATTAATAGACCTATTCTACATAAGACTGGCAGCATGTATCTTCTACATTGGGATGAAGACCTTGAAGATACACCTTCTGCTGTTAGGGGCTATCAGGTTAATTTGATGGGACAAACATCTGGTTCAGGTCATGATTTTATTGAAATCTCAAGGCATATTGAATACGATAGATGGTATCATGTGGCATATTCTTTTGATGATAATACTAAGGAATTTAAAGCCTATATTAATGGAACGTTAACTACCCAAGCTACTGTTACTGATTGGTCATTAGATAATTCCAATATGCTTTATTTTGCTAAGGAGGTTTATGAAACAGATTATCGATTCAAGGGTTCACTTGATGATCTAAGAATATGGAAAACAATAAGGAATCAAGGGCAAATTATTCAAAAGATGAATAAGCGTTTGAACCCAAATTCACATACAAATTTAGTTGCATATTGGACATTTGATGAGGCTTCCGGAAATGTATTATTTGATAAGACTGGTAATAATTTAGATGGTGTCTCAGTTAATACATATAGAGAATATTCAAATGCACCCATTGAGAATGTAGATTGTAGTGGGAATACAGCAAGTTCATCATCAGGAAATTATGTAGATACCTGTGGTTCATGCGGTGGTAATGGTCCATCAGGTTGTGATAATGTCTGTGGTTCGACTTTAGCTGATGATGCCTGTGGTGAATGTGGTGGTGATAATTCTACTTGTTCTGATTGTGCTGGTATACCTAATGGTGATAGTTGGGAGAGTGATTGTGGATGCGTAGCTGCAGGTAACTCAGGTGATGACTGTGATGATTGTCATGGTATCCCAAATGGAGACAATTATTGGTCTGGAACTGGATGTGGTTGCATAGGTCCAGATGCTGGTAATGATAATGATCCTGAATACTGTTGGGATTGTAATGATGATGCATATGGAAATGCTTACATTGATGATTGTGATCAATGTGTTGGTGGTAATACAGAATTATCAGAGAATTATCTTAATTTAGGTTGTGGTTGTGGTGAACCTGGCCCATCAGGCTGTGATAATACATGTGGTTCAACATTAGAGAATGATGATTGTGGTGTTTGTGACGGTGGAAATGTTGACATGGATGACTGTGGTGTATGTAATGGAAATAATTCTTCATGTTTAGATTGTATGGGAGTTCCAAATGGATCAGCAATTCAGCAATTATACAACCTTGATAGCGATGGTGATGGCTTAGGTGCTTTTAGTGAGTATGCTATTGTTACTTGGTATGATTCTTTATGTGATTGTGAAATTTCTGGAACTCCAATTTGTGCTGGATATGCAATAACTTCAACAGGTGGCTGTACAGGTGAAGGTTGTATGGTTCAAAATAATGACGATCTTTATCCAAATTGTAATTGCATTGCAAATGATGAAAGTTGTTTCGATTGTACAGGTGCGTGTAATGGAACTGCATTCATTGATGATTGCGGTGAGTGCGTAGCTACTAATGATACTACTTGTTTTCAGGGCTGTGATGGGAATTATGCAAATGATGGATCTCATTTATCAGAAGATGAATGTGGTGTGTGTGGCGGGGAAAATGTTTGTGAATATGAATGTCCTGAAGGATATGTTTTGGACTGTGATGATTCGGGTGATTGTTGGCCAGAGAGTTGGATTGGTGATGGCATTGGTGATTGTGAAGATCAAGCATATGGTGCAGATTTAACATGTTATGATAATGATGGTGGAGATTGCGAAAGAAGTTTTTCTAATATTAATTTAACTGATCCTTCATATCAACAGAAATTGTTAGAAGCACATGAAGCTATAGCCAATAATTTGAATCGTGATTGCTTTGTGATTGGACCAGATGCGGGCTGTGATGGTATATGTGAATCTACATCCGTAAATGATGCTTGTGGCGTATGTGGTGGTGATGATTCATCATGTTCAGATTGTGCAGGAGTTCCAAATGGAAACGCATATCATGATGCTTGTGGTGTATGCGACGAAGATTCTTGGAATGATTGCACTCAAGATTGTAATGGTGATTGGGGAGGTTCAGCTATCGTTGATGAATGTGGTATATGCGGTGGTGATGGTATAACTGAGGGAGCTTGTGATTGTGATGGTACCATACCTGTTGAGAATTATGATTGTGATGGAAATTGTGCAGTAGATGTTGACTGTGCCGGTGAATGCGGTGGATTTGCAGTTGTAGATCAATGTGGTGTATGCGGTGGAGATGGTACTTCCTGCTTAGAATTTACAGTAGATATTTTATATAGCAGTGATGCTGATATTTATGGATTCCAGTTTAATACAGGTTCAAGTTTGACTGGTGCTTCCGGTGGCGCAGCAACAGCAGCAGGCTTTATGGTATCTGCCGGTAACAGTGGTTCTGTTATTGGTTTTTCTCTTACCGGATCATTTATATCAGCAGGTGAAGGTGTATTGACAACGTTAACATATACAGGTGATGCTCCTTGTGTGAGTGATTTAATTGTATCGGGGCCTGCGGGATCAGCGTTGGATGCTTCTGTTAATGGATGTCTTGAGATTGCATATGATGCTCCTGTACCTACATGTGATGATGAGTCAGCGTGTAACTTTGGTGCAGAGGGGGACTGTGCATATGCTGCTGAGAACCATGACTGTAATGGTAATTGTACAGCAGACATTGACTGTGCCGGTGAATGTGGCGGATCTGCAACAGAAATCATACTTTGTGAAGATACTGACGGTGATGGACTTGGTAATCCCGGGACTGAAACTATTGAATGTGAAGATTATAGCCGTAATATAACAGATGGTTGTGATTTAGACATAAATACAGTTTTTATAACGACTGGTGGTTCAGTATTATATAATTCAGATTTTGCTATTGGAGGTTTTCAATTTTCCATAGATGGAGCTACAGCATCAGCTGCTTCCGGTGGTGATGCTGGTACTGCAGGCTTTATGATGTCTGCAAGCGGGAATACGGTTATTGGCTTTTCAATGACAGGTGCTACGTTTGGTCCTGATTGTGGTACCATGGTAGATTTAGCTATTAGTGGCACACCTTTAAGTTTATCTTCATTAATCATTTCTGATAGTGTAGGGACACCATTAGCATTCACCTATAATGTTCAATCTGCCGAAATGGTTACAGATTGTTCCGATGAGTATCCAGATTGTGCTGTAAATCTATTCGACTGTGCTGGAGAATGTGGCGGTGATGCTATAGTTGATGAATGTGGTATTTGTGGTGGAGCTGGTATAGCTGAGGGAGCCTGTGATTGTG
>CAYQPE010000041.1:5258-15509 GCA_964419445.1 uncultured bacterium
GAAGATGGTCCAACAGGTTGCGATAGTACCTGTGGTTCAACTTTAGAATTAGATGAATGTGGTATTTGTGGTGGAGCTGGTATAGCTGAGGGAGCCTGTGATTGTGATGGTAATGTTGATTTGGGCTGTGGATGCGGTGAAGATGGTCCAACAGGTTGCGATAGTACCTGTGGTTCAACTTTAGAATTAGATGGGTGTGGCGTATGTGGAGGAGAAGGGCCAAATATTGAATGTTGGGATGAATCATTAGTATGCGATGAATCATTATGTCCAATACATACTTATTATTCAAATATTGAATTTGAAACTGGATGGAATTGGTTCTCTTTAAATTTACTTAATGAAGATATGACATTAAACTCTCTTTTGAGTTCAATTAATGGTAATTCTAGCTACATTAAAAGTCAAGGTGCTTATGCGGATTATTATGATGGGTTTGGATGGTGGGGTACCCTATCTGAATTAAATAATAGTGAAATGTATAAAATAGACATAGAAACTAATGATTCGCTTGGAATTTCAGGTACACTTGTGGAAATAGATCATATTAATATTCCTATTTATGAGGGATGGAACTGGATTGGCTTCCCCTCTCAATCTCTAATGGAATTAAATACAGCTTTATCTACAATAGATGGATTGGGATCATATATTAAGAATCAGGGAAGTTTTTCTGACTATTATGATGGTTTTGGATGGTGGGGTGAATTAGAGTTTTTAGAACCACTTAATGGCTATATGCTTCTTTCTACAGGTGAAGGGAGTTTGCAATTTCCTAGTGATGTAGTTACAACGAATACATTTGAAGAGTCTAGTTTAGTAAGAACCCCTATTGATTTTGAGTTTAACCCTAATGAATTCGAATATAATGGTTCTATGACCATCGAATTGGAATTAGAAGATAAATATCATATTTCTGAGGGTGATTTATTAATTGTAATGAATGGTGATGAAGTTTGTGGATTATCATCTCCAGTTAGCAATCCATTTAATGAAAAAACTCTATTTCAAACGATGATTTATGGAAATGAAAGTGGATTTAATATAGATTTCCAATATTTTAATATACTTTCTGGAGAATTAATGGATGTTGAATCAGATTATATTTTTGATCCTGATATGGCTTTAGGTAATGCAATAAATACCGTTCAATTAGGTGTAGATTTACAAACTATAGAAACTGATTTTGTTTTAAATTCAGTTTATCCTAATCCCTTTAATCCAGTAACAAATATTAATTTTAATATTCCATCAACATCTAAAATTAAAATTTCAATATATAATTTAATTGGAGAAGTTGTTGAGGAGTTGATTGATGGAGAAGTAGAAATGGGTAATTATGAAGTACAGTGGGATGGTGAAGGATATCCAAGCGGATTGTATATAGTTTCTATAAAAGGAGGCTCAGAAAGTAGTAGTTTTAATTTGACAGAAAAGATAATATTATTAAAATAATAATCAAAAAATATAAATCAGGAAGAACCCCACTTTTTAGTGGGGTTCTTCTTTTGTCTAATATTATATCATATGTGTAAATTATAGTACAAAGTTAATTTAATTAATAAATAATGTTAATGGAATATTTTCTCTCTGAAATAGAACCTGGGTTCATTCTCATGATGATTATTTGGATTTTTTCGTCATTTTTTTCGAAGAAAAAAGGAAAAGGCAAAAAAACCAAAAAAAGCATATTGGATAGCTTCGAATCCCTCATGTCAAAATTGGAAGGAATTCCCAATTTAGATTTTGAGGGAAAAGGGAATCCTTTACACGAAGTTGATTTAGAAGAAAATTTGGTGTATGAGTTTGAGGATGAATTAGAACCGACAGATTCTTCTTCAATAGAGACTCAAATAGTTCAAAGTGAATCAGAAAATTTATCTTCTATGGTTACTGCACAGGAACCAAAAGAAGTGAAACGCCCTAAAGAAATTAAATTGTTTGGAACACCGCTTCAAAAGGCTATTGTGTTTAAAGAAATTTTAGATAAACCTCGAGCACTTCGACCACATCAATTTTAGCAAATGACTCATAAATTTATTCCACCTCATTTACGAAAATTTATCGTAGAGCAAAATTATGATAATTATTCTGCAATTGATCATACGGTATGGCGATTTATTATGCGTATTTCAAAAGCTTTTTTCGAAAAACATGCCCATAAGTCTTATTTAGAAGGGCTGGAAAAAACAGGCATAACTATTGATAGAATCCCTAAAGTTGAAGAAATGGACCAAAAACTTTCGAAGTTTGGTTGGGGTGCAGTTTGTGTGAGAGGATTTATCCCTCCAGCAGCGTTTATGGAGTTACAATCTCGAGGTATTTTGGCAATTGCTGCAGATATGCGAACCTTGGACCATCTCACTTATACTCCAGCTCCCGATATTGTTCATGAAGCCGCTGGACATGCACCCATTATAGCAGATCCAAATTATGCCCAATATTTGCATCATTATGGAGAAGTTTCTTCAAAAGCAATATCATCAAGGGATGATTACAACTTATATGTGGCAATTCGTGAACTATCAGACATCAAAGAAGATCCTACATCTACAGCTGAAGATATTAAAAAAGCTGAAAAAGATTTGGACGATGCCATTGAAAATATATCCTATATAAGTGAGGCGGCATATTTAGCACGAATGAATTGGTGGACTGTGGAATATGGGTTGATTGGAGATTTGGAAAATCCAAAAATATATGGAGCAGGGTTATTATCTTCTGTAAGTGAGAGCCAAAATTGTTTGTCTAATAATGTTAAAAAAATCCCATTTTCATTGGATTGCATTAATCAAAGTTATGATATAACTGAGCCACAGCCCCAATTATTTGTAACTCCAAATTTTGCACAACTATCTCAAGTTTTGGATGAAATGGCTGAAACCATGGCGTTTACATTGGGTGGTTCCGCAGCATTAGAAAAAGCCATTAAAGCTAAAACGGTTTGTACTGCAGAGTACGAATCAAAAATTCAAGTTTCTGGAAAGATTGCTAATATTTTAAAAAATAGAGATGGGAATCCAATATATATGCAGTTTGAAGGACCCACTCAAATCGCTCGTTTTGGGAATGAATTAGTTGGCCATGGTGGAGATTATCACTGTCATGGGTTTGGGTCACCAATTGGAAAAATCAATAACCTCCATAAACCCGTTTGTGATTTCAATGACGATGATATTGAAAATACCAATTTGGTTGTAGGGGAGAAATCAATATTAACATTTGAGTCTGGTATAGAAGTAAATGGTAAAATCACAAACATATTGCATGACAATGGTAGAATTCTCATTGTGAGTTTCGATGATTGTACAGTTTCATTTGGAGATAAGATTTTGTTTCAACCAGAATGGGGAACTTTTGATATGACCTGTGGTGCAGAAATAATTTCTGTGTATGGTGGTCCTGCAGATTTTGACAATTATCAAGAATTCCTTCCAAATGACATTCCCAAAAATGTTAAAATGGAATCTAAATTGACCCTTTCTGATTCTGACAGAAAGCTGAATGATTTATATGCTAGGGTAAGGGCGTTTAGAGAATCAAACTCTACAGTATTTGATGAATTAGATGATGTTTATAATAACTTATTACAACATTTTCCTGATGATTGGCTACTATCATTAGAATTGCTAGAATTATATCCACAAGCATCATGGTCAGAAAAAATTAGGGAAAAACTTAATTCTCTTTCCCAATTTGACAGTGATTTATCAAAAGTAATTCGCCGGGGATTATCCCTATTGAATTAACTTAATCCGACAAAAATAGTCGGATTATAACTCTTGTTCTAACCGCATCCCAATTTGTAAATTTCACATACGGATTATTAACCAATTTTATATGTTAAAACTAACACGAAAACTCGAATATTCACTAATTGCATTGAGCCACATGAATCAGAAAGTGGATGGTGAACTTTGTACCGCTAAAGAAATAGCAATTCAGTATTCAATTCCACAAGAGGCATTGGCCAAAACACTGCAACTTTTGGCAAAGCTAAATTTTATAAACGCTGTAAAAGGTCCTCATGGTGGATATGAAGTGAATGAATCTCTGAATAATGTAAATTTTATGGATTTTATAGAAAAAGTTGAAGGTCCACAAGGTTTGGTAGATTGCAATATTGAAGCAGATTGTGATTTAATGGAATATTGTAATATTCGCAAGCCAATTCGAGTTATCAATGATAATCTAAAAAATATGTTTAGTAACATATCATTAAGTGAAATTACTCAGTAGGAGTCATTATGGCAGAATCTAATCAATCCCAAATTATAAATGAAGAAATAACAGTAACCGATACTGCAGCAAAGCGTATTAACGTCATATTAGAAGGTGAAGGAAAGGTAGGCTATGGCTTACGGGTTTCTGTCGTAGGAGGTGGATGCTCTGGGATGACTTATAATATGAGTTTTGATGATACTCAAGGTGAGTTTGATAAAGTATATGAATCAAATGGTATCAAAGTATTCTGTGATTTAAAATCGTGGTTGTACTTAAAAGGTACCCAAGTAGATTTCTCTGATGACATGTTATCAGGTGGATTTAAAATTAACAATCCAAATGCCGAACGCACTTGTGGCTGTGGAACTAGCTTTTCCGTATAGCTAATTTTATTATAAAAGCGAATTGCTACATTGAAAAATAACGAACAAAAAATAATTGATGATGCTATTAGTCAAGACTATAAGTATGGTTTTGTTACTGATATCGAGCAAGAAAAATTACCTCCAGGGTTAAATGAGGATGTTATCCGTTTCATTTCTGAAAAAAAGGATGAACCCCAATGGTTATTAGATTATCGTTTAAAGGCATTTAATTATTGGAAATCTTTAGAAGAGCCTCAATGGGCAAAGGTTTTTTACCCATCTATAGATTATCAGGCCATTAGTTATTTTGCTGCCCCTAAGCCAAAGAAAAAGCTCAATAGTTTAGATGAAGTTGATCCTGACATTTTGGAAACTTATAATAAATTAGGAATCCCCCTAGAAGAGCAAAAAATGTTAGCTAATGTTGCAGTAGATGCAGTGTTCGATAGTGTTTCAGTAGCCACAACATTTAAAGAAGATTTGGCTAAAGCAGGTGTTATATTTTGTTCATTTTCAGAAGCAGTTAAGGAACATCCAGATTTAATAAAAAAATATTTGGGTTCGGTTGTTCCCTATACAGATAATTACTTTGCGGCTTTAAATGCTGCTGTTTTTAGTGATGGTTCTTTTGTGTACATCCCTAAAGATACACGATGCCCAATGGAACTCTCTACTTATTTTAGAATTAATGCATCCAATACAGGCCAATTTGAACGTACTTTAATTGTAGCTGAAGATAGCTCTTACGTTAGTTATTTGGAGGGATGTACTGCACCAATGAGGGATGAAAATCAACTCCATGCTGCAGTTGTAGAATTAGTAGCCAAAGATTTTGCAGAGATAAAGTATTCTACTGTACAAAATTGGTACCCCGGAGATAAAGAAGGAAATGGTGGCATTTACAATTTTGTTACCAAACGAGGTGCATGTCGAGGAGAAAAATCGAAAATCTCATGGACACAAGTAGAAACGGGATCAGCAGTAACGTGGAAGTATCCAAGTTGCATATTGCAAGGTGATAATTCTGTAGGTGAGTTTTATTCTGTTGCTGTAACCAATAACAAGCAACAAGCTGACACGGGTACAAAAATGATTCACATAGGTGAAAACACCAAAAGCACCATTATTTCAAAAGGAATATCGGCTGGAGAAGGTCAACAAACTTATCGTGGTGAAGTAAAAATCATGAAAAATGCAACAAATGCACGAAATTTTTCACAATGTGATTCCATTCTTATAGGTGACAAATGTGGTGCACATACATTTCCGTACATTGATGTAAGAAATTCATCTGCACAAATGGAGCATGAGGCCACCACATCCAATATTGGTGAAGATCAATTATTTTATTGCAACTCTAGGGGTCTATCAACTGAAGATGCCATGGCTATGATTGTTAACGGTTTCTGTAAAGAAGTATTTAAGGAATTACCCATGGAATTTGCTGTTGAGGCACAAAAATTAATGGAAGTTAGTTTAGAAGGGTCAGTAGGCTAAATGTTAGAAATAAAAAATCTCCACGCAAGTGTTGAAGGAAAAGATATTTTAAATGGTGTAAATCTTTCAGTAAAACCTGGAGAACTCCATGTAATTATGGGCCCCAATGGTGCAGGAAAGAGTACATTAGCCAATGTGTTGGCTGGGCGTGAGAAGTTTGAAGTAGAGCAAGGTCAAATGATTTTTAATGGTGAGGTGATAAATGAAATGCTTCCTGAAAATCGTGCTGGTCAGGGAATATTCTTATCCTTTCAATACCCCGTTGCTATTCCGGGTGTAAATAACATGTACTTCTTAAAAGCTGCAGTAAACTCTATACGAAAATATCGTGGTGAAGATGAATTGGATGCAGTGAGTTTCCTAAAGGAAATTAGAGAAAAATTAAAAGTAGTTGAATTAGATGATAGCTTTATCCATCGACCTGTAAACGAAGGATTTTCAGGTGGCGAAAAAAAGAGAAATGAAATTCTTCAAATGATTTCTCTTGAACCTACACTTTCAATTTTGGATGAAACAGATTCAGGGTTGGATATTGATGCATTAAAAATTGTTGCTGAAGGAGTAAACAATTACAGAAATTCAGAACGTTCTTTTATTTTAATTACCCATTATCAACGAATGTTAAACTATATGGATCCAGATTATATCCATGTATTGATTGATGGTAAAATTGTAAAATCAGGTCCTAAAGAATTGGCGTTAGAATTAGAAGAAAAAGGCTATTCTTGGATTAAAGAATCACAGATGGCAGATTAATGACCACAACGTTTAAAGAAGATCTTACTGCCCAAGCAAAAAGCAAGTTTAAAGAATTGGGCTATCCTCATCAAAAAATGGAAGATTGGCGATTTACCAATTTAAATCAGATTAAAAACACCAAATATTTTAAATGTTCGTTCGATGATGCAAAAGATCTTTCGGGAGTTGAATATCCAACATTTAAAGATACTCACCAAATTATTATTGTTAATGGTTCTCTACAAAAAGATATTAACTATGAAATTGAAAATGTAGAGATTGAAACTCTTTTCTCTATTTTAAATTCTGCACCTGAAAAAATTGATAACCACTTTACAAAAATTGCCAATTATGAAACTCATGCGTTTTTAGCAAAAAATACGCAAAAATTTGTTGATGGCTTATTCATTAAAATCCCTAAAAATATGGTGGTTGAAAAACCTATTCACATCATAAATATAACGAAAAGTAAATACTCTAAGCCGGTTACATATCCCCGATTTTTTATTCATGCTGAAGAAGGAAGCCAAGTCGATATTATTGAACATTTTTTTTCTGAAAACAAGAATATTTTAACCAATACTTGTACAGAAATTTTAGCTGAAGAAAACAGTAATATAAAATATTATCGTGTACAAGATGAAGGTGATACCAATAATCATTTTTCATATTTAGGAGTCCAACAGCATTCGCATTCAAATGTGATGTGTCAAACATATTCATTGTCGGGAAAATTCATTCGTAATGATGTAATGGTAAATCTAAATGGGATTGGTGCAGAGATAAACCTTGATGGAATATTTACTGTTGAAAAATCAAATTTTGTAGATAATCATACAACGATAAATCATAATGTAGAGCATTGCATAAGTAAGGAAATGTATAAAGGTGTACTAAGAAACAATGCTCATGGAGTTTTCAGTGGAATGATAAATGTTGAGCCATATGCACATCACACCGATTCTTTTATGGAAAATCGGAATTTACTTCTAACAGAATCTTCTCAAATGAATTCAAATCCTCAACTGGTAATAAATTGTGATGAAGTTCGTTGCTCTCATGGTTCAACTACAGGACAAATTGATGAAGATGCACTATTTTATCTGCGTTCTAGAGGCCTTTCTATTACCGATGCGCATTTGTTATTAATTTCAGGTTTTATGAATGAAGTAATTGATAATATAAAATTTGAAGATTTAAAACTATTTTTGAACAAAATAATTCAATTATGGATATTAAAACCTTGAGTGAAAAATCAATTGATGAAAAGCTAGTAGAATATAAGGATCTATTTTCATTCTTTGTAGATCCCATGGATAAATTTGCCCAAATTATTGATATGGGAAAAAGTGCACAAGGATTAGCTGAGGATGATAAGAATGAATCTACCAAAATTTCTGGATGTACTTCTCAAGCTTGGGTAAAATGTAGTAAGAACATTGATGAGACTTTTTCAATCCAAACCGACTCTGACGCCTTTATTGTAAAAGGGCTATTGTATATATTAGAATCTGTATGTACTCATAGAACAATGGCTGAAATTGAATCAATTGAAGCATCACACATTTTAGAGAATATAGGTCTTAATCGAAGTATTACCAGTCAGCGCACCAATGGATTTATATCTGCAATTGGTAAAATAAAAACTGATGTAAGAAAGATAGCTAATGCAAAGTGATATAATTACCGTTTCCCGTGACTGCAATGCCACACTCATCCCTGCTGGTGAAGAGATTAAACTTATCAAAGGCACAAGGGTAAGAATAACTCAAGCTCTTGGTGGTGATTATACTTTATTTGTAAATGGGAATTTAGTAAAAATTTCTGGCGAAGATGCAGATGCCATAGGATTAGAACCCGTTCAGCATGAAAAAGTAGAAGCAAAGGCTTCTGATTTAGAAAAACCTGTTGATGAAACATTAGTGTGGAATCAATTAAAAACAGTATTTGACCCAGAGATTCCAGTAAATATCGTGGATTTAGGTCTAATTTATGATTTAAATATTGAGCATATGTCCACGGGCGGTAGTTTTATTCACATCAAAATGACACTTACTGCACCCGGATGTGGTATGGGTCCAATGATTGCCCAAGATGCCCAGAACAAAATAAGAACTATTCCTGGAGTATTAGATGTAAATGTGGACCTTGTGTGGGAACCACAATGGGATAGAGATATGATGACCGAAGAAGCAAGGCTTCAATTGGGGATGCTATAAGCTGTGGAAATCAGAAAAGACTTCCCCCTTTTAAATCAATCTGAAAATGGTAATTCTGTAGTCTATTTAGATAGCGCAGCTACTACTCAAAAACCTCAATTAGTAATAGATGCTATTACAAATTATTATCAAAAGTATAATGCCAATATTCATCGTGGAATATATAGCATCGCAGAAAAAGCGACGTCAGAATTTGAGGCAGTTCGTGATAGAGTTCAATCGTTTATAAATGCAGAAAAACGTGAAGAGATTATCTTTACAAAAGGCACAACTGAATCAATTAATTTGGTAGCTTATAGTTGGGGTAAAAAAAATCTTAAAGCTGGTGATGAAATTCTTATTACCGAAATGGAACACCACAGTAATAATGTCCCATGGCAACTCATTGCTACATCTACAGGTGCAAAATTAAAATATATTCCTGTTACTGAAAATGGTGAGTTAGAGAATCCCTTAGATTACATCACTGAAAATACTAAATTGGTGGCCTTGATTCATCAATCAAATGTTTTGGGTACAATAAATCCAATAAAAGAAATTACAGAATATGCACATAAAGTGGGTGCAGTTGTGCTTGTAGATGGTGCCCAAAGTATCCCTCATATGCCCATTGATGTTCAAAATTTGGGATGTGATTTTTTTGTTTTTTCTGGTCATAAAATGTTGGGGCCAACAGGGGTAGGGGTGTTATATGGGAATGCTAAAATTTTAAATAATATGGACCCATTCCTCGGTGGAGGAGAAATGATAAAAGATGTTACCATGGGTTCAGCTTCATTTAATGATTTACCTTGGAAATTTGAAGCGGGCACACCCAATATTGCTCAAGTAATTGGTTTAGGTGCAGCAATTGACTATATCAATTACATCGGTTTAGATTTAATTCACCAACAATGTGAACTATTAACGGCTTGTGCCATTGAAAAACTCTCTAAGATATCAGGGCTTACTATTTATGGAAATGCAAATGATAGGGGAGCAGTAGTAAGTTTTAATATTGATGGTATTCATCCCCATGATTTGGCACAATTGTTAGATCAACAAAATATTTGCATTCGAGTAGGACACCACTGTGCGCAACCATTGCTTACTAAGTTTGGATTAACCTCTTCGGCCAGAGCAAGTTTTTATGTATATAATACTATTGAAGATATCGATACTTTAGTTCACGGAATTGAGAAGTCAGTGGTAATGCTAAAATAATTTTT
>CAYQPE010000042.1:0-15222 GCA_964419445.1 uncultured bacterium
CAAGTTTTGGCAGACATCGCAACAAAAGAGGGAGAATTTGACGTTGCTGAGGAGTATTATCACACGGCAATTTCCAAATCAGAAGACCCCGGCCCAATTATGCGACAGTTAATTCTGCTTTTTATTGATAAAGGGGAGAACCAAAAGGCAATTGACTATTCCGAAGAACTTTTAAATAAATATCCAGATGATGCAGATTTGTATTTTAACATTGGCGTATTATTTCAGCGGTTAGCCATAGAAATGTTTGATCCTGCTCGTGATTTATACTTAGCTCTTTCAGAAAATCCATCTACAGATGAAGTAAGCAATGTTTATAATAAATTTAAAAATTCTCGAAAATACGCATATAATGCTCGAGATTACTTTTTATCAGCCAGTGATTTAGAAATTGAAGGGGATGGAAGTAGTGGAAAAGCAGCGAATGAAATGAAAAAACTTATGAAACAAATAGATGAAATTTTCATTCCTTCTATCCGAGAAATTGCGAGATCAAACAAAATTAGTCTAAATTAAATTTTACCCTAACTTTTTACGCTTTATTAGATATTCCGAAAGAACCACGTCCAGTGGTTCTTTTGTATTTGCAAGGATATAGTCTATTTTATTTTTTCGGCAGATACGTTTATAATTTTCACAAAAATCTTTTATACTTTTTTGATATTCTTTCTGAATATGCCACGGCTCAGTAATAATTTCATCGCCAGTTTCCATATCTCTAAACCGAGTACGTTCATCAAATTTTAATTCAATTTCTTGAGGGTCAAGCGTATGAATTACAATGACTTCATGACCTTTATACCTAAAATGTTTTAGTCCAGAGATTACTTCATCTGGGTTATCAAATAAGTCGGAAATGAGTACAATCAAGCCACGTTTTTTAATGGCTTCAGCACTTTTATGTAGTATGGGCGAAATATTTGTTTCAGGCCCAGATTTGATATTATTCATTCGTGAAAATAGAACATTGAGATGGCTTGATTTTGATCGGGGTGGAACATGGGTTCTAATTTTAGAATCAAAAAGCGTTAATCCCACGGCATCTTGCTGTTTTATCATTAAATATCCCAATGATGCAGAGAGAATTTTAGCATACTCTAATTTTGTAATATCATGAGAGGTGTACTCCATAGATTTACTTTGATCCACCAAAAGATGGGCACGCATATTGGTTTCTTCTTCAAATTGCTTTATGAAAAAGCGGTCAGTTTTACCAAATAATTTCCAGTCTATGTGGCGGATTTCATCACCCGCACCGTATGCACGATGTTCAGAAAACTCCACTGAAAAACCATGGTAGGGACTTTTATGGAGCCCTACTATAAATCCCTCAACCACCATTCGGGCCTTTAAAGAAAGGTTATCTAATTTCGATAATAGTTCTGGCTTTAAAAAGGGTCTATTTAACACGAGGAAAGTTTATAATTCTATTAATTTTTGTAAAATCATATCACGAGAAATTCCATCAGCTTCTGCATTAAAATTTGGGATAATACGATGCCTTAATACAGGCTTAATCATGGATTTTACATCATCGATATCTGGAGTAGTTCTGCCTTCCAAAACGGCTTTGGCTTTAGCGCCTAATACCAAATATGCACTTGCCCGAGGACCAGCACCCCAGTCTAGCAACTCATTAGTAATATTGGGTGCATTTTCACCCGGTCGAGTATTTCCTACCATCTTTACTGCATAATCAACCACATTATCAGCAACAGGAACCTCTCGAATAAGCTGTTGAAAGGCTTTCAATTCATCATGTGTGATCGCAGTATTTAATGCAGCTTCTACATCTCCTGTAGTTGATTTTACAATCTCAGCTTCCTCGGCAGATGAAGGATACTCAATGAGTAAATTGAACATAAATCTATCCAGTTGTGCTTCTGGAAGTGGGTACGTTCCTTCTTGTTCAATAGGATTTTGAGTAGCTAAAACAAAAAAGGGCTCATCTAATGTATAAGTTTTGCCACCTGCAGTCACCTTATGTTCTTGCATAGCCTCAAGTAGCGCTGCCTGTGTTTTGGGTGGGGTTCTATTAATTTCATCTGCTAATACGATGTTGGCAAATACAGGCCCCTCAAAAAACTTAAAAATACGTTTTCCAGTGCTTTGATCCTCTTCAATAATTTCAGTTCCGGTTATATCCGAAGGCATTAAATCTGGAGTAAATTGGATACGACTAAATTTAAGTTCTAATGCATCTGATAATGTTTTTATAAGAAGGGTTTTGGCCAACCCTGGTACACCCTCCAACAAAACATGTCCACGGCATAAAAGGGATATAGTTAAATATTCTACAATTCCTTTTTGTCCAATTATGACTTTTCCTATTTCATTAAAGAGACTTTCTTTCTTGAGTTTTAAATTTTCTACGATTTCAATATTGCTCATTTTTCGTCCTATGTATTACAGTAATTAGTGTATAAAATTCTTTAAGTACGCCAAAGAAAACGATGTAAATTTAGTACAATTTTTATCAGAAGATTGCTCCAAATATGTTAATAAATACGGACAAATTTACCATTAAAGGTAAAAGCCTTGATGAAATACAAAATTGGTGTATTTCCAAAGGGCATTTAAAATTTCGAGGACAGCAAATTTTTGAATGGATGTATCATCATGGCGAGTCAAACCCTAATCAAATGACCAATCTTTCCCCGGGAGTGATTGAAGCCCTCAAAAATGAATGCATTATTCAAACTCTTGAGATTGAAAAAGTTTCATCTTCAAATAATGAAAATACTAAAAAGCTATTATTCAAAACGCTTGATAATAAATTTATTGAAACCGTGAGCATGATTGAAGATGGTCGCCATACCGTATGTATATCTTCACAAATTGGATGTAATGTAGATTGTGATTTTTGTGCAACTGCCAGCATGGGGATTATTCGAAATTTGAACACAGGTGAAATTGTGGACCAACTTAACTACATCCGAAATAATATAGAAACGCCAATTTCCAATATTGTTTTTATGGGCATGGGAGAACCCTTTCTAAATTATACTCGTGTAATAAAAGCAGCTGAAATTTTTCATCATCATCGAGGCTTTGGATTAGGTGCATATCGAATAACTATTTCAACATCAGGCATTCTTCCTAAAATTCACCAATTTTATGAAGAGAAACATAGGTTTAAATTGGCCATTTCATTAAATGCGTCTAATGATGAAACACGTAATAAGATTATGCCCATAAATAAAAAATGGCCAATTGCTAAATTGGTAAAAGTAGGGAAAGATCATGCTCAACGTAATCGAAAAGTTATGTTTGAATATGTTTTACTAAAAGATGTGAACGACTCTGAAGAAAATGCACATGAGCTAGCCTCACTTTTGCATGGTGTAGATTGCAAACTCAATGTAATTCCTTATAATGAAACAGGCGGAAAGTATAAGCGTCCAAAAAAGCAAATAATTGAGCGATTTTTAGAGATTCTTTCACAACGACAACATGGATACAGAGTATTGGTAAGATGGAGCAAAGGGCAAGATATTGATGCTGGCTGTGGCCAATTGGCAGTTAAACAGGAAAACGAATGAACGAAGGAATTACAAATTTTATAAAAGAGAAATTACCGACTACGCCTTCATTTGGATTGGTATTAGGCTCAGGACTAAGCAGTTTAATCGATGATGTACAGGATCAAATAGCAATCCCTTATGATGAAGTTCCGAATTTTTTACACACCACGGTTTCAGGCCATGTTGGGGAGTTTATTTTTGGTTATATAGGTGAAATCCCTGTTTTGTGTGCAAAAGGACGCTTCCATTATTACGAGGGCAAAACGATTGATGAAGTTACTTCTATAATTAAACTGTTTAAAGATATTGGTACACCAAATGTCATCATTACAAATTCTGCTGGATGTGTTAATCCTCAATGGGAAATCGGTGATATTATGCTAATTACAGGGCATTTAGATTTTACATTTAGGGAAAAATCCCCTCAATTAATTAATGGGGAACCAATGTACTCACAAAGGAATTTAAATTTCGTTCGCAATGTGGCTGATGATCTAAACATTTCTATTCGTGAAGGGAATTATACTTGGACATTGGGGCCAACGTATGAAACTCCAGCAGAAATTAATAAAGTCCGTGAACTGGGGGGGCATGCCGTGGGAATGTCAACATTACCAGAAATTGAGAAGGCTCATGAATTAGGTCTAAACTGCTGGGCGTTTTCTAATTTTACAAATATGGGTGCAGGAATGCAAAACGTCACCCTTACACATGGGGATGTATTGGAAGCATCTACCATTAATAAAGAAAATTTTAAGAAATTAATTCAAAATTTAATTGAAAGATATAAAAATGAACCAACATCTATCATTTAGAAGTGGAAATCCATCGCTAAATAAAAATACATTTGCCACATTTTCTGGCTCTATAGAGGAGAGGATGACAATCGATGGTACCGTTAATAAAACAGGGATTTCATTATTAATTCTAATTGCTTGTGCCACATTCACTATGAACCAACCCAATCCAGTTTTTGTGTTTGGCGGGTTCATTGGCGGGTTCATTTTAAGTCTAGTTACTATTTTTAAAAAAGAATGGTCACCCATTACCGTTCCAATTTACTCAGCATTAGAGGGGTTGGCTCTTGGTGGAATTTCTAGTTATTTTGAGCAAATGTATCCTGGCATAGTGAGCCAAGCGATTTTTCTTACATTCGGAGTGCTTGGAGCATTGCTTTTAGCATATAAATCAAAACTTATAAAACCAACAGAGAATTTTAAATTAGGCTTATTTGCTGCTACAGGAAGTATAGCATTTATTTATTTTATAAATATAATTATGGGCTTCTTTGATAGTGGAATACCCCTCATCCATTCATCCTCAACATTTGGAATTGGCTTTAGCTTTATTGTGGTTGGAATTGCAGCATTAAACTTAGTGTTAGATTTTGATTTTATTGAGGAAGGAGCCGAACGAGGTGCCCCTAAGTTTATGGAATGGTACGCCACTTTTGGCTTATTAGTAACACTTATATGGCTATATTTAGAAATTTTACGATTATTAGCAAAATTGCAAAGTAATCGGAGATAAAAATCAATATATAGTGCATAAACAGTGATTTAGGGCATATATAGTATTAAAGTAATACTTTAAATAAAATTATTGACTTTAGTTCTCAAAATGTAATAAGTTAAATCCCGGATGGTCAAGCGTATAAAGATTTTAGGTTGAAAACGCTTTTTCTTTCCGGTTTTTTTGTATTAAGGCGTTATCGCAAAATAATTTTGATTAATATCTTGGGCTTAAAAAAGCTCTACATGAGATACATGTGGGGCAACTAATCAAAAACAAAAAGGAGAAAAACAACATGAAGAACGTAGCTGGACTAATCAATGATGCTGCAGGTGCTTTTGTAACACTTATCAAAGGCCTTGTTGTTGCCGCTATCTTCGCGAACATCTTATTCACAACCACATTTGATCCTGTGGGTGGAATAGTAGATCTAGTGAATTCATTCCTAGGTGGCGGACTTGCTGGTTTGCTAGCACTTATGGTGTTTGCTTCGTTTTCTAAGTAAACCAATGTAATCTGTAAGGAGTAGCGATTAACCTCGCTACTCCTTTGATTCCGTAAAATCAGGAGAAAAGAAAATGAAAAAAGCAATCGCAAGTTTGACTGAAGCGATTAACGACTTTACAGGATTACTTCAGACACTCATCGTTTTTGGTGTTGTCGTTGGAATTCTTTTCGATGATCCATTTGGTGTCATTGCTGGTATAGGCAAACTTATGACACAATTGGGTGATTCGGGATTAGCTGGTCTTGTTGCGCTTTTACTCGTTGTACTTTGGTATAAAAAGTAAGAGTCACATCAGTCGAAATTATAAGTAAGCCTCTGTTTTTCAGGGGCTTATTTTTTATCTAACGGGAATTAAATGTCCCAGAATATAGCCTATTAATATTCCCACAAGAAGGGCCAACGTAATCATACGATGTGAGAGTATGGTATTGCCATAGCCCTTTTTAATGGCCACAAATGATGTAAAATATCCTGTTAAATTTAACATCCAAAACAGAGGAATGGTAAATAGCTTAACAATGATGGGTCCAATTATAGGGATTGTGGAAACAAGAATTGATATACCAGAGAATACATTGGTTATAAATCCCATTACTAAAGTTATTAGTGCCACCGCACGTACATCTAATTCTAATTTTAGCATGAAATATGCGATTAAGCCAATTAAAACCATGGTAGTAATTGTTTTTGGGTGTTTTTTAACGGTTTTAAAAAATGTATTCATTTTATTCTGTGTTGTGCTGTGAGGGTAAAGATACCAAATTTAAATTGACATTTTTCAATATGATTTTTAGAGTTGTCCAACCAAATTTTTCTTACTGCATTTTCCTTAAACACTGCCCATGTAAAAATATCAGTATGTTCAATAATCCCAACATAATTTGAATTATCAATTAAATTTAAATCAAGTAAAATTACATTTTCATAATCTGTAAGACTGGCTTCATAGAGGAGGCCTTCTCTCTCAATTTTATATTTATGATGCAAAGTTAAATCCAAATGCGGCAATAAATGTAAAAGAGTAAAAATGGTATAAGCATCATGGGGTATGCACTTCTCTGAACCAATATAACATGGCATATTATTGATTAATTCCGTACCCAATGTATTATTAATTCCAGGCTGTTGAGTCACTTTTTGAAATGATTTTATCTGGTGAAATTGATTATCAAAAATTATTTCATACCTATTATTCACTGGGTAGAAAAAATTGTACATGGCAGATTTTGTACTAGCTTCAAATTTGAGGTAAGTATGAGGTATTTGGCTTATCAACGTATCAGAAGAAACAATTTCCACCGTTGCCACATTCATTCCCATAAATGAAATATCATATTCATGACTTTGACAATAAACTATAGAAAATAAAGATATTAAAAGCGCGATCATTTCTCTTTCCATTTAAAAGATGTAAACACACCCAAAAATCCAAAAACAGAAATATAAAGAGGATGAATTACTCCCATCATTAAATAGGCAGAAAATGACCACTTGGAATGTAAATAGTGATAATAGGAATACATATATAATCCATCTGCAGAAGTTTTAACAATCCAGGGTAAAAGATGAACAATATTGGAAGTTTGCATAAATTTAAACATTGAAAAGAGTACAAATAAATTTGCAAAATACAAGAAAGGAAGCGTTAATTTGAATAATTGTGTTGTATCAATATTATAATAAGACATACTTTTAGAAGCAAATCGTATTCGCTGATGAATAAACTGATCTATGCTTTCTGGTGGTGGTGAATCTACAAGGGCATTAGGTGATAATACGAATTCTATTTTGTAATTAGACTTTGTAGTTATTTTTTGTAATAACAGATCATCATCACCCGAAATAAAATGAGAAATTCCCTCATATCCATTTACATCTTTAAAGCATTGTTTTAGAAATCCCATATTTCTACCGGTACAAGAATAAATCACTCCTTGTCCCATTCCCCCAGCTGAAAAGGCATCTTGTGCCATACTATCCAACTCAAACACATCATCCATAAAAGACTTTCTATTTGTAAGGGGTGCTGGTGCAGAGATAAATCCCACAGAACTTTCTTCAAATGGCTTAACCATTTCTTCAATCCATTGGGGGTGAGGAATGCAATCTGCATCAGTTTGAAGAATAATATTATGACTTGATTTATCTATAGCCAAATGTAACGCCCATTTTTTAGGTGCCCATCCTTCTTTAGTTTTATCTATATTAATGGTCTTAATAAAAGGATATTGCTCCATATATTCATTAATTATAGATGCAGTTTTATCTGTAGATCGATCATTTACAATGATAAGCTCAATTAATTCCTGTGGATAACTTTGTGAAAGCATGGCATTAAAAAGGGCATGAAGATTATTTTGTTCATTTTTAGCAGATATTATAATAGATATCATTGGCTTATAAGTTTTAAAAGCTGAGTATCTTTTTTTGAGTTTATTTAAACCATCGTATAGCCAAAAAATAAGACCTAAATATAAAATTGATAATAATATTGCAACAATTATCATAAAGATTATCGACCTCTCCATTGTGGCTTAAATTTAAAGAGTGTTAAGATGGCTACAACTATAACAAATGGAATTTGCAACACAAACCAAAATATGAAATGAGAAATAGGATAGTTGAATTCATGTAAGTTTTTAGATAATAAAAAAAGGTTTGACTCGAAAATGAACTTTAAAAACAATGTACTAAGAAATAAGTGTAGAGAGAAAAAAGGAAGAAGGAGTAAAAACAGATTTACCAAAAATGTTGAAATTGAAACGGTATAAAAAGGTAGATTGTATTTGTACACAATTTTCATATCACCTGCCCAACGAATTCGCTGTTTAATAAGAGAGGTCCATGTATTTTCAGCACGTGAAAAAACCTTATCATTCATCAGGTGAGGGACTGCGAAAGCAAATTTAGCTTTTCCAAATTTACGACACAGCAACATAAACAAAGTATCATCACCTTGAAGTTGATTTGCAATTTTATTAAATCCACCAATACGATTATATAATGACTTTCTATATCCTTGATTTTGCCCAGAACAGGCCCAAGGCCTATTATTATTTACCATTCCATGGGCAGCAGACATAAGCATGAAGAAATCAATTCTCTGGAAGATTGAAGAGATTGAAGAACTTTTTTCTGTTTCTGAATAGCCGATAACATAATCAACATCATCTGTAAAGGCTGTCATCATATTTTTCACCCAATTATGATGTATAATACAATCAATATCAGTAAAAAGTAAATATTCATGGCTAGCCATATTGATACCAGCATCTAGGGCCCTCTTTTTATGGGATAATTTAGAACTACCTTGTGATGAGTGAACATAAACAAATCGGGAATCATCTGACACAAATTTATTTATTATAATTGATGTGTTATCACTGGAGGCATCATCAACGATTAAAAATTCTAATTGACCTGAGTAGTGTTGTTTTTGAAGTGAACTAAGGAGTCGAGTACAGTTCTTTTCACCATTTCTTACTGCTACCACAACTGAAACCGGTGGTGAATAATCATTGAAAGACGTGGTTTTTCTGAAAACCAGTCCTCGCTTAAAGTTGAATAAAGCAACTAAATATAGACTTAATGATGTTAAAAAAATAATTGAAGTGTAAATCAATGGAATTGTAATAATGATTGGGCGATAATGAAATAACCAAGTACACCAATAATATCAATTGCGGTGGTTACAAATGGACCTGTTGATATAGCAGGGTCAAAATCTAATTTATATAATAAAATGGGGATAAACGATGCAACTAAGCAGGCGATGAACATAGAAAAAAGTATGGATAAACCTACAATAATTGCCAATAGGAATGGCGTTATAAATTGGGAATATTGAAAATATGCCACTGCTCCTAACAGAAATCCATATATTGCCCCCATGATTATTCCTACATTTACTTCCTTTAATATGACCGTAGAAACTTCATCAATATTCACATGTCCAGTTGCAATACCCCGAACAATGATAGTGCTTGTTTGGGTCCCAATATTACCACCCATTCCCATAATAACGGGAATAAATGATGCTAAAATTATGGTTTGTTCTAATATATTTTCAAAAGATCCTATAATTGCCAATGCACAAACACCCCCTATCCAACTTGCTATTAACCATGGGAATCTAGTTTTCACATTTTGAAATGTAGATTGTAGCAAAATATCTTCATCTTCACCAGCACCTGCCATTTTCAACATATCTTCTGTCGCCTCTTCACGAATAACATCAATTACATCATCAACAGTAACAATTCCCTCGATTTCTTTTTCAAGGTTCAATACAGGAAGGGCTAAATAGTTGTATTCTGAAACTAAATTGGCAACTTCTTCTTGGTCGGTTTCTGGAGAAACATAGACAAATTCCTGCTCCATAATACCTTTTAGTACGGTATTTGGTGGATGTAACAATAATTGGCGTAACGAAACAATCCCCACCATTTTATTTTTATCATTGGTCACATAAATATAGAATGGCATTTCTGTTTCATCACCCAAATCTTGGAATTTATCTAACGCTTCTTTTAATGTTAGATTTTCATTAAATGCCATATATTCATGAGACATCAATCTCCCTGCAGAATCATCTCCATATTGAAGTATATCATCAACATCTTGCTGATATTGAGCATCCATGGCATCATGGATCTGTGCACTAATAGGTTCTGGAAATGATTCTAAAAGCTCTACAGATAATTCAGTGGGAATAGTAGAGAGGGATTGAGCAATCTCATTTACATCCATTTCATCAAAAATTTCAGGAATAAGTGCATGATCTAATTCAGATAGAAAATCTGCAAATCCTTCCATACGTTGGATATATTTAAAAATATCTCTTCGTTCGGCTGGGGTAAGATATCGGTATACCCACGCCATTTTTGCAGGATGGGTTTTATTAATTAACTTATAAAGTGTAACCGTTGCATTACGTCGGTAGAGGCGACGAATTGCAGATAATGTAATACTTCCACGCTCTTGTTGAAATTCGTGGGGCACTAATCCATAAATCCTTGCGAATTCATCCAATCATCATCTACAAACTTTGTAAGATAATTGCGTATAGAATCTGGAAGTATGACTAAACACGATTGATTTTTATCCAGTTCATGGGCAACTTGCATCGCAGCCCATACAGCTGAACCAGAAGAACCTCCACATAATAGGCCCTCTTCTTTTATAAGGCGTTTTGCCATAATAAAGGAGTTTTTATCATCACATTTTATGTATTTATCAATAAGTTCATTCTTTAACACATCAGGGATAAAGTCATAACCAATCCCTTCCACTTGATAGGAATGAATTTCATCGCCACCCCCTAATATTGAGCCGTAGGGATCAACACCGATTATTTTAATATGTGGATTATGCTCTTTCATACGCTTTGCGATTCCAGTGATGGTACCTCCTGTACCTACGCCGGCTACAATCATATCCACATCTGGTAAATCATTAATTATTTCTTCAGCAGTATTTTCATAATGAGCATCAGGATTTGCAGTATTTTCATACTGATCCAATATATGAGAATTTGGAATTTCTTTATTAAGTTTGTTGGCAATACCAATATGGCTCTCAGGGTCATCCCATGCAGCTTCAGTGGGAGTTCGTACAATTTCTGCGCCCAGAGCTTCCAGAACCACAGCCTTTTCATGGCTCATCTTCTCTGGCATGGTGATTATC
The DNA here is from genome assembly GCA_964419445.1 of uncultured bacterium. Classification (GTDB taxonomy): domain Bacteria; phylum Fidelibacterota; class Marinisomatia; order SCGC-AAA003-L08; family D37C17; genus JABHHG01. The sequence goes on from CAYQPE010000042.1 coordinate 11,230, forward strand.
ATTTTATAACCTTTTACAGCAGCAGTCAATGCCATACCGATGCCTGTATTCCCCGATGTGGGCTCTATGAGCGTATCACCAGGTTTTATGCGCCCTTCAGCTTCTGCCTTTTCAATCATGTTTACACCGATTCGGTCTTTTACAGAACCCCCTGCATTAAAATATTCACATTTAGCATAAAATTGGCAGTCAAACTCACTACCTACACGATTTAATTTTACGATGGGAGTATTCCCCACCGCCTTTAAAATATTATCAATTAGCATAATTTTTCTCTTTTTTGAAATTTAAACAGGTGAAATTTAGGGAGTTTTATAAAAGGATTCTAATAAGAAGTGAGAGCAACCAACTTCCCCATAATTACCCCACCGGCAACGGCCACATTTAGGCTGTCGATATGTCCTTTTTGAGTAATGGTTACTTTTTCGTCTATAAATGGCATGATGTGGGGAGATAATCCATGGGCTTCACTACCCAATACTAATGCCCATTGTTCAGGGGAAGTTATGCTATCTACAGAGGTTCCTTCCATATCGGCACCCATAATATGATAATTATATGATTTTAAAGTTGGCATCAATTCTAGAAGATCTAATTGTGCCAGTTGTGATAAATAAAAATGAGCTCCCATTCCTGAACGTATTACTTTTGAATTATAGGGGTCCACACAATCCAATGATAAAACGATATTTTTTATACCAAACCATTCGGCAGTTCTCATTAATGTGCCCATATTTCCAGGATCTGATACATTATCTAATATGAGTATTGGCTTATCATTAATTTGAAATGATGTAAATTGCGGGATAGGCATTAATGCAATAATACCCTGATTATGTTGACTATCACATACTTGGGATAAACTTTTTTCAGTGGTGATATCTACGGGCACATTCTGTTGTTGAAGTGAATCTATAAGGGTATCATGTTTATCTGCATAAGATTGAGTACACCAAACCTGACTCATCTCAGTTTTTGCATTTAATGCTTCATTGATTAATCGATGTCCCTCAATTATACATTGTTGTTCTGCTACACGATATTTTTTAACATGTAGTGAACGCAGGTATTTTACACGGGACGTAGATAGCATTAATCAATTTCTAATACAACGGGGCAATGGTCTGAGCCCATAACATCTGGAAGGATATATGCATTTTTCATCGTTGATTTTAATTCAGGTGAAATACAGAAGTAATCGATTCTCCAGCCTACATTTCTGGTACGTGCACCCCCCATATAACTCCACCAAGTATAGTGACCGTTACCTTCATGGAATTCACGGAACGTGTCTATATATCCAGCATTGACAATGTTATCAAACCCTTCTCGTTCTTCATTGGTAAATCCGGCATTTCCGGGGCGAGTTTTAGTTGTCTTATTACTTTGGGGATTTGCCAAATCTAATTCCGTATGAGCAACATTTAAATCCCCACAAAAAATTACAGGTTTATCTTGCGCTAACGAGTTTATAAATTTTAAAAAGTCCACATCCCATTCATTTTGACGATAGTCTAAACGACTCAAGTCACGTTTTGAATTGGGCGTGTAAACGGTAACTAAATAATAGTTCTCAAATTCACATGCAATTACACGACCCTCAGTATCATGAATTTGAATATCCATATCATTGGCAACACTTAAAGGTTTAACTTTTGAAAATATTGCAGTGCCTGAATATCCCTTTTTTTCAGCTGAATTCCAATACTTATATGGATATTGTTTTAAATCCAATTCAACTTGTTCTGGATGTGCCTTTGTTTCTTGAATACATAAAACATCGGGGTTATGTTCATCAACAAAATCTAGAAATCCCTTTTTCAATACAGCACGAATGCCGTTTACATTCCATGATATAATTTTCATTTCACCTCAATTAATTTATGTTCAACATTTTGTAGGGCATCATCATATAGGGGTTGAAGATCAATTTTAGCTTCAGTTTTTTGGACATCTATTAAGTTTGCTTTTGTTTCGGGATGCAGAGGTACAAAAAATGAGCAACAGTCTTCATAAGGTTCAATAGATATCTCATAGGTACCTATATCTCTTGCACGATTTATAATATCCTCTTTATTCAATCCTGAAAGGGGACGTAACACGGGTCTACTTACAACATCAGATGTGGCTCGTATATTAGATAATGTTTGTGATGCCACTTGCCCTACACTTTCACCCGTTACCAGTGCAGGTGCATCAATTTTTTCTGCAATTTTTTCTGCTAAATACATCATGGCACGACGAAATAATATAACCCATAATTTATTGGGAGCCGTTTCCATAATTTTTTCCTGTATGGCCAATAATGGGATGTTATACAAATTACATTTAATTTGATATCCTGCCATCACCTCTAAAATTCGCTCAACATTTTTTATAGATTGCCGACTGGTTGCAGGTGCACTATGAAAATGAACATAGGATAAATCAACACCACGCTTAATCATTTCAAAAGAGGATACGGGGGAATCTATACCTGATGAAATAAGGCTCACCGCTTTTTCTCCAGAGCCAACAGGAAGTCCGCCCACTCCACCAATTTTATCTACTCCAATATAGGCTTTACCTTTTACCAATTCGATTACAACTTCTAGGTCTGCACCTTTCAGCTTTACCGGTTTTTTGCATAATGGTTGGAGATGTGCCCCCACTTGTCGATTAATTTCCTGTGACGTAAGTGGAAAATTTTTGTATTGTCGTTTTGAAGAAACTCGAAAACTTTCAAATTCTTTACCTAATATTAGCTGTGCAGCTTTTTGATTTATGAGCTCCATCTCTGCATCTACACGATGCATTAAATGTGCATTCATAAGTCCCATTACTTTTTTTAATGAAATTGCATATTCATTCCAACGCGAGTGATCAATTCCAAAAATAAATACACGGGCTGCATTAATTTCTATACTGGTAAAGGGAAGGGGCTTAATTTGAGTTCGCACATTACGGATAAAAATTTTCTCAAACCATCTACGATTATCTCCTTTAATGGAAATTTCATGGTAATGGATTAAAATGCAATGTTTTTCAGGAATCATTGATGGCCATCAACAACGAAGTAGTGGGGCAATTCTTCTAATGTGAGTTGTTCTTGATCTCCAGTATCCATATTTTTAACTACAGCAATGCCTTTTTCTAATTCCTTATCCCCCAAGATTACTACAAATTGCACTCCCATGCGATTTGCTTCTCGCATTTGAGCTTTTAGGCTTCGTTGTAAAGTTTCAGTTACCACACGGACACCATGCTGCTCACGAATAGTCTCAGCCATGATAAATCCTTTTTCAGTGGCAGGTTGTCCCAAAGTTACAAAATATACGTCAGCAGAACTATGGTGATGCTCATCATCATTTGCATTTTCAATAGCAATAAACAGACGCTCCATTCCTGCAGCAAATCCCATTGCAGGTGTGGATTTGCCACCCAATTCTTCAACTAATTTATCATATCGACCACCGCCACAAAGGGCATCTTGCGCACCTAAAGCAGACGAGGTAATCTCAAAGGTAGTACGTGTGTAATAGTCTAATCCTCTAACCAGTTTTTTATCGTGAACATAGGGGATGCCCATTTCATCTAATATAGAAGTTACCGCATTGAAATGTGTGGCATCTTCTGGAGTAATATGGTCAAATATTAGGGGGGCATTCTCATCTAAGGTTTCTTGGCATTGTGGATTATTACAATCAAATAATCGAAGTGCATTTTTATCCACGCGATTTACACATGTGTTACACAGATTATTTTTTACTGACTGTAGTTCAGTTTTTAGATGCTCTAGGTATGAACCTCTTATTTCACTGCTACCAATACTATTAATTTTTACAGAGAGCTCCTGAATCCCAAAAGTTTCATATATTTTATACGCCATGGTTATGACTTCCGCATCTTGCTCGGGATGGGGTGAGCCAATAGCCTCAATGCCAAATTGATGAAACTGACGTTGACGTCCTTTTTGGGGGCGTTCTCTTCTGAAAAGTGAGTCCATATAATACA
>CAYQPE010000043.1:0-14846 GCA_964419445.1 uncultured bacterium
CCTTTGTGAACATCACTTATTACCATTTTTTGGAAAAGCGCATGTTGCATATATTCCTAATGGAAAAGTGGTAGGACTGTCTAAAATTCCTAGAATTGTAGAAATGTTTGGTCGCCGTTTACAATTACAAGAAAGAATGACCCAAAATATTTCACAAACAATAAATGAAGTACTTTCTCCTAAAGGCGTTGCAGTTGTGCTGGAGGGGCAACATATGTGTATGCAAATGAGAGGAGTGGAAAAACAAAATTCTTATGCCACAACTTCGTTTATGACAGGGTTATTCAGAGAAGATTCACGTACACGTAAAGAGTTTTTAGATATTATTTCTATGAGGAAAAAATGACAAAATTTGATGTAATTGTAGTTGGTGGTGGTCCCGGTGGATATGTTGCTGCTATTCGTTCTGCACAATTGGGTAAAAAAACTGCTATTATCGAATCTAACCATTTGGGTGGGGTTTGCCTAAATTGGGGATGTATTCCAACTAAGGCCTTGTTAAAAAATGCAGACGTATTAGATATTGTAAAAAATGCATCTAAATACGGAATTGAAATTCCTGAATATTCAGTGAATTGGTCCAAAGTAATTAAGCGATCTCGGGATGTTTCAAAGCGGTTGAATAAAGGAATAGAATTCCTTATGAAAAAAAATAAAATTACATATATTCCTGCACGTGGCAGATTACTGGACAAACATACGGTGGAAGCTACCGATGAATCAGGTGAAACTAAAAAAATAAATGCAGAATATATAATTATTGCTACAGGTGCTCGTTCTAAATGGTTTTCGGGAATGGAACCTGATGGAGATAGAGTAATTACGTCAAAAGAAGCCATGGTTCAAGAAACACAACCAAAAAGTTTAGTGATAATTGGTGCAGGTGCCATTGGTATAGAGTTTGCCCATTTTTATGCCACTTATGGTACAAAAGTTACCATAATTGAAGCAATGCCACATATTTTACCCGTTGAAGATGAGGAAGTGTCTAAAGAACTTCAGTCCATATTTAAAAAACGAAAAATCAATATCCTTACCAATACATTTGTAGAAAAAATTGATAGGTTAAAAACTAAAGTTAAAGTTCAGACTAAAGATGGTGATGTAATTGAAGCAGATAAAGCTTTAATTGCAGTTGGAGTTCAAGGGAATATTGAGAACATAGGTTTAGAGTCTGTTGGCATTAATCTTGAAAATGGCTGGATAAAGTCTAATGAATATCTTCAAACTAATATTTCTAATATTTATGCTATAGGTGATGTTGCAGGGCCACCATGGTTGGCTCATGTTGCTTCAGAAGAAGGGATTATTGCAGCTGAACATTTAGCTGGTGAATCACCACATCCAATGAAATATGATAATATTCCAGGGTGTACTTATTGTCATCCTGAAGTTGCATCAGTTGGATTTACAGAAAAAGCCGCTTTAAAAGCAGGATATGAAATTAAAGTAGGTAAGTTCCCATTTAGAGCATTGGGTAAATCCATGGCTGTAGGAGATACAGATGGATTTGTAAAAGTAATTTATGATGAAAAATATGGTGAGTTGTTAGGTTGTCATATTATTGGTGCTGAAGCTACAAATCTTATTACTGAGGCAGGAGTTGCACGTAAACTTGAAACCACATGGCATGAGATGCTGACCACAATTCATCCACATCCAACATTATCAGAAGCAATAATGGAAGCTACTGCAGATGCATTTGATGAGGCGATTCACATATAGTGATAAATTTATCATCATCAAATAACCTCTTCACAGATATTAAAATGCATGCAACTAAGGATATTAGTTTTATGTGGCTAGGTGAAAGGGATTATCATTCTATTTGGAATCTACAACGAAAGATTCACAGTGATGTGAAAGCCCAACAAATGAATGATGTAGTATTACTACTTGAACATAATCATGTGTATACATTGGGTAAAAATGCTGATGAAAATCATTTGCTGCCTACCCATCCACAAGAAGCAGATGTAGTACAAATAGATAGAGGTGGGGATATTACATATCATGGACCCGGGCAGCTTGTGGGTTATCCCATAATAAATCTTAGCCATTATAAAAAGAGTGTATCATGGTATATACGAATGCTAGAGCACACCATTATAGATTTTTTAAAGTCAATGAATATATTGTCATCTCAAAAATCAGATTTAACTGGGGTATGGGTAGAAGATGAAAAAATTTGTGCTATGGGAGTTCGTTTATCTAAATGGGTTACAATGCATGGATTTGCTCTAAATATAAAACCCGAAATGAAGTTTTTTGATGGTATGATTCCCTGTGGCATTTTTGATTATGGAGTTACATCGATATTTGATTGCATTCAAGAAGAATTGCGCACAATTGATTGTGCATTGAAAATCGAAAATTATTTTATACAAAGTTTACAACCGCATAGAGTTGAAAAGGAGATTGCATGAAATTGCATGGATTTGCGAAAAAGCAATTATTAGAATTTTATAGAAAAATGGCTTTATCTCGTCGATTAGATGAAAAGCAGCTTATTCTTTTAAAACAAGGAAAAGGCTTTTTCCATATTGGTGCTTCAGGGCATGAAGCGGCTCAAATGGCAGCAGCTTTGTGTTTTAAGCCTGGTTTTGATTATGCGTACCCATATTATAGAAATCAAGCATTTTGTCTTGGGTGGGGAATGACATCACGTGAGCATCTACTATCATTTTTAGCAAAAGAAGATGACCCCAGCTCTGGTGGACGTCAAATGCCACAGCATTTTGGACATAAATCATTGAATATTGTTTCACAATCTAGCTCAACGGGAACACAGTATTTGCAATCTGTTGGACTTGCCTTTGGTTTAAAGCGTAATGGAGATAAAGGTGTGGTATATGTTTCTTCTGGAGAAGGAACCACCAGCCAAGGTGATTTCCATGAAGCATTAAATTGGGCAAGCCGTGAAAAGGCTCCTGTTATCTTCCATATTGAAAATAATGGGTATGCAATTTCAGTTCCTATTGAAGAGCAGACCAGTGGTGCATCAGTGTATAATATTGCTGCTGGATACGACTCTTTAACTCGCTTTAATGTTGATGGAACTAATTTTTTTCAAACTCATATGGCATTCAAAAAAGCTGTAGATCGTGCAAGAAAAGGTCGAGGCCCAAGTATTATTATTTCAAATGTAGTGAGATTGCTACCCCATTCATCATCAGATGATCAACGTAAATATAGAAGTGAAGCCGATTTAGAAGCTGATAAAAAACGTGACCCACTATTAGTCTTTTCAAATGAATGTATTGAAGCGGGTATTGCAAAGCAAACAGAGTTCGATAAAATTTTAGAAGATGTTGCTACCCAAGTTGATGATGATACAGTATGGGCTGAATCCCAAGAATCTCCACTAGCTGAAGATTTTGATAAAAATGTTTATGCCTCTGATTCTGGAATTGAAGAATTAACTTTGTTAGCACCAAGTACAGAGGGTGATAAAATTGTATTGGTAGATGCAATAAACCATGCATTAGATGAAGAATTATCTAAAAATGATAAAATGCTTATCTTTGGTGAAGATGTTGCTGGTGGAAAAGGGGGTGTGTTTACAGCTACCCGAGAATTAACAGCTAAGCATGGAGAAGATCGGGTTTATAATTCACCACTGGCAGAGTCTTCGATTATCGGTACTGCCATTGGATTAGCCACTATAGGTTACCGACCCGTAGTTGAAATTCAATTTGGTGATTATATTTGGACATCCATGATGCAAATTCGTAATGAAATGGCAACATTGCGATACAGATCAAATGGACAATGGTCATGCCCAATGGTGATTCGTGTGCCTGTTGGTGGATATATTCATGGTTCTCTTTGCCATAGTCAGTCCATTGATGGATATTTCACCCATTTACCCGGTGTAATGATTGCATACCCATCCAATGCTGCAGATGCAAAAGGACTTCTAAAATCAGCCTGTCAAATGAATGATCCCGTTTTATTCATGGAGCATAAAGGGCTTTATCGACAAGGATTTGCAGCATCTTTAGAGCCAGATGAAAACTATTACCTACCTTTTGGTAAAGCAAATATTGTACAAACGGGTGATGATATAACCATTGTAACATGGGGTGCATTAGTTCAAAAATCTATAGAAGCATCGAGAAATTTAGATGTGAATGTTGAAGTTATAGATTTACGAACACTTTATCCATTAGATATGGATACCATTATAGACTCTATTCAAAAAACAAACCGTGTAATCGTTGCTCATGAAGATAATATTACAAATGGATTTGGCGCTGAAATAGCTGCACAGATTGCAGATACGGCATTTGAATATTTAGATGCACCAGTAAAACGTGTGGCATCAAAAGATGTACCCATTGCGTATGCACCATCTTTAGAAGATGAAATCCTTGTACAAACATTTTGGATTGAAAATGCCATAAATGAGGTTATAAAATTTTAATTGAAAAAAAATGAGCTAATATCAATATATAAACATTTAAAAACTCCTCGTATTATCGAGGAGCAAATGTTATTATTATTACGAAAGGGTAAAATTAGTAAATGGTTCTCAGGCATTGGTCAAGAGGCCATAGCGGTAGGGGCAACCCTAGCTCTACATGATGATGATCAAATACTTCCTATGCATAGAAATTTAGGTGTATTTACAACTCGTAATGTTGACTTGAAAAGACTCTTTTGCCAATTAATGGGTAAAGAAGGTGGTTTTACTAAAGGTAGAGATAGATCTTTTCATTTTGGATATCCTGAAAAACATATTACAGGCATGATATCTCATTTAGCAGCAATGCTACCCGTTGCAAATGGTTATGGATTAGCATATCAATTAAGAAAAGAAAAACGAGTTTCATTGGCATATATTGGTGATGGTGCAACCAGTGAAGGAGATTTTCATGAGGCACTTAATTTAGCTGCAGTATGGAAACTGCCTGTTATTTTTCTAATAGAGAACAATGGTTATGGTTTATCTACGCCAACATCTGAACAATATGCCTGCACAAATTTAGTAGATAGAGCCAAAGGATATGGGATTAAGGGTGTAAAAATTGATGGAAACAATATCCTTACAGTTATGAAAGAAATAAAAGCCTCAGCTGACTATGCTCGTTCCGGTAAAGGTCCAACACTTATTGAAGCAACTACTTTTAGAATGCGTGGACATGAAGAGGCGTCAGGAACAAAATATGTACCCAAAGAACTCTTTGATAAATGGAAAAAACTGGATCCTATTTTGAATTTTGAAAACTATTTATCAAAAAAATCGTGGTTTACAAAATCACTAAGAGAGTCTATTGAGGTGGAACTGACTGAGGAAATAAAACCAGCCATTGAAATTGCATTGAGTACATCTACGCCTGAAAGTACCGAAGCAGATGAATTGAATGATGTATTTGTTCCTTCTGAATATGAGCATATTCAGAAAAATGATTCAGTTAAAAATATTCGTTTTGTTGATGCGATAAAAGAATCACTATATCAAAAGATGAAAACAGACGATAAAGTTGTTCTAATGGGGCAAGATATTGCTGAATATGGTGGTGTGTTTAAAATAAGCGAGGGATTTGTAGATGAATTTGGTAAATCCCGAATTCGAAATACACCTATTATAGAATCAGGAATAATTGGTGCAGCTATGGGATTAGCATTAGAAGGCTTTAAACCCGTGGTAGAAATGCAATTTGCTGATTTTGTTTCTTGTGGATTTAATCAGATTGTAAATAATCTTGCTAAAAACTATTATCGTTGGGGGCATGGCGTAAATGTAACTCTCAGGATGCCATGTGGTGGAGGAGTGAGTGCTGGACCATTTCATTCTCAAAATCCAGAATCATGGTTTTTTCATGTTCCTGGACTGAAAATTGTATATCCATCTACTCCAGAAGATGCAAAAGGATTATTACACGCTTCCATTGACGATCCTAATCCAGTGCTATTTTTTGAACATAAGGGTTTATATCGTAGTGTAAAAGGAGATGTGCCAGAAAATCTATACCACATCCCCTTTGGTAAGGCAAAATTGGTAGAATCTGGAAACGAATTATCCATAATTACTTATGGCAAGGGTGTTTTATGGGCTACAGAACAATGTATAAAAAGTAATATATCAGCTGATATTATTGATTTACGTACACTTATGCCACTGGATGAAGATACAGTGTTGGAATCTATTAAAAAAACCAATAGAGCCATAGTGTTACACGAAGCAAATCTAACGGGTGGTATTGGTGCAGAAATTGCATCTATAATTTCAGAAAAGGCATTTGAATATTTAGATGCACCCGTAACTCGTGTGGCATCTTTAGATACACCCATACCATTTGGAGAAAATATAGAATCTAAAGTGTATTTTCCATTACGTCGATTAGAAGAAAAAATTATTCAAGTATTAGAATATTAAATAGAGGTTAGTATGAAATTAAATTGTATAGATTTTTTAAATATTTCAGCGCGGTTTAGCGAAGATGAATTAATGGTTCAACATACCACACGAGAGTTTGTGGAAAATGAAGTATTGCCAGATATTGAACATCACTTTGAGGCTGGTACATTTAATTTTGACTTAATTCCTAAATTTGGAGAATTAGGGTTCTTAGGTATGAATTTACCAGAAGAATATGGATGTGCGGGAATGTCAAATGTTGCATATGGGCTCATGTGTCAAGAAATGGAAAGATGCGATTCAGGTATTCGTTCATTTGTTTCTGTACAAGGGTCATTGGTAATGTATCCCATTTATGCCTATGGTTCTGAAGAGCAGCGTAAAAAATGGCTTCCAAAATTAGCATCAGGTGAAATGATTGGTTGTTTTGGATTAACGGAGCCTAATCATGGATCAAACCCAAGTGGAATGCTTACACGTGCTACAAAGGTTGATGGTGGGTATAAAATTAATGGTACCAAGATGTGGATTACCAATGGTACCATAGCAGATATTGCAATTGTATGGGCAAAATGTGATGATGAAAAGATTCGTGGCTTTGTGGTAGAAAAAGGAATGAAAGGTTTTACTGCACCGGAAATGCATCGTAAATGGTCATTACGGGCATCAGTTACGTCAGAATTAGTATTAGAAGATGTTTTTGTTCCCGAAGAAAACTTACTTCCAAATGTAGAGGGTTTGAAAGGTCCATTGGGATGCTTGAATCAGGCGCGATTTGGTATTGGTTGGGGTGCAATTGGCTCTGCCATGGCTGTTTATGAAGCATCTGTAAATTATTCAAAAGAGCGAATTCAATTTGGTAAGCCTATTGGATCATACCAGCTTATTCAAGAAAAATTAGCATGGATGCTTTCTGAAATTACTAAAGGTCAGTTATTGGCAATTGAAGTTGGCCGTAATAAGGATGATGGTAGTTTACGTCATCAACAAGTTTCTATGTTGAAGCGAAATAATGTATGGGTTGCCAGAGAATCGGCAAAACTTGCAAGGGAAATTCATGGAGCAAATGGTATTACTGGTGAATATCCAATTATGAGACATATGATGAATATTGAATCCGTTTACACCTATGAAGGCACCCACGAAATGCATACTTTGGTTTTAGGTCAAGATATTACCGGAATCCCTGCGTATCGTTAATATGGTCAGCTTTATTGTAAATAATATTATTCCAAAAAATGCCGATTTAAAAGATCCAAGCATTCGCGAAAAAGTTGGTGTAAGTGAAGGATACTTTTCAATATTAGGTAATATTATATTATTTATTGCCAAAGTTATAATTGGATTACTCTCTCACAGTATCGCACTAATGGCAGATGCATTTCATACGCTATTAGATGTGGTTACCAGTGTGATTGTAATTTTTGGTTTCAAAGTTGCACAAAAACCAGCAGATGCTGAACATCCTTATGGGCATGGCCGCGCTGAGACACTTGCATCTCTCATTATATCTTTTATTATCGGGTATATTGGAATTGAGTTTTTTAAATCTTCTATGCATCGAATCTTCAATGCGGAAGAATTATCCATTACTCCATGGATGATTGGTGTGGTGAGTATAACTATATTAATTAAAGAATTAATGGCACGAGTAAGTTTTGAATTGGGTGATGCTATAGATTCTGATGTATTAAGAGCTGATGCATTACATCATAAAAGTGATGTATGGTCATCGGTTTTAGTAATTGTTGGATTAATTTCTGCACAATTTGGGTTTTCTCAATTAGATAGTTATATGGGAATTGGAGTTTCACTTTTTATCATTTATACGGGATTCGAATTAGCAAAAAATGCCGTTGATGATTTATTAGGAAGACCACCCAGTAAAGAATATATTGAGCAGATTAAACAAATAGCTATTTCGGTTAAACATGTATTGAATGTACATGATATTATTGTACACCAATATGGTACACAAAAGTTTATTTCACTTCATATTGAGATAAGTGATTTACATTCTGCCGAAGAATTGCATAATATTGCAGATTTAGTTGAAAAGGAACTGGCGCAAACCTTATATGCAGATGTAGTTACTCACATTGACCCTATTAAGTCTGATGGTAAATTAGAATTAGAAATTGATAGTGCAATACATTCAGTGATTTCTCAGTGGAGTGATTTGGGAATTCAGGATTTACGTTTAAGTGGTAATGTAGATGATAAATTATGTATTACCTTTGAAGTTTCATGTCCAATAGAGTTTGAGTATGAACAAGATGTATCAGAAAAAATACATGTACATCTGAAGGAAAAATTTGAAAATTCACAGATAAATATAAATTTTAAAAGGCAGATTGTAGAATCTGAGTTAAAGGAGAAATAATGGCAGTAGATGTAATTATGCCCAAAATGGGAGAATCAATTACAGAAGGTACAATATTAGAGTGGAAAAAAAAGGTAGGAGATTCAATTGAGCTTGATGAAACATTATTGGAAATTTCCACGGATAAAGTAGATTCAGAAGTCCCTTCTCCATCGGCAGGGATTTTATCAGAATTATTATACAATGTAAATGATGTGGTTGAAGTGGGTACGGTTATTGCCAGAATTGCTGTAAATGGTGAATCTGTACAACCAACAGCTGAACCTTCAACTGAAAAACCTAAAATTGAAGAAGTAGTTGATGAACCGCCGTTGACTACAACAGTGGTACAACCTGAAAAAACTGAATTTAAGAGCAATAAATTCTATTCTCCTTTAGTTAAATCTATTGCTAAAGCTGAAGGCGTTTCAGTTGAAGAATTAGATAGTATTGCAGGAAGTGGTAATAATGGGCGTGTGAACAAGCATGATATTTTAAATTATATTAAAAATAGAGCTTCATCTTCACAACCTCAACCACAAGTGGCGCCATTACCACATATACCCCAAGTTCAGTCTCCAGTTCAGGCGGAAGCATTATCAAATAAAGTTGAGCCAATGGGTCGTATGCGTAAAAAAATTGCAGAGCATATGATAGCATCACAACAAACTTCACCGCATGTATATTCCACAACGGAAGTTGATGTTACTAATATGGTAAATTATAAATCTTCTCACAAAGATGCTTTTATTGAAAAATATGGCGTGAAACTCACGTACACACCTATGATATTGGATGCATGCATTAGAGCTATTCAAGAATTCCCATTACTCAATGCTTCTATTGATGGAGATAATATTGTACATCATCAAAATATAAATATGGGTATTGCAGTAGCATTACCAGATAATAATTTAATTGTACCTGCAATTAAGGCATCTGAAGAGAAAAACTTTTTAGGGCTTGTAAGATCTACAGCAGATTTAGCAACTCGAGCACGTGCCAATAAATTAGAGCCAGATGAAATTTTTGGATCAACTTTTACAGTTACTAATCCTGGAATTTTCGGTAGTTTATTTGGAATGGCAATTATTAATCAACCCAATGTGGGAATATTAAGTGTAGGCTCTATCAATAAGCGACCGGTTGTGAAAGAAACAGAATATGGTGATGTAATCACCATAAGAAGTATGATGTATATAACTTTAGGTTATGACCATCGATTGATTGATGGAGCGTATGGTACTCGATTTTTATCTCGTGTAACCGAACTCATGGAGCAGTTTGATGGAAGTGATATTAAAATTTAATGTCAGAAACTATTCATAAAAAACGCCCCGATTGGCTGAAAATTAAGTTAAAAACCGATGGTCATTTTTCTGCAGTTAGAGAATTAATGACTACTCAAAAGCTGAATACAGTTTGTGAAGAGGCACGATGCCCCAATATCTATGAATGTTGGAGCCGTAAAACGGCCACCATCATGATTTTAGGTGATACTTGTACCCGTGCATGTGGTTTTTGTTCGGTAAAAACGGGCAAACCACCTGTTTATGATAAAATGGAGCCTTTTCGCACCGCACAGGCAGTTAAAAATATGGCACTTGAACATGTAGTTATTACTTCAGTAGATAGAGATGATTTAAAAAATGACTTTGGTGCTATTGTATGGGCCGAAACAATTTCTCAAATACATCAGCATGTACCCAATTGTACTGTTGAAGTGTTGACTCCAGATTTTCAAGGGCATATTCCATCTTTAGAAAAAGTATTTAATGCACGTCCAGAAATTTTTTCACATAATGTTGAATGCGTGGAACGTATATCTACGTCAGTGCGCACTCAATCAAATTGGCAACGAACAAAATCTGTGCTAAAAAAATCAGTTAAATTTGGATTATTAACCAAAACTGGACTTATGGTGGGCTTGGGTGAAACTGATGATGAAGTGCTTTTTACCATGAGAGAAATGGCAGATATTGGTGTAGAAATATTTAATGTGGGGCAATATTTACAACCCACAAAAAAGCATTTACCTGTAGATCGATTTGTACATCCTGACTTATTTGAAATGTACAAAGAAAAAGGATTAGAGATGGGATTTAAGGTAGTTGAATCAGGACCGTTAGTTCGTTCATCTTATCATGCAGATGAGCAAGCGAAAATGTATGGGGTGGAATCATCACATGTCTAAGTTTACCGTCATATTTATTATGCTTTTTATTTTTATTGTAGTAGGAATTGTATCTGTGAATCATTCCAACGCATTTGATGAACATAGTATTCCCAAATCATACAATGGTGTAGAGCTTATCCCTACATATGCCCCGAATTTAAATCCATTGTTTACAGCAGTTATAAATGGACCTCATCAGCAATATATTAATGAAGAAAGTTGTTTAAAATGTCACCAAATGGGTGCAAAAATTGAGGGATTGCCCAAAGCACCTAAAATTGCCCATATACATCAGCAAATGTGCGTAGTTTGTCACCTATTACCTCAATAATATGAAACATCAAAAACGAAAATTCAATAAACCCAAATCTAGAAATAAAGACGTTCGTATGCCTGAAAAACAGAAGAATCCTGTTGAGCTTGAACGAAAGATTATTATAGATAACTTAAATCTTCATCCATCATGGATTGATAAATGTAAGGTTAATCCCATAAAAAAACTGATAAAGCAGGGTAGTCCCAATACCGTGATTCAAACCCTGTTTCATCTCTATGATTTGAGATTTCCACATTCATTATATCGCCTCATTGAAAAGCCTGTATTTACTCATTTAAAAATGAAACAACTCTTGAATGAAGAGATGTACCAATTACCAAAAGTAGATGCAGGGACAGAATCAAAAGATGTATTGTTTTTTGAATATTTAAAAGTTTTATATCAAATTGTGTTTCGGGGGGGTACAAAACATCTTAAAGGTGTTGGTGGGTTTATAATTGAATTTATGAAATTTCAAAATAAAGATGGTCGTTTCCCACTTTATTACCATCATCATGCACATGCTTTAAGATTACTTATGGAATTAGGGATGGGAGATAATCGTCATGTGGATAGAGGATTGCAGTGGGTGTTAAAACGTCAACGAGATGATGGTGGGTGGTTACACCGTGCAAATGTGCCTAAAGGAGAGAATTATAGTAAACTTCAATCATGTATATGGACAACCGCTGAAATTGCTTTAGTCATTTCTATGAAAAAAGGATACCGTAAATCAGATGAGTTAAAGAAAGCATGTGAGTTTTTATTAAAAAATCAAGAATTAGACAATAAAAGCACATTGTTACCTGAGAGAGATTCATGGAATAAATTTAGTTCAGCCGCAGATCCAGTTATGATGTTTGCTGGTGGAACTTTGAAAGTATTGAAAATTCTAGCAAATGCTGGCTATAATCCCTCAAATCCACAGTTTAAAAAAATGTATACTTGGATGATTGAGCAACAGTTGGAGAATGGTTATTATCCCATGGCAGTGAGTAAAATGCCAATTGAGAGTGAATGGGTTACGGTTCAAGCCCTTTCTGTCATTAAACAAATTGAATCATCTAGATAGTATGTCAAAACTACATGAACATTTTAATAATTTTAAATTGGCATGGTGTTTGCCAATTAAATGAATGTAAATTTTTATCCAATATTGGAGTACAATGTCAGAAGAAGTTAAAGTACAAGAAAATGGACATGATGAGGTTTTAGAGATATACCCAATATTACCTCTACGAAATACAGTATTATTTCCTCAGCAAATGATTCCTATTTATGTTGGGAGAGAGCAATCATTAAAGTTAGTTGAAGATTTAGCTGACGAAAAACAAAAATATATTGTAGTTATTGCACAAAAAGATGGTGCAAATGAGAATCCTACCGGTGATGATCTATATGAAATTGGTACATTGGCAACAGTGATGAAGGTTTTTGATATGCCTGATAAATCAAAGTCTGCAGTTGTACGGGGTATTGAACGAGTAAAAATTAAAAATTTCACACAAGATCAACCTTATTTTAAAGGTCTTGTAACACGTTTGAAAGAAGAAACTGATAGTGGAATTGAATTTGAAGCTATCGGATCCAATCTTCAAAAAATATTTAATAAACTAATAGAAATTGCACCATACCTTTCTAAGGATCAAGCAACTAATATCAATAAGGTGCACAATCCTGCAAAAATTGCTGATTTAGCTGTTTCTATGATGAATATTTCTACTTCTGAAAAACAAGAAGTATTGGATGAAATGAACATCAAAGAACGACTAGAAAAAGCCACAGTTGTGGTAAATAGAGAAATTCAGCGTATTGAATTGGGCGAAAAAATTCAGTCTGACGTACAGGATGAAATTTCAAAATCTCAACGAGAATATTATTTGCGTGAGCAGTTAAAAGCAATTCAGAAAGAACTTGGTGAAGAAGGTGTAGGTGTTGAAATTGAGGAATTGGACGAAAAAATAAAATCTGCTGAAATGCCTGAAAAAGTGGAAAAAGTTGCACGAAAAGAATTAAATCGAATGCAAAAAATTCCTCAGCAATCACCAGAATATACGGTTTCACGTACCTATTTAGATTGGTTGGTAGAACTTCCATGGAAGAAAGAATCTAAAGACAATGAAGATATAAAACATGCCGTTGATATTTTAGATGAAGACCACTATGGATTAGATAAAGTTAAAGAACGAATAGTAGAGCATTTAGCTGTTCGCAATTTAAAGCGTTCACGTAAAAAAGAAGGTGAACGTATGAAAAGTCCAATTTTATGCTTTGGTGGGCCTCCAGGAACAGGTAAAACGTCTATTGGTAAATCAATTGCAAAAGCTATGGGGCGTGAGTTTGTTCGCATTTCATTAGGTGGAGTTCGCGATGAAGCAGAAATTCGTGGACATCGACGTACTTATATTGGTGCATTGCCTGGTCGAATAATAGCCAGCTTAAAAAAAGCAGGTACCAATAATCCAATATTTATGCTAGATGAAATTGACAAATTAGGTATGGATTTCCGAGGGGATCCATCCAGTGCATTATTAGAGGTATTGGACCCAGAACAAAATTTTTCATTTAATGATCACTATTTGGAAGTTGATTTTGATCTCTCTAATGTAATGTTTATTACTACAGCAAATAGGATTGATAGAATTCCGGGGCCTTTACGAGACCGTATGGAAATACTTGAATACACGGGGTATATTCAGGATGAAAAGGTTGAAATTGCTAAACGTCATTTACTGCCAAAACAGATAAAAGAACATGGATTAAAAGATAGCGAAATTAGTGTTTCTAATGATGCCCTTAAACTTATCATCGATTCTTATACTCGTGAAGCAGGAGTAAGAAATTTAGAACGTCAGCTTGCCAATTTATGCCGTAAAGCGGCTAAAAATATTTTAGTTGATAAACCTAAAGTTATTGAGATTAATGAAGAAAAAGTCTATGATTATTTAGGACCTAAGAAATTCATATCGGATGTTGCAGAGCGAACCAATAAGCCCGGTGTAGTAGTTGGATTAGCTTGGACAGCTTTCGGTGGTGATATTTTATTTATTGAAGCTTCAAAAATGCCAGGGAAAGGGATGCTTAAACTCACGGGTAAATTGGGTGATGTAATGAAAGAATCTGCACAAGCGGCATTTTCCTATGTACGTGCCAATACTGAGTTATTTGGCATCGCTAAAGATTTCTATAAAAAATGGGATATTCATGTTCATGTGCCTGCAGGTGCAATTCCTAAAGATGGTCCCTCAGCTGGTGTAGCTATGGTAACAGCAATAATTTCACTGCTTACGAATAAACCATTGGAATCTGGTATTGGAATGACAGGTGAAATATCACTCCGTGGTAATGTATTGCCCATTGGTGGATTGAAAGAAAAATCTACGGCTGCACACCGTGCAGGATTGACACATATATTGGCACCCGAGCAAAATGAAAAAGATTTGGAAGAGATTCCTGAAAAAGTGAAAAAAGATTTGAAAATTACTTTTGTAAAAGATGTAGAAGAAGCTATAAAATTAAGTCTTGGCATTTTACCAAATCCAGCTAAAAAGAGCCAAAAATAAATACAACAAAACGGGCGATTAACTCAGTTGGTTCAGAGTGCCTCCCTTACAAGGAGGAAGTCGGG
>CAYQPE010000044.1:0-13870 GCA_964419445.1 uncultured bacterium
TTTCTGACTTTATTACGGAGATAAGAATTATCATTATTTGATTCATCTTCAAGCCATGTCAAATTATTTTTTTTCAGATAATGAATAATACTACTCTTATTTACTGAAAGAAGTGGTCTGAGAATTTGTCCATATGATTCTTGAATGCCCAATGAACTTACCCAATCACTATCCTTAACTTCTCTCATAATAAGAGTTTCAATTTGATCATCAAGGTGATGTGCGGAGAGTATAAAATCCACATGTAGCTTCTGAATTATTTTTTTTGATATAGTATATCGCTTTTCTCTACCGACAGATTCTACATTTTTTGAATTTAAATTCTTTAAATTAATATTGAAATGATGCTGAGAATTAAGACTTTTACTCATGTTTTTGCAAAATTGACTGACTTTTATAGAAGTGTCCAAAACACCATGGTTAAAATGTATTGTATAAAAATTTAAATTAAGTTTATTAAGACAGCTAAGTAATGCAATACTATCACTTCCCCCAGATAACATTAGAAGGAATGTGGATGATTGCAATGCCTTATCCCTTGATTTTATAAGGTGACTAAGTTTTTCTTTAACTATTTTATGTAATTTATCCATTGTTAAAGAAGGGATTGGTCTTCTTTTCTTCTCCTATAGTTGAATTTTCTCCATGGCCAGAATGAATAATGATATTTTCATCTAAACTAAAAATTTTACTATTAATAGAATTTAATAAGGTATTCATATCTCCACTTGGCAAATCAGTTCGACCGATAGATCCTTTAAAAAGTGTATCTCCAGTAAAAAGGTGATTTTCAATTAAAATTGATACCCCACCAACTGTATGGCCAGGAGTTTCTAATATTCTTACTTGAGTATCTTGGAAATCTATATGATTATCCGAATCCCATTTATATTCTACTGTGGGAATATCAATTTTTGGCATTCCAAACATTGAAGTATATTGATTTGCAGAATTTAACAAATCAATATCATTTATATGCAAATAAAATGGGTAATTACCATATGATTTTAATTCTGCAACAGCCCCAATATGATCCAAATGTGCATGTGTATTTAAAATAGCAGATGGAGATAAATCGTTTGAGGTAATACATTCTATAATACGATTAGCATCTCCACCTGGATCAATAATAAAAGAAACTGAACTATTCCAAACTACATATGCATTTTGTAAGAATGGTCCATTTACTATTTTTTCAACGTTTAATCCTATATTTACACCTCATCGTAAAAATATGGCTTTAAGCATTGGATTTTATCTTCATATGAATGGGGATATAAGAACCATTCAGCAATTGCAATAGAACTTAGCAATGAATTACCATCTTGTGGGGTAAAGCAAAATCCTGTAATTTCATTACCATTTCTAACATTCAATGAAGGAATTGATACTACAGTTTGATTTAATATTCTTCCAAAATGGCCATGGTCACGTCCAAATGAGAAAACTTCGTTGGCATTTACTTTATCTGTAATTGCAATTCTATCATTAGCTTCTAATTTTGCAATAATTTTTTGAATTGAAGTATCTCTTTTTAACTTCAAATGGAAATGAAGTATATGCATATATTGTGAGTTTACAATCATTGCAGAAGAAAATAAATTAAGATTTAAATTTAATGTATTAAACAATAATGCTGCATCTCTAGCATGATGAGTACCAAAATCGCCATCTTTGTGACTTCCAACTTGTGGGGCAGGTACAAATTTGCCAGATTGGCTCACATCATTTGATCGTCTAATTAAATTAAATCTTCCTTCTAGAAGATTGTCATCACCTTCATCTAAAGCTAATGTTTGAACAATGGTTGAAAGATTATGTGTATTGCAAGATACAACTTGTATAAATCTATCTTCATCCTGAATTAATGCAGAATCGTTTACGCCTCTGGCATACATTTTACCAAAACCAAACTCACTACCTTGTGCCACAAAACCAGCAGTATTGTGAAGAAATTTTTCATAGTAATCAGCTTTATTTTTATGTCCTACACCTGTAGGTGTACAGTCTATAACGACTGAAGCTCTATCAATTGCCTCAGTAGTTGAAAACTCAGGTTTTAATCCAATATTGTTAAATCCATCAAATTTATCATCTTGAGTTGTGAGTCTTGCACCACGTTTAATCAAGTTTCTAACTTTAGATCTATCAGTGGTTAATGGTGAATTTTTGTGAAATGTTACTTCATCAATTCCTAAATCATTTTTGAAATCGCAAAGTAAACCTATTAATGGTTCTCCAATTGTACCTGTACCTACTACGTGAACAATTTTTCTAGACATGATAAAAATAATCTCCCAATATATTGAATTTGATGGTTATTTAGACTACAAATTTAAGAATGTGTAGATATGATAATTAAAGATTATAATCTACATTTTTTATTAAATAATTCTTTAAGGATTCCATTCCATGATTTTTAAAATGAGAATATTGCCAATCACCTTCTGTCCCTTTTTCAAGAATATTATTTATGATTTCAACTATATGACTCGTATTAAAGTGATGTAATGCATCATTGCAATACTCAATCATTTGATCTATTGCATCTTTTAATGTATGAACAGAATTATCTTCAAAATTTTCTATTTTTGCATCAAAATTAAATCTTGATGCTTTCCACAGTGAATCATTTAATAATTCTTCTGAATACTTTTCATTCAGAACATTATTTTGCAAGTCTTCATAAGACTGAAAAACTAATGCTTGTGCCAATGCGATAAACATTTCTGTATTTTTTAAACTACGTTGGGCATCTAACATTCTAAATTCAATAGTACCGTAGTCCATATGAGGTCTTAGTTTCCACCATATTTGTCGAGATTTTTCAATAGATTCTAATTTCTTATACCTATTTACTAAATCATCATAAGATTTAAATGAATTAAAAAATGGTGGAATATTTGTACGAGGGAATGCCCCAAATTGCATGGTACGAGCGGATTTGAAGTGAGTATATTCACCTGCATAAAATGGAGAATTACAACTTAAAGCTAAAAGCGGTGCAATCCACCGTCGAAGAGAATTAGTAATTTTTATTGCAGACTCTGCATCAGGAACTGCAATATGTATATGCGTTGCAAAGGTAATATTTCGCTCTGCATAATAATGTAATTGGTCCGAAACCCAATTATAAGAATCATTACTTACAAAGGATTGATCTAGGGGAAGTGCTGTAGGATGTGTACCCCCCATACCAATGGAAAAACCAAATTTCTCACCCAGTTTTTTTGTATATGTTCTTAGTTTAGAAAGCTCATCAATTGCATGATTTACAGAATTACAAACGGGAGTGTTAATTTCAATTTCTGAGAGAATTAACTCGTAGCTAAATCGCTGTTTAAATTCATCACTAACCCCGTTCATTATTTCGTTTGCTTTATCAATTAAATCACCCGTTTCAGGATGACAAATCATTAGCTCTTCTTCTACACCTATTGTAAATGGGTGAGTGTGATTGAATATTTTCTCTGAATTCATTTATCTATAAAACAGCAGTTTCTTCCCATTCACCAAAAACCACCTTCATGGCATCAACGATTTCACCCATTGTAGCATCAGCTTTTGCAGCCTCAATAAATAAAGGAATTAGATTTTCTCGATTTTTTGATGCCTCAGTTATTTTTTCTAGAGCAGCTTGAGTATTTACCCCATTCCTATTTGCTTTTAGATCACCCAGTCTCTGAATTTGCTCTCTTTGCACTTCTTTACTAATTTCTAAAATTGGGATTTCAATTTCTTCATTTTCTTTTACAAATTCATTTACACCAACAATTATTCGCTGTTTATTTTCTACTTTATGTTGATATTCAGAAGATGCCTCTGCTATCTCACGTTGGAAGTACCCCATTTCAATTGCAGGGATAACTCCACCTAATTCATCAATTTTCTCAAAATATCGTTCAGCAGCTTCTTCTAATTGATCAGTTAAAGATTCAACATACCACGAACCACCTAAAGGATCAACTACATTGGTAGTGCCCGTTTCAAAGGCAATAAGTTGCTGAGTTCTCAATGCAATTTCTGCTGCTTTTTCTGAAGGGAGAGCTAAAGTTTCATCCATTGAATTTGTATGTAATGATTGCGTACCTCCCATTACTGCTGCCAACGCTTGGAATCCAGTTCTTGCAATATTAATTTCAGGTTGTTGTGCAGTTAAAGAAAAGCCAGCTGTCTGAGTATGAAATCTCAACTTCCATGATCGTGGATTTTTAGCACCATATTTATTTTTCATACGCTTTGCCCAAATTCTACGGGCTGCTCTAAACTTTGCTACCTCTTCGAAAAAATCTAAATGTGAATTAAAAAAGAATGAAAGCCGTGGAGCGAAATCATCAACGTCAAGCCCCACTTCCATTCCATGTTCAACATAAGCAAATCCATCTGCCAAAGTAAATGCTAATTCTTGAACAGCCGTAGATCCAGCTTCACGGATATGATAACCACTCACTGAAATTGTATTGTATTTAGGCATTTTTTCTGTACAGAACTGCATCATATCTGTAATAATTCGCATGGATTCTTTAGGCGGATAAATCCATTCTTTTTGAGCAATAAACTCTTTTAATATATCATTTTGAAGCGTACCATTAAGCTTCGATATATCAGCCCCTTGTTTTTCAGCGACTGCAACATAAAATGCAAATATAATGGCTGCTGGGCCATTAATTGTCATAGATACACTTACATCAGCAAGATTGATTCCATCAAATAATCGTTCCATATCTTGCATTGAACTTATGGATACACCACAATGACCAACTTCCCCATCTGCTAAGGAATGGTCAGCATCATAACCCATCAGTGTTGGCATATCAAATGCAACAGAAAGACCAGTTTGTCCTCGTTCTAGTAAAAATTTGAATCTCTCATTTGTCTCGTTAGGTGAACCAAATCCAGCAAACTGTCGCATTGTCCACAAACGTCCTCTGTATAGATTTGGATGTATCCCACGAGTATATGGAAATTGACCAGGAAAATTTAATTTTTCTGTATAGTTATCGTCATTCGCATCTGGATAATAAAGCAAATCCACTTTTTCACCAGAAACTGTATCAAAATTGTAATTTCTTTCAGATGATTTACTTACTTCATCTTGCCAATTTTTCTTCGCTTTTTTTAAATCACTCATTATGCCTCCCCTCCCCTTTCATTTCATTAATTAACTGCACGATACCCTGTGCGTTTAATGAAAGTGAATCTAATAATTCAGATCGTGTTCCATGTTCTATATAATTATCAGGAATGCCCATACAATTTATATCTGTTTTAACTTGGTTTCTATTTAGATATTCTAAAATACCTGCTCCAAATCCACCTGCAAGACAACCTTCTTCAATAGTGATAAGATGGGTATGAGTTTTGGTAATTTCAAGAAGCATTTTTTCATCAAATGGCTTTATAAATCTAGCGTTTATAAGTGTGGGTTTAAACCCAATTTGATTTGAAATCTCCTCTATTGAATCTTGAGTCATTCCAACCATGCTACCAGTAGCAATGATGGCTACATTTTCACCTTGATTTAATTGCTCCCAAGTGCCAATTTCTAATTTGTTAGGATTTAAATTCAAATCAAATTTTCGTGAAGATCCTTTGGGATATCGAATCGAAAATGATTTATTGTTTTGTGTAGCTGTAAATAGCAAATCACGAAGCTCATTACCATCTTTAGGTGCGGAAATTACCATATCAGGAAGCATTCTTAGCATGGGGATATCAAATACGCCATGATGAGTTGGGCCATCAGGTCCAACCAACCCTGCCCTATCCATACAATATATAATAGGGAGGTTTTGTAATAATCCATCATGGAAAATGCAGTCAAACGCACGTTGCATAAATGTAGAATATATAGCAACTATAGGTTTCTTTCCAGAAGCAGCTAAACCAGATGCATAGGTAACTGCATGCTCTTCTGCAATTCCCACGTCAATATAACGGTCCGGAAACTGCTTTGTAAATGGAGTCATTCCTGTTCCTATTTCCATGGCAGCAGTAACGCATTCAATTTCAGAGTCATCTTTTGCAAGTTGAGCAATAGATTCTCCAAATGCTTGTGAGTAATTTATTGCGTCAGGTTTGTTATTACTGGAAGTTGATTTTCCAGACATACTATAAAATTTTACTGAATCTGATTCAGCATTCTCAGAGCCTTTTCCTTTTTTAGTATATACATGTACTAATACAGGAGTATTCATGGTTTTTACAGATTCAAAAGTTCTAATCAATTCATCCATATCATGGCCATCAACAGGTCCAATATAGCGAAGCCCAAATTCTTCAAAAAGTGCACCAGGAGTTAAAAATCCTTTAATACCCTCTTCGGTTTTGCGTAAAAATTTTCTCACAATAGAAGACAAAGGCATCTTTCCAGAAATATCCCAAATATCATTTCTTATTTGGTTATATGTAGGATTTGTAATAACTCTGTTTAAGTATTTCGATAATGCACCTACACTTTCAGAAATAGACATTGAATTATCATTTAGTACAATGGTCATTTGGGTACGATGGAATCCTAAATTATTAATTCCCTCATATGCCAATCCACCTGTCATTGCCCCATCACCAATAATGGCAACTACCTGATCATCCCTTTTTTGTTTGTCGCGTGCATGCGCAAAGCCAAGTGCGGCCGAAATGGATGTACTTGCATGTCCAGCACCTACAATATCATGTTCACTTTCTGAGCGTTTTAAAAAACCACTAATTCCATCTTTTTGACGTAATGTATGGAAGGAATCTCGTCGGCCAGTTATAATTTTATGTGCATATGCTTGATGCCCAACATCCCAAATAATTTTATCATCAGGAGAATTATAAACATAATGTAATGCCAATGTTAAATCAACAACGCCTAAAGGTGAAGAATAATGCCCACCAACATCTTCAACTACAGATTTAATTTTATCACTGACCTCAACTGATAATTGGTTTAAAGCTGTTGTATTTAGTGCTTTAATATCTTTTGGAGAATTTATTTTAGATAGTATTGACATGAGAAGTAGAATTTATTTTGCTTAAAAAATATTGATGTACGCGTGAATCATTTCCAAATTCGGGGTGAAATGATGTTGCCATATGAAATCCATCAGATAAATAAATAACTTCATCATTCAATTTACCGTGGATAATTAAATCTTCATTAAATGTTTGGACTTTAGGTGCACGTATAAAGGTAGCTTGAAATTCAATAGGTTCATCTATATCAAGGGTAACCGTTTGTGTAAATGAATATACTTGCCTTCCCCAACCATTGCGACTGACTTCGAAATCTAAAATCCCAAGTGGCGATACATTTTTTGTTTTAGGTGAATTTGATAACATAATCATACCTGCACAAGTACCTAAAATTGGTTTTTCTTTAGAGAATGCTATTATAGCATCTCTTAATTGATGCTCATCAATCAGTTTTGTTATGGTTGTAGATTCGCCACCAGGAATTATAAGTGCATCACAATCATGTAAATCTGATTCATACTTAACAAAATTTGAATTTACATTAAGTGAATCCAAAACCTTTTTATGCATGGCAAAATTACCTTGTAAAGCAAGGATTCCGATTAACACTACCAGCCACGCTCCTGAAGCATTTGGTCACTTGGTATTTCAGAAATATCTAATCCTTTCATAGCATCTTTTAATCCAGCAGAAATTTCAGCAAGTTTAACAGCATCTTCATAGTATGTGGTTGCATCTACAATGGCTTTAGCTCTTGCTTCAGGGTCATCAGATTTAAAAATGCCAGATCCTACAAAAACTGATTCTGCACCTAACTGCATCATTAATGCAGCATCTGCAGGAGTGGCAATACCTCCAGCACTAAAATTGGGGACAGGCAATTTACCGATATTTGCTACTTGTTGAACCAATACAAACGGGGCTTGCATATCCCTTGCTTCAGCCATAAGTTGATCGTTATCCATAGTTGTTAATTTTTTAATATCATTAATAATTGTTCTCATGTGCCGAACAGCCTCAACAATATTACCAGAACCAGCTTCTCCTTTAGTTCTAATCATAGCTGCACCTTCACCAATACGACGTAAGGCTTCACCTAAGTTTCTTGCACCACATACAAATGGTGCTTTAAAGTCATGTTTATAAATATGATTATTTTCATCTGCAGGAGTCAATACTTCACTTTCATCAATAAAATCAATCTCAAGTGCTTCAAGAATCTGGGCTTCTGCAAAATGGCCAATTCTACATTTTGCCATAACGGGTATAGAAACTGATTTTTGAATACCTTTAATTAATTCAGGGTCAGACATTCTCGCAATACCCCCATCTTTACGGATATCAGCAGGAATTCTTTCTAATGCCATTACTGCAACAGCTCCAGCATCTTCAGCAATTTTGGCTTGTTCAGGGTTGGTTACATCCATAATTACGCCACCCTTTAGCATTTCTGCCAACCCAACTTTAATTTCAAATGTACCTTTTTCCATACTAACCTCTTGTATTTTTAATTTTATCTTTTACTTCTTCAATTAAATAGTCTGGTGTAGATGCTCCTGCAGAAATTCCTACGGATTGCACATTGTCAAACCATTCAATTTTTAAATCTGATGCACATGTTACTTGATATGAATTTTTATTCCTCTCAAGTGCAAGTTCTGTTAATCGTTTTGAGTTGGCACTAGTAAATGAGCCTATGATAATCATTAAATCATTTTCAATTGCTAATAGTTTAATTTGCTCATGATTCCGCTTTGTTGGATAGCAAATTGTATTCACGAAATGTAAATCAAATACTTTTGTCATTAGTATATTCATAATTTCCTGAACATTTTCAATCATTTGAGTAGATTGACTTACAACCCCTGCACGTTTCATCTTTCTAAGCTCTGAAGCTTCTTCAGGATTAGAAACAATAATTGACCCCTCTACTTGATCTGCAATTGCTACCACTTCATCATGTCCATGGTCACCAATTATAATGATATTTCTACCATCCTCAGACAATTTTTTAACTTCATGGTGAATCTCGTGTACTAATGGGCATGTAGCATCAATTACATTCATGCCATCATTTTTTGCCTTATCCCAAAGCTTATTCATTGTACCGTGAGCTCTAAATAATATTGGGCTTTCTTTTGGTACATCTTCTAAAGATTCAACTACCTTTGCACCTGCAACTTCTAAATCTTCAACTACCTTTTCATTGTGAACAATATCACCAAGCATATACACACTTCCATGCTCTTCAGCAGAGTCGTATGCCATATTTACAGCATCCCTTACTCCAAAGCAGTATCCTGCATCTTTGGCTACAGTAATTTTCATTTTGTTTTCATTCGTGGAAGTGTTATGCCTACCTGACCTTGATATTTACCCGCCTTATCTTTGTATGATATTTCACAATCCTCATCAGATTCAAAAAACAATACTTGGCACAATCCTTCATTTGAGTATATTTTTGCAGGAAGTGGAGTTGTATTCGAAATCTCAAGGGTTACATAGCCTTCCCATTCTGGCTCAAAAGGAGTAACATTTACAATTATTCCACAACGTGCATAAGTTGATTTACCTACACAAATTGTAAGAACATTCCTGGGAATTTTAAAGTACTCTACACTTCGAGCAAGTGCAAAACTATTTGGCGGTACAATACATACATCGCCTTTAAAATCCACGAAAGAATTAGCATCAAATTTTTTGGGATCAACCACACTATTGTTTACATTCGTAAAAATTTTATACTCGTCAGAAACTCGAATATCATACCCATAAGAAGAAACTCCATAAGAAATTTTACCATCACGTACTTGTTTAGGTTCATATGGGGTAATCATGTCAAATTCTTTTGACATTTTCTCTATCCATCTATCGCTTTTAATTGCCATTAATTATTTTCTCATCAATTTTTTTATTAATTGTTTCTACCAAATCTTTTGTTGACATATCCGATACACGTGCACCTGCAGCATAAATATGTCCACCACCACCCAGTGATTTTGCAATATCATTTATAATATAGTTTCCACTAGATCTAAAATTTATACGATGTTGATTTTCATCAATACACTGAATCATGTAGGAAATCTCAACTGATTTTATAGTTCTTATAAATTCGGTAAACCCATCAACATCTTCAAGTGTAGCATTAGCCTTTTTTAGAATATCTTTATCTACAACAAAACCAATAACTGTATCATTATGCGTAAATTGTAAGCTTTGAATTACATGAGACAGAAGGCGAACTTGTGATAACTTTCGTTGTTCGTAAATTGCCTTATGGATGTCATATGGCTTTACTCCACTTTCAATTAAGTGAGCCGCCATTAAATGTGCATCTGCATGTGTAGATTGATATCTAAAAGATCCAGTATCAGTAATTAATGCAGCATATAAGGCATTTGCAGTTTGAATATCTAACTTAAATTTACCACCTCCACTTTGATGTTGTAAATATTTCCATACCATATACCCAGTTGCAGGAGCCCCTAAATCCAAAACCTGAAGAAAATATGGATTATCCTTATTTACTGGATGGTGATCAAAAAGTACAATTTTAGAATTTTTTATTTGAGGATAAATTTCATTTATTCTGCGATAATCACCGATGTCAAATAGAATTGTTACATCAACAGAATTTAACCACTCATTATGAGATTCACTATAGGTTTCAATTTCTCCATGTGGATCAAGTATTTCAAATATTTCAGGGGTTTCAGAAATATTGATTATTCTTGAATCTTTACCTAAAGATTTAAGATAATTGTGAAATCCAATTTCAGACCCCAATCCATCACCATCAGGATTAACATGAGTTGATAGTAAAATTGAATTAGAATCACCTATTAGATTGGCTAATTCATCCCACGATTTTGTTAGATTTTTATTCATATTCAATTACGAAATTTACCCTTTAATTGAAATTTATTCCAATGTTCAAAAACTTAATTAATTGGCACTACCAAAACAGGGCAATTTGAAGTCTTAATTACATGCGAAGCAGTTGTACCTAAAAAGTAATCTGATAAGTGGTCAGTGCCATTTGTACCCATAATAATAAGATCTACATCATTGGCATTTGCAAATTCTAGAATGGCATGTTCTGCATTGCCTTCTCTAATAATAATCTTGTATTTATAGGAAGTATCTAATGTATCTACTATCTCTTTTGCTTTTTTGCGAGCATTAACAGCAATCTCTTCATTCTCAGTTATACGTTTTGATACACTGACTCTACTCATAAGCATCTCTTCATGAGAGTTAATATCTTCTTGTGCGTTAATTATAAATAAATTAGCATTAAATTCTTTAGCATAAGAAAATGCTTTCTTAAATACTTTTTCAGATTGCGAACTTAAATCCGTAGCACATAGAATGTTTTTATACATGTTTACTCCTAAAAATATATATATGAAACGATAATAAAGATTGGAATTAAAATACAAGTTGACCAAATCATAAAACCGAAAAAGCTTGGCATTTTAATTCTATTTTCTTCAACAATTGATCTTACCATAAAATTGGGGGCATTTCCAATATAGGTATTAGCACCCATAAATACTGCACCGCATGAAATTGCAAGAAGGGTCTGCATATATTCACCCATTAGTTGTACAGCATCACCGCCTGCAGTATTGAAAAATACTAAATATGTAGGTGCATTATCAAGGAATGATGAAAGGATTCCCGTTAACCAGAAATACATTAAATTGTTATGATTTCCATGAGCATCTTGCGTTAAGCTCACAATAAAACCAAGTGCGCCATCTTGTCCTGCTTTTAATATTGTAATTGCAGGAATAATTGTTATAAAAATACCCACAAAAAGTTTAGCAACTTCTTCTATTGGAAACCATGTAAATCCATTATCCTTCCTAATTTTGGGTGCTGTATATTGAATACTTAGATATGTGAGCAACAGTAATATTATATCACGTAATACATTTTGTAAGCCCATAGGAATATGGAATAATTCTATGGAAATTCCTGGCCTCCAAATACCACTCATTAGTACAGAAGAAACTACACCAATTAGAAATAATAAATTAATTTTTCCTTCAATACCTAGTTTTTCATCATTTTCCTGTTGATGTGGATGAGCAGTTTCTTTGTTATAAAAATATGTATCCATTGCAAAAAAGAGAATTAATAGAATTGTAGAAACTAACAACATAGGAATGAACATGTGCTGTGTAGTCCAAAAGAAACTTACACCCTTAAGGAATCCTAAAAAAAGTGGCGGATCTCCTAGTGGTGAAAGTGAGCCTCCAATATTTGCCACTAAAAAAATAAAAAATACAAAAATATGCGTCGTATTTTTTCGCCAAGAATTTGCACGGATCAGCGGACGAATCAAAAGCATGGCTGCACCAGTAGTACCCATCCAAGAAGCAATCATTGTACCGATAAGCAAAATACATGTATTAAGCTTTGGAGTACCTACTAAGGATCCCTTTAGGCGGATTCCCCCAGAAATTGCAAACAGTGATAATAATAATACAATAAAAGGAATATACTCTAAAAACAATACGTGGAATAATTCATGAAATGCAATTTTAGAGCCAAAAACATACCAAAATGGGAGAAAAAACAAGAGTGCCCAAAATGCAGAGATTTTTCCAAAATTATGTTCCCAAAAATGTGGTTTTACCAATGGAAGTATAGCGATAGACAATAATATTCCCACAAATGGGGTTATTGAAAATAAAGGCAAATTATCAAGGCCTGAAGTATTACCTCCAGCAAATAGATTGCTTATGAAGATAAAAAAAGGTGTTAATTTAAATAAATTCCTTCTCATTATTGTGCTTATATCCTTTAATTCAATTTTATAAGTGGTGTAAATTTAACCATGGAAATTTTTATAATATCTACAATTGTTTTAGGCATTTTAATATTATTAATGTCTGTTGGCACATTAGTGTCAAATATTCAATTAAAGGGGTCTTGTGGTGGAAATGAAGATGCATGCCTATGTTCACCAGAAGATCGCAAAAAATGCATTAAAGAATCACTAATCAACTAACGCTTCCATAAATTTATTAAATCCATTACTTTTAATCTCGTTTAGAGTTCCATCTTCAAGTCTTTCGATAAGCAAGCATTCTACATTTTCTAATTGATTTATTAATTCAAGGGCTATCTCTGTTCCCATTACCATAAGTGATGTTGCTAATGCATCTGCCTCTAAACAGGTTGGTGCAACAACTGTAGCGCTAACTAAATTGTGTTTTACAGGGTAACCATCATGAGGATTGATTGT
Organism: uncultured bacterium; assembly: GCA_964419445.1. GTDB lineage: Bacteria > Fidelibacterota > Marinisomatia > SCGC-AAA003-L08 > D37C17 > JABHHG01. The sequence goes on from CAYQPE010000044.1 coordinate 13,223, forward strand.
ATGTGAAAAGATTTCACCTTCATATGTGTAGTAATTGCGATAATTACCAGAAGTGGCCATTGCAAAATTTGTTAATTTCACCATTGATCCAATTTCTCTGTTTTCAAAACTTGGTAATTCTATTCCAATTTTCCAAGGGAGGTTATATTGTTTCAACCCATGACAATAGACTTCACCTCCTATTTCAACTAGAAATTGTGTAAAGCCCGATTTTAACAAGAATAGTACAATCTGATCAACGCCAAAACCTTTAGCTATTGCATTGACATCAATATGTAATTTTTCAATAGATTTACTGAGAGTCCCATCATTAATCGCCCAATGACTATCGCCTGTATTCTTTCGTATTTCTGTAATGCGATCATGCGATGGTGGAACCCAATTATCATTAAAATTATGAAATCCCCATAATTTCACAAGTGGTCCCACAGAAACATCAAAAGCGCCGTTTGTTATATTATTAAAATATTTAGAGGCCAATAATACATTTTCAAACTCTTTAGATATTTTAACTGAATCATTTGAGTTATTAAATCTTATAATTTCACTCTGTGGATTATAGAGGGACATTTGAATATTAATTACATTTAGAATTGAATCTACACTGGTTTGAATATTTGTTAAATTTAACTTATTTTCAGCAGAAAC
>CAYQPE010000045.1:0-2445 GCA_964419445.1 uncultured bacterium
TGAACTTACTACATTAGATGAAAAAGTGATACCCTTGTTTTCTCCAAGCATTCCAAAGATAGGTTTTAGTTTAAATAATGAAAAAGATACCCCGGCAGAAACAAAAATAAATCAAAGTAGTGTGAAAGAGAACTCAATAAAAAACCCCCCTTTTAATAAAAACCCCATTGAAAAAATATCTATAAATCGAAATAATCGTAAAGATGACAATTCTGGAAAAATTTCTTTTGGAATGCAAAAGTCACCATTACGTTTGGGAGCATTTTGGGGGTTCCCTGCTGGATTAAGTGGGATATTAGTTTACGATATGCAAAAGGATAAAAAACTAAAAAATACAAACCCATTTAAAAAAATCAATTTTTCTCTTTCTTATGGTTCTAGTGATATTTCTAGTGGATATGAAATAGGTATAGGATATAAATCATTTAAATTTGTTGTTGGTGAAAAATTATGGGAACAGGCAAACGAAGACATTTATTACAATTATCAAGGTATTATATATTCTCATGTTAAAAAATATTTTCTTATGGAAGCAGGAATGGTTTTTGGTGATGAAGAAGTTTATGGAGGGCCTCAAGCGGTCCTTAAACTTGGATTAATTTCAAAATGAAATTATTAGTTATATTGATAAGTACATTAATGTTTTTTTCATGTGATGCCTATCTTAATTTGCTTGATTCAAATACACCAGAAGTTGAATCTAATTTAACAGTAACGGCCCCAAGTAATAATGAAACTTTATATGAAGAAAATACTCAGACAATAGAGTGGACAACTGAGGGTTCAATTTCAAATGTTAAAATAGAGTTGTATTATAGTAGTTCTTCTAATGGAACTTATTATAATTACACCACAATTGCTAGTACTACAAATAATGATGGTTCTTATTCTTGGTATATTTCAGGTTCATATTCCTCTAATTATTATTATAAAATAAGAATATCAGATTATAATGATTCTAGTGTATTTGATGATAGTGAGTACTTCCAAATTGAAGAAGAAGCAAGTATTGCAGTAACGGCCCCAAGTTATAATGAAACTTTATATGAAGAAAATACTCAGACAATAGAGTGGACAACTGAGGGTTCAATTTCAAATGTTAAAATAGAGTTGTATTATAGTAGTTCTTCTAATGGAACTTATTATAATTACACCACAATTGCTAGTACTACAAATAATGATGGTTCTTATTCTTGGTATATTTCAGGTTCATATTCCTCTAATTATTATTATAAAATAAGAATATCAGATTATAATGATTCTAGTGTATTTGATGATAGTGAGTACTTCCAAATTGAAGAAGAAGTAAGTGAAGAAGAAGTAAGTATTACAGTGACGGCGCCATCATATGGTGGCTATAGTTATTATGATTATAATAGTTATGATATTCAATGGACAACTGAGGGTTCAATTTCAAATGTTAAAATAGAGTTGTTATATAGCACATCTGCTTATGGAACTTATTATAATAGCGAGACAATTGACAGTTATGAGAATAATGATGGTTCTTATTCTTGGTATATTTCAGGTAATTCGTATAACTCTAGCTATTATTATAAAATAAGGATATCAGATTATAATGATTCTAGTGTATATGATGATAGTGAGTACTTCCAAATTGAAGAAGAAGTAAGTATTACAGTGACAACACCATCATATGGTGGCTATAGTTATTATGATTATAATAGTTATGATATTCAATGGACAACTGAGGGTTCAATTTCAAATGTTAAAATAGAGTTGTTATATAGCACATCTGCTTATGGAACTTATTATAATAGCGAGACAATTGACAGTTATGAGAATAATGATGGTTCTTATTCTTGGTATATTTCAGGTAATTCGTATAACTCTAGCTATTATTATAAATATAGAATTTCAGATTATTACGACTCTACAGTATATGGTGAAAGTAATTATTTTAGAATATATTAATTGTAGTTAACCCATCTATACTTGAAACCCTCAAATTATAAATTTTATTTATTTTTCATAACCTTTCATTTTGTCTTAGCTAATTCTCCTATAGCTATCATGGTAAAGTCCCCAACTTTAGACCAATATTCTAAAAAAATAATTGAGAATAGACTTATTAGCATATTTTCAGAATTAAATGAATATAGTGTTGTAGAGAGGACTGACTTACCTGCAATAATTACAGAAAGGCAGTTTCAGCAGTCATTTAGTAAAAATTTAACTATAAATAGTTTTTCATCAGCTGAACAAATTTTAATTTGTAATATATTACCAGTTGAAAACCATTATAGCATAAATCTTAAAATCGAACAAGTTGATTCAGGAGTTATATTAGCAGCCACAGATTTTTTTACAGATAAAAATATCACAGAAATAATTAATAACCTTTTAATAAATTCCACCAATTTAATAATGCAGTTATTACCAGATTCTAATATTTCTAGCAGTAAATTATCAGTTTCCATACCA
>CAYQPE010000045.1:2455-13604 GCA_964419445.1 uncultured bacterium
CCAATCAGGGCATCTTCATCTTTTAATAAAAATAATATTATCAAAATTGATTTTCCAATGACTGGAAATACTATTGATCAAATTATTTTATTTGAAAATAAATTTTTGTCTGTGGAAAATCCATTAAAAATTGTTGAATATAATTTATTTAATAATCAATTTCCCCCCAAAATTGTATTTGAATATGCTCATTGGGAGGTTGCATCTTCAAGAGTATCTAATTATAATCAAATATTTGCTTGTATACTTAATGATGGTTTATTGTGTATTTGGGATTATAATAATTGGGGCTCACCTTACCAGTTTGGTAATTCAAATAAGATAAGAAAGGCTATTTGCTTTGGAAGTAAAGAGTCAATAATATTTTCTGGTTATTCTGATGGAACCGTTGATTTTATGGATATGAATTCATTTGATATTTATGAAACCATCAAAATTTCTAATAATGAAATAAAATTTTTAGAATCTATCGAAGGGGGATTGCTAGTAGTTGATAAGTTTCAAAATATATTTTTATATAATTTTCAATTAAAAAAAATTGTAGCACATTATAATAATTATAATGATGGAATTAAAGCAATTTCAATTACTAATGATAAAAGAATATTGGCAATAGCCCAATCAAATAATAGTATAAAGCTATTTGATATTGGTTCAAATAGTATGTCACAGTTTATTGATGGGAAATGGATTTTTCCACATATTCATTATAAAAATACTTTTGTCTTAAATGATTCAGTTGCGTCTTTTGATTTTTCTCCTTCAAATGATTTGATAATATCATTAATGGAAAATGATACAATAAATTATATTGACATCATTAATAATATTATTTATGAGGGTTCTATAAATTCTAGCAAATCCATAGATTTTACAGCGTTAAGTTTTATAGATGATTATAATTTCATATTAGGATCAAAGGATGGAGTTATAACAATTCATAATATTGAATAATTTGGATTTTAAAAATTTAAAAAATAAAAATATTTTAATTTGCGTTACGGGTTCAATTGCTGCCTATAAATCATGTGAAGTAATTAGGCTTCTAAGAAAAGAAGATGCAAATGTACATGTGATGATGTCAAAATCAGCACAGGAGTTCGTAGGTAAGGCTTCGTTTGCAGCACTTACCAATAATGAGGTCATTACAGAAATATTCCCAGATACACCAAAAGCAGGATTAGAACATATTGAAATGGCTATTGAGCTAGATGCGATAGTTGTGGTACCTGCTACTGCCAACATGATATGCAAAGCTGCCAATGGTGTGGCCGATGATATTATTTCCACAAATTTATCTGTCTGTGAACAACCCACATTATTTGTACCTGCAATGAATTTTAGGATGTGGCAAAATCCTGCAACGATGGAAGCGGTAGAAAAATTAAAGAGTCGTGGTAAAATTGTGATGAATCCCGAAACGGGTAAACTTGCAAGTCTTCATGAAGGGGAAGGACGACTACCCGAGATTCCATCCATTATGAATGAAATAAGAGGTTTGTTTACATCAGAACTACCTCTAAAAGGGAAAAAGGTGTTGGTGAGTGCAGGCCCCACACGTGAGGCCATTGACCCTGTGAGATTTATATCGAACAGATCATCAGGTAAAATGGGATATGCATTGGCAGAGGTGGCTCGCGATTTAGGTGCTGAGGTTACATTGGTTTCTGGGCCCGTGTCCTTGCCTCCCGTTCCTGAAGTTAAAATGGTGATGGTTGAAACAGCAGTTGAGATGTTGGCTTCCATGGAAAATTCAATCGATGAAAAAGATGCAGATTATTTAATTATGTGTGCGGCAGTGGCTGATTATCAATGCAAAACAGTGGCAACCCAAAAACTAAAGCGGAAGAAAAATAATGCTACACTTGAGCTTATTCCTGCTCCTGATATTCTGAAAACATTACAACCCCAAACGAATAGTAAAATTATTGCATTTGCATTAGAAACCAATAATGGTGAAAATGAAGCTAAGCGAAAAATGATGGATAAAGGTGCAGATTTCATTGTGCTTAATTATGCAAATGAAGAAGGGGCTGGTTTCGATTCCAATACTAACAAGGTACAGATTTTTTCATCAAGTGGAGAAGAATTATCACTGAAAAAAGACCGTAAAGATCGTATTGCATCGAAAATTTTCGATTTTATTTTAGCACACCCCTAATTAGATATATCTAACACCCCCCTTGCTAATTTTTGTAAATTATCTGGTTTTAAGATGATAGAATCTACAAAAGATCCAAATAAAAACATTATTTCACCACAAAAAATCGACGACGATATTCAGATTGAGCAATCGTTGCGTCCAAGCCATTTTGATGATTTTGTTGGTCAAAAAGAAACGGTTGAAAATCTAAAAATATATATAGAAGCCGCTTCTCAACGTGGCGAAGCATTAGACCATGTATTATTATTTGGACCTCCGGGATTAGGGAAAACCACGCTGGCAAACATCATTGCTAGGGAGTTAAATGTAAATATTAAAATGTCATCTGGACCTGTGTTGGATCGACCTGGGGATTTAGCGGGTATTCTTACCAATCTTGCAGATAAAGATGTATTTTTTATAGATGAAATTCATCGTCTGAGCAGTGTAGTTGAGGAATATTTATACTCTGCTATGGAAGATTATACTATTGATATCATGTTAGATAAAGGCCCCAGTGCCAGAAGTGTTCAATTAAATTTGAATCCATTTACATTGGTGGGTGCCACAACACGCTTGGGGAATTTGACTTCTCCTATGCGAGATAGATTTGGTGTAATCCTCCGATTAGATTTTTATAACGAAGAAGAATTATTAAAAATAATTACGCGTTCTGCAAAAATATTAGACATCCAAATGGATGAAGAAGGTGCTTTAGAAATAGCCAGAAGATCTCGGGGAACTCCACGAATTGCCAATCGTATTTTAAGGCGTGCTCGGGATTTTGCCCAAGTGAAAACAAAGGGAGTAATTTCAAAAGCATCTGCAACAGAAGCATTAGATAGATTGGGGATTGATGCCCAAGGATTAGATGATATGGATCGTCGAATTTTATCAGCTATAGTGAAAAATTTTAATGGGGGTCCCGTTGGATTAGATTCCTTGGGAGTTGCCATCTCCGAAGATGCACGAACCATTGAAGAGGTGTATGAACCCTATCTTATTAAAGAGGGGTATGTAAAACGTACATCTCGTGGAAGGCAAGCCATGAAAAAAACCTATACATATTTAAATGTTGATATGCCAAAAGATGGCAACCAAATAGATATTTTTTAGAAAGGGGATATATGTTTTTTGGATCTGTAGAAAAACCACCACGTTTATCAGAGTTTGAGTTAGAAGTACCAGAAAAGCTCATTGCAAAATTTCCTACTGAAAAGCGTGATGAATGTAAACTTATGGTACTTGACCGTGAGAATGAAACTATAGAACATCGCCAGTTCACAGATATTGTTGATTATTTCAAAAAAGGGGATGTACTGGTGATGAATAATACAAAGGTATATCCTGCGCGATTATATGCTTTTAAAGATAAATCTGAAGCAAAAGTAGAAGTATTTTTGTTAAGAGAATTATCAAACGACTTGTGGGAAGCGATGGTTAAACCTGCCAGAAAAGTACGAATTGGAAACAAACTGGTATTTGGTGAAGGTGTTGAATGTGATGTAATTGACAATACTGTTTCTGGTGGTCGTGTTTTACGTTTTGAGTATAATGTTCCAGATATACATGAGTTTATTGAACAAAATGGGCATTCACCATTACCACCGTATATCGAAAGAGATCCTATTCCTGAAGATAAGGATAATTACCAAACAGTTTATGCCAGCGAAAGAGGTTCTGTTGCAGCACCCACTGCAGGAACACATTTTAGTGAAGAGCTTCTCAAGAAATTAGAGAAAAAAGGTGTAAAGCTAGCGTACATAACCCTTCATATTGGATTGGGAACATTTAGACCCATTATGGTTGAAGATCTTACACGCCATCAAATGGACTCGGAATCTTTTTCAATACCCAAAGAAACTGCTGATTTAATCAATCAAGCAAAGCGTAGAAAGCGTCGTGTTGTGTGCGTAGGTACATCAACTATTCGTACATTGGAAACCGTGGTTACATCTGGATTTAAAGTAACCCCTCGAAAAGGTTGGACAGATAAATTTATTTATCCACCGTATGAATTTAAAATGTGCGATAAAATGATTACTAATTTTCATCAACCTCAATCAACTTTGATGATGTTGGTATCAGCATTCACCAATAAAGATTTTATTTTGAAAGCATATAAAGAAGCTATAAAAAAGAAATATAGATTTCATTCTTATGGCGACGCCATGATTATTGTATAATGCCTTTTAAGATAGGACATGGTGTTGATACGCATCAATTAGAATCGGGATATGACCTCATCATTGGTGGGGTTAAAATCCCATTTCATAAGGGGTCAAAGGGCCACAGTGATGGTGATGTATTATATCACGCCATTGTTGATGCTTTATTAGGTGCTACTGCATTGGGAGATATTGGCAACCACTTCCCATCTTCTGATATTCGATGGAAAGATGCCAATAGTGAGAAGTTTTTAAGTCATGCTTTTTCATTGGTTTCTGGTAAAGGTTATACCATATCAAATATTGACTCTACCATTTTATTGCAAGCACCACAAGTGAGTCCCCATATTCAGCAGATGAAAGAAAATATTTCTCAAATTTTAGATATTTCAATGGATTGTATTTCGGTAAAAGCCACAACTACCGATCATCTAGGGTATATTGGAAATGGTGATGGTCTTACAGCCCATGCAGTTGTTTTATTAGAGCATCAACATGGTTAGAGTAAGATTTGCTCCCAGCCCCACAGGCTATTTGCATGTAGGCGGTTTACGTACTGCTCTTTATAACTATTTATTTGCCAAACAGCATGACGGAGAAATTATCCTCAGAATTGAAGATACCGATCAATCTCGAAAGGTAAAGGGTGCAGTTGAGCAAATATTAGATGTATTCACAAAGGTGAATATTCAATTTGACGAGGGTCCAAAAATTAATGAAAAAGTGGGCCCCTACTTTCAATCTCAACGACTGGAAATATATTCTTCACATATTGAAAAACTCATTGAATCTGGACATGCTTACCATTGTTTTTGTACCGCTGAGCGATTAGATGATTTAAGAAAAGAACGGCAAGCAAAAAAGGAAAGTACAAAATACGATAAAAAATGTTTACACCTATCTTCTGATGAAGTTGAATCCAAAAAACGTGAGCTTCCCTTTGTAATTCGATTAAATGTGGAAGAAAATTCAGTTATTGAATTTGATGATATGGTTAGAGGAAAAGTGGTTTTTAATACCAGTGAGATTGATGACCAAGTATTATTAAAATCAGATGGATTTCCAACCTATCATTTAGCCAATGTTGTTGATGATTATCTCATGGGAATCACTCATGTAATTCGCGGAGAAGAATGGCTCTCTTCAACTCCTAAACATATATTATTGTATAATGCTCTTGGTTGGGATTTACCTCAATTTGCACATGTACCATTATTATTAAATCCAGATAAATCTAAATTGTCTAAGCGGCAAGGTGATGTGGCTGTTGAAGATTATTTGGATAAAGGGTTTTTACCTGAAGCATTATTGAATTTTGTGGCATTTCTTGGATGGAATCCTGGTGATGATCGTGAATTTTTTACACTTGATGAGCTAACAAAGACTTTTTCTATTGAGCGCATTCAAAAGGGTGGGGCTGTTTTTAATCAAGAGAAATTACAATGGATAAATAGTCATTATTTAAAGTCTCTTCCATTAGAAAAAATTATAGATTATTACATCCCGTTTAATAATCTCGACATAGATTCCAATTCATTACAATTTAAAAATGCAGTTGATTTTTCTCGTGAACGAGTATCTACCTTGCTTGAAATTGAAAATGAAATTAAACCCTTTTATGATATTTCTCCTCGAGAGCATGAAATGGCATCTTTAATTTCTCAAGAAAATTCACAACTATTATATTCACAGCTCAAATCCGAAATTGAAATTGCACCTTCATTAGATTCGGAAGCTGTAAAAAATATCGTTTCACAAATATCCTCACAATTAGGAATTAAGGGAAAAGATTTATTTTTCCCGCTTCGGTTGGCATTATATGGAGATGTAAAAGGTCCCAATATACATGGAATTTTCTCAGTACTTGGAAAAGAAGAATTTTTAAATCGATTAAATAATGTAATTGAATAATGGCAGAAGAAATTTATACTCATTTTATAAAAGAAATTATCAATGAAGATTTAAAAAACGGGAAAAATGATGGCCGCGTACATACACGTTTTCCGCCTGAACCTAATGGGTATTTGCATATCGGTCACTCTAAATCTATTTGTTTAAATTTTGGTCTTGCAGAAGAATATGATGGAAATTGTAATCTCCGATTTGACGATACCAATCCTGTAAAGGAAGAGGATGAATATGTAAAATCTATCATTGAGGATGTGAAGTGGTTAGGGTTTAACATAGATGATAATAATATTTTATATGCATCGGACTATTTTCAGCAAATGTATGACCATGCAGTTTCATTAATCAATGCTGGCAAAGCTTATGTGGATGACCAAACTCCCGATGAAATTAAAGATTCACGTGGGACATTGAAAGAACCAGGCAAAGAAAGTCCATTTAGAAATAGAAGTATAGAAGAAAATCTTCAGTTATTTGAGGGCATGAAAAATGGTCAGTTTGAAAATGGAGAAAAAGTACTTCGTGCAAAAATAGATATGGCATCTCCAAATCTAAACTTTAGAGACCCCATAATGTATAGAATTTTACATGCATCTCATCATCGAACAGGGGATAATTGGTGCATTTACCCCATGTATGATTGGGCCCATGGATTGGAAGATTCAATTGAAGGAATTACCCATTCAATTTGTACATTGGAATTTCAAGATCATCGTCCATTATATGATTGGTTTTTAGATGCGTTAGATGTTCATCATCCACAACAAATTGAATTTGCTAGACTTAATTTAAACTACACAGTAATGAGCAAAAGAAAACTGAAGCAATTGGTTGATGAAGGGCATGTTTGGGGGTGGGATGACCCACGAATGCCAACAATTTCAGGCTTTCGTAGAAAAGGGTATTCACCTGAATCCATACGTGAGCTTAGTGAACGTGTAGGTGTGGCAAAACGAGATGGCATAGTGGACATCGCCTTATTGGAAAACTGTTTACGAGAAGACTTGAATAATCGTTCTCAACGTGTGATGGCTGTATTGGATCCATTAAAGGTAGTGATTACCAATTATCCTGAAGGTGAGTCAGAAGAATTAGATGCGGTAAATAATCCTGAAAATGAAGCTGATGGAAAGCGAAAAATTCCATTTAGTCGAGAATTATGGATTGAACGAAGCGATTTTATGGAAGACCCTCCAAAGAAGTTTTTCCGATTAGGTCCTGGACGAGAATCAAGATTATTGCATGCGTATTATATTACATGTAATGATGTAATTAAAGATGAAAATGGGAATATCATCGAACTCCATTGCACCTATGATCCTAAAACAAAAGGGGGATGGTCAGATGATGGTCGCCGTGTGAAAGGAACACTTCATTGGGTTTCTGCCAAGCATGCTGTAAATGCTGAAGTTCGACAATTTGAACATCTATTCAATGTAGAAAATCCAAATAAAGTTGAAGAGGGAAAAACTTTTTTAGACAATATAAACCCCAATAGTTTGTCGGTGTTAGAGAATTGCAAATTAGAACCCTCATTATTAAACGCAAAATGTGGAGATTATTTTCAATTTACCAGAACGGGATACTATTGTGTAGATTTAGATTCTGCTCCCGATAAATTAATTTTCAATAGAAGTGCTACTCTCCGAGACAGTTGGGGAAAGAAAAATAAATAATCATACAGTAGTAAAATCCCACGCCAAAGTAAATTTGGGATTACGTGTCCTGAGTAAGCGAAGTGATAATTACCATAATATTGCCAGTACATTTATAGAATTAGAATTTCATGATACATTAACCTTTGAGTTACATGATGAATTTTCTTTGTCATGCAATATACCGGAAGTACCCGTAGATAGTTCAAATTTAATTTCTAAAGCTTATTCTGAACTATTGAATTTTAAGTCCTACGACGATTCTCATTACAAAATTAATATTGAAAAGCATATTCCCATGGGTGGCGGTTTAGGTGGAGGCAGTAGCAATGCAGCAAATACACTCACCGCACTAAATTATTTATGGAATTGCAATTTATCTGATGAAAAATTGTGTGAGATTGGTAAAAAAATTGGTGCAGATGTCCCATTTTTTATAAAGGGTGGTATCCAAAATGTTTGGGGAATTGGCGATATGCTTTCTCCTGTAGAATTAGACTGGCGTGACAAATATACTTTTTTACTTGTTTTGCCAGAGATTTCCATATCTACACCATGGGCATACAAAAGTTTAAATATTTCTTTGCATGAAGACAATACTATTCCTAAATTTTCGCCCTTGACGGAGCCAGTAAACTGGCAGTTATTTGAAAATGATTTTGAACGGGTTATCCGATCAACATATCCAGAAATCGACGAAATTAAATTACAATTACAAGATTGTGGTGCAGTTTTTGCCGGTATGTCGGGAAGTGGCTCGACTATGTTTGGTATCTTTGATAGCCGCGAATTAGCTCAGCATTGTGCTGAGAAATTTTCGCATTACCAAACTATCGTCACTTTTCCCAAATCATCATAATTTCTGGATATATTGCTCACCCAATTTATTGGGGCGTAGCACAATTGGCAGTTGCACCTGACTGTTAATCAGGCGGTTGGTGGTTCGACTCCACCCGCCCCAGCAGGATAACCATTTTAAAAAAATTGGGGGATCGTTCAATGGTAGGACATCGGTTTTTGGTGCCGAGTATCGGGGTTCGACTCCCTGTCCCCCAGCAATGAAAATCTTTTCCGGAAGATCAAATCTCGCATTAGCTGAAGGTATTGCCAATTATCTTGGTATGTCTATGGGTAATGTGGACATCAAAGTATTTAGTGATGGTGAAATTAGTGTAGCCTTTGAGGAAAATATCCGCAACGAGGATGTTTTCATTATTCAATCTACCAATCCACCATCTGATAATATTTTAGAGCTTTTACTTATGTTGGATGCTGCACGTCGTGCGTCTGCAAGAAGTGTAGTGGCAGTAATCCCATATTTTGGATATGGACGCCAAGATCGTAAAGACCGTGCACGAGTTCCCATTTCATCTCGTTTGATGATGGATTTAATTACTGCTGGTGGTGTTGATAGAATCATTACTATGGACTTACACTCCCCTCAAATTCAGGGGTTTGCTAACGTACCTTTTGATCATTTGTATTCGCGATTGGCATTATTAGACCATCTACGAGACTTGGGGCTAAATGAGGATACAGGTGTTGTGTTAGCTCCAGATGTGGGATCTGCAAAAATGAGCCAATCTTATGCAAAAAAACTACAAGTTGGATTTGCATTAATTGATAAACGCCGACCTAAACCCAATATGGCTGAAGTAGCTAATTTGGTAGGTGAGCTAAATGAGAAGCATGTACTCATCATTGATGATATGATTGATACTGCAGGCACAATTTGTAATGCGGCACAAACTGCAATTGATGAAGGTGCATTATCTGTAACAGCAGTAGCCACTCACCCTGTATTATCAGGGCCATCGATTGAGCGGTTATCTGCATCACCAATTTCTAAAGTGGTCGTTTGCAATACTATTGAATTGGGTGATAAAGTAAATTTTGAAAAATTAGAGATTATCTCTGTTGCCGAGGTTTTCGGCGAATCAATAAAACGAATTGTAGATGGAACCTCATTGAGTTCCATGTTCGATTTTTAGTAATAGGAGCATAAAAAATGTCAGTTAAAGAATTTAAGTTAGAAGTTTTGAAGCGTGAAGGCAGTGGCAAAAAAGCCATTAAAGAAATTCGCCGTGGAGGTGGAATTCCGGGTGTGTATTATTCTCACGATTCTAAGGCCAGCATTCCTTTTACCATTACAAAGGATGAAATTCACGAAGCTAAGAAATCTGGTGCTCATATTTTCAATATTAGTGTAGGAAGCAAGAAGAGAAATGTGATTTTTAGATCTGTACAATATCATCCGGTTACTGATGAAATTTTGCATATTGACCTCTATGGTGTAAAAATGGATGAAGTAATTACGGTAAAAGCAGCAATCCACTTGGTAGGTGATGCAGAAGGTATTAAATCTGATGGTGGTATATTAAATGCACCTACTTCAGAGATTGAAATTCAATGTCTGCCTGGAGATATCCCAGACGCTATTGAGGTTGATGTAACGGATTTAAAACTGGGTGATAGTATTCAGGTTGCGGATATTAATTTAGATGAAAAGCATAAGCTAATGAGTAGCCCGGAAGCAGTGGTAGCCTCTGTAACTCATGCAATGAGAGAAGAAGAGCCTGTTGTAACTGAAGAAGATGCTGATGTATTTATGGATGATGATGCTCCTGCAGATGCATCAGAAGAATCATCTGATGAAGCTAATTCTGGAGATGCTTCAGAAGGCGAATAATGGTCCTCGTAGTTGGACTTGGTAATCCGGGAAATAAATACACAAATACCAAACATAATTTTGGTTTTTGGGTTCTCAATAAGTTTGCCGAAAAGAGTTCTTTGAAATTTAAAGCCGGTAAAGGGGATTACCTTTACACTAAAGACGGCGATTTGATTTTAGCTAAACCCACCACATATATGAACAATAGTGGAATAGCTGTAGGTGAAATTTGTAGATATTTTAATATTTCACCAGAAAATGTAATCGTTGTCTATGATGATATAGATTTACCCTTGGGTACAATTCGACTTCGACCATCTGGTGGTTCGGGAGGTCATCGAGGAATTGAATCAATTATATATCATCTCAAAACAGAAGATTTTAATCGTTTACGATTGGGCATTGCCACTGATGAGCATATGCGTCCTTCTGAAAAATATGTATTGAAACCATTTCCTGAAAAATACTCAGATTCGGTTGAAATAGTTATTAACAACGCCTGTGATGCGTTATCGCATTTTGTTCAGCATGGCATTGTTGAAACAATGAATAAATTTAATTAACTAAAAAGGATAATTACTGAATGGATAATTTATATCTTGTA
>CAYQPE010000046.1:0-6058 GCA_964419445.1 uncultured bacterium
TGTATTTGCATTTGTCCATCTTTGTACACTATATGTTGATAAATCAACAGCTGAACTACCATTATTATATAATTCAACATATCTACCCGCATCTGAAGAATTTTGCGGATCTGTTAGCTCTGTAATTAAAATATCTGCAAATGAAAATGCAGTAATAACTACAAAAAATATGAATGATTGGATTGTTTTAAACATGTATCAATCTCCTCCGATTGTTTTTTATTAAATAGTATAATTATTTTTATATAAGGCTAAACAATTTAAGCAATATTAAAATTGCTTAAAATATTAAAGTGTAATTAATTTAAATATTTTTATCTACATTTTGTGATTTTCGTCACATTTTAATTAGTCAATTAATATAGTTTTGGATTGAATCTTTGTCCTTCATTTTTTCTAAGATGCTATCCAAATCTACATTTTTACGTTGTGAGAATAACGTGATTTCCAAAATGATATTATTAAGAGAAATATTTAATACCGCGGGGTTGCTTGTCCATATAGCCTGATTTTCTTTGGAGAGATTAGAATTCCCAAGAAGTACTGCTTTTCTATCCACAATAAATATGATTTGACGTTGCCAAATTTCTGTGAGCTTTTTCTCATCAATTCCATAGCAAAAGGTATTTCCAATCTGATTTTGAATATCAGTAAACGAAAAATTTATGATCTCTACACCACGTTCGTTTGCCTTCTCCAACTGAGGTAATATCTTTTGATATTCTCTATCCCAAATTGAACAAAAAATAGATGAATTGGTATTATCTATAATGGCTCTAAGATGGTCAATCATGGCTTGATAACCCTTGATATTCCATACATCTCCTTCAGATGACTTGGTATCTAAAGCGTCCATTTTCTTCTTCAACTCATCAATATTATGTTCAAATTTTGAAGTTAAATTTTGGGAAAGTTGTGCTACCGAAATGGGAATATATTGAATTGGCTTATTGCCAATGGTACTTACCATACCACTTAGTTCCATTTTTTTCAATATACCATATATTGCACTTCGTGGAACCCCGGAGCGTTGACTAATTTCATACCCTGTAGCTGGGTTTTGTGCTAATAAACTTAAATAGGCTTTTGACTCATTTTTAGAAAACCCAAAACGAGAAAGCTGAACAATGATTTCCTCTTCCATCTATCCCCCATTTATGAAAAAGAATCTAATTAAACCATACCAAACTATCATAGAAAATATCCCTAATAGAATAGCAATACTAATATTAAAAAATAATTTTTTAACTATTAAACATCAAACGTAATAAATCCACAACACGATTAGAATACCCCCACTCATTATCATACCAATTTAAAGTTCGTACAAAATTGCCTCCGCACACCTTAGTACACTGACTATCATAAATAGATGAAAAGGGATTCCCAATTATATCAGATGAAACAATTGGTGATTCTGAAAAGCTTAAAATATTTTTCATACGTGGATTTTCTGAATACTTTTTAACTGCTTGGTGAATATTGTCTACAGTTACATTTTTTTCTAATTCAACAAACATGTCTACAACAGAGCCATCAGGTACAGGAACACGTGATGCAATTCCATCTAATTTTCCGTCAACCGCTGGAAGCACTTTACCCACGGCTTTTGCAGCACCTGTGGATGTAGGAATTATATTTTCTGCAGCTGCCCGACTCCGTCTCCAATCTTTATGAGGCACATCTGCTAACCGTTGATCATTTGTATATGCATGAACGGTATTGATTACTCCCTGCTTAATTCGAAATGATTCATGTAATACTCTTGCCATAGGTGCCAAACAATTTGTTGTACAGCTAGCATTTGAAACAATTTTATGTTCTGGTAAAAGGGAATCTTCATTTACGCCTATAACAATGGTGTTATCAATTTCATCTTTTGCTGGAACTGTAAGTAATACCTTTTTAGCTCCCGATTGTAAATGCTTATTTAATCCCTCACGACTTCGGAACACGCCTGTTGCTTCAATGACAATATCCACATTCAATGATGCCCATGGTAGCTTTTCAGGATCTGGCTCAGATACCATTTTTACCGTCTCATTTTCGGTAATCAGTACATCATTGTCTAAATCAACACTGCCATTAAATCCTCCCATAACGGTATCATATTTGAGAAGATAAGAAAGCGCATTTTTATCACTTAAATCATTAATAGCAATTACATGAATGTCATCGAGTTCATTAATAATTCTAAATACAGAGCGACCAATTCGTCCAAAACCATTTATTGCTACTCTCATGCTTTGACTCCTAATAAAGATGAATAAGACTTTATTACATCCATAATTCTCCACGCATGACAATATCCATTATCATACCAACCCAAAATTTTAATTAAATTATCTCCTGCTTTCATGGTAGCGAGCTCATCAAGGGTTATACTTTGGGAAGTACCAATAATATCACTAGACACAATTGGGTCAGCAGTAGTATTTACCAATGATGGATTATTAGCAGCAAACTTTTTGATAGCATTATTAACATCTTCAATATTAATGTCTTCAGCAAAACTAATGGATAAATCTAATAGCGAACCTTTTTGTACAGGTACATTGAGAGCGTTACAAGATACCATCCCTTCATAATGTGGAAAAATTTTGGGGATCAAATTTTCCGTTCTACTCATATTGGGGATTATATTTTCAGCAGCAGACCGACTTCTTCTATAATCAGAACCGGCTACATCTTGCAATGGTTGATCACTGGTATAGGAATGAATTGTGGTCATATTCATAGCATTCATTTTATATGAGGACAAGGATTTCAATATAAGTGCCAATGCATTCATGGTAGATGAGCCTGCTGAGATAGTTTTATCATCTTTATGAATTTCGTGTTCATTGACTCCAGGAATTATAATCCTATCAATATCATTTTCAGGCAGTGTAGAGATAATTACTCTTTTTACGCCTGAATTTAAATGGCGCTGCATGTATTCTGAATTTGAAAATTTACCTGTAGCATCAACTACAAAATCAACATCGAACACATCCCATGGTACATCACCAGGAGCAAGGCCTTGAAACATTCTGGTTTTGAATGAATCATTGATTAAATAATTACCTTGAAATTGTACATCTTTAGATTTTTCAGTTTCAGAAATTAATAAATAATGTAATATCTCAGGATTTCCAATATCACTTATGACGGGGATTTCAATAAAATCAGATTCTTGGGCAATTCTGTATAACTGACGGCCAATATTTCCAAATCCCATTATTCCAATACGAACACTCATTTTATCCTCATTTTAAAAATTCGCGTATGGAAATTTAATATAGTAACTATATTTAGAGTTACTACTTTTGGAAGTTTATCTAACTATTTTGCTTAAAGGTACAAATTCATACCCTTCAGCTTGTAATCGGGGAATTTCTTTCTTCAATATGGAAAGGGTTTGGGGCTTTACATGCCCTATACCAATGGCAACATCCATAGTATGGGATAAATTAACTAAACTATCTAATTGGGTTTTAATGTGTAGGGAATCTTCAATGTGATCTAAAAATACTTGGCGTAACTCCGTTTTTACTCCAAATCGTCGCATTGTTATAAAGCCCCGACTTTCAGGATTTGTAAATGAATCTAAAAAAAATTTATCATGTTTTTTTAAACTACGAGCAACATATTTCATCAATTGTAAATTGGCTGTTGCTTTTGAGCCTTGATGATTATTTAATCCCACAGCGGTGGGAATTTCTAGAAAGGATAATTCAATACGTTCATCTACTTCTTGAGCATTTAATTTTTCAGTAAGAATAAATCCCTTCTCACTCAAACTGTCATAATTATGAGGTTCCATTGGCATATGGATAATGGTTTCATACCCTAAACTATCTGCCAAAATGCCAATTGAATTTGAATATATATGTCCTGGTATAATTGCAAAGGTAACTGAATTATCTAAAGAAAAAAAACCGTCTATAGTTTCATTATGGGCATACCCAAAATCATCTATAACTAAACAAATTTTACCTTTTGGCTTAACAGATGACGTTGATTGAAACTGAAATAATACGCCCACAATAATTCCTATTGTGAGTGCAATGACCAATTTTATAGATTCACTCATTTAATATCGAAGGGTGAGCTGAAAGGCTTGAGGGGTACCAAGCGTATTTACATCTTGCTTTAAAATACTATATGAAATTCCCCAATGACGATAATTTAATTGAACCCCACCAGAAAAATATTCATTACTATCAAATTTTGAATATCCACCCACTATATGAAAAAAGTCCAAAGGAATTTGAATAGAGGTTTTAATTACTGAATTGATTAAGTCATTTTTTATATAATCTGCACTAATTATTGAATTAAAAAATTTGCATGAAATTCCACTGCCAAATTCTAAAGGTAAAGATTCATCTAACTGAGAATCAACATATCCAAAATTTGAAATATAAGCGCCAAGAGATAGCCTGTCAATTAAATCCATTCGTAAACCAATTTTTCCAACGAAGCCTTGAGTGGTTTGGGTATATAATTGTGAATATATATTTCTAAGTTCAATCCCCACAGAATAATTTTTAATCTTCATCCCATGAGCTATTGATAAATCATACCATCGTGCTGAAATTTTACCCACAGGTGATTCATTGGGAATTTCATCCCACAACTCAATATCATCTACACTATAGGTTGTTATTTTTACCCCACTATTTTTCCAATAATGTTGTACTGAATTCCCCTTAATTCCACTGAGCCAATAATTTTGTGAAAAGCTTAAACGGTTGTTTTTACTATCCACTATTGATGCAGGATTTACCTGAGAAAAGCTATCAGCAATTCCACAGCCATTATTGGCAAACATGTGACTATCTGTTGGAATAAAAAGTGCTTTTAATCCCAGTGGCCAAGCAAAATTCAGCAACAAAATACAAATACTAATTTTCATATTATAAATCATAATTTAACGTAAATACGTGTCCTACTCCTTCACCAGATTTCCCAGAAATAAATGCGTATTGAATTGTTAATGGGAAGACTTCATATAAGTTAAGTGGCAATGAAAATCCGCCATTAATACTAAAATTCAAATCATCAAAATTCTCTGCTGATTCTATTAAATATCGGTTTTGTTGAACCCCACAAAATAAATCTATAGATGAAAGCTTGGCTTCTATCCCCACATTAATTTTATGTTGCATGCTTTCAGAAATGGGCTGAACTCCTAAATATTTTATAAATAGAGTTAAATTCTTCATCGAATATGACGTCCCAAAATGATGATATAGTGGGAAGCTCTCTATGGATTGTCTGCTCTCATCTCCTACATCAATATTCCAGTTCATTTCAGATGATAAATTCTCAATTTTATAGGATAGAATTAAATCATGGTTCACATTATATTCAATACCCAAATCTATACCAACACCATTGCCAATATGTTCATCTACAAAATTGATGAGATAATTCTTTACATTTATTCCTATGGAAACTGTTTTAGATGGTGCTAATCCAAATGATAGCATGCCCATATAATTTGACGTATTTAATATTTTAGTATGGAAATTCATATCATCACGCCCATCAATATCACTTACTGCAGACCTATAAAATGAAAGGGCAATGCCAGCAAATGGTGGCAATTGCTTAGATATTGAAACGGTTTGAATGCTTCGATCCAATGGTAGGGTCAATATTGAAGAGGATAGACTCCATCCCACTGTTTTATGTAATTGAGCTGGATTTGAATATTGTAAATAACCATTTGAACCTTGAGAGAGGTTTGATGTTGCTAAGCCTAAATCACGGGCATTGCATTGATATTGAAATTCAGAACCTGCATAACCTCCACCATAATCTGCACAAAGAATAGAAAATAATAGTATGATAAATAGTTTCATCAATTAACCACCACTAATTTTGCCCAAAACTCATATTTACTATCTTGAATTTTACAGAAATAAACACCATTGGCAACGGTATTTCCTGCAGAATTCTTCCCATCCCAAATAAACTCAATTTCACCTGTGGAAGCAATTTCATTATAGTTATTTAAAGTCTTTACATGGTCCATGGAAAAATTGAAAATATCAATGTGAGGATTCCG
>CAYQPE010000046.1:6158-12422 GCA_964419445.1 uncultured bacterium
AAACGGATTAGGATAAACACTAAAGTTAAAATTACTATCTTCAGGTGATTGAGTGTTTTGCCAAAATCTATTTACACTAGTATTTCCATTTTCATCAATGATGGCCAAGCCATCACCAGTTCCAATCCAAAGATTGTTATCGCTTGAAATAAATGATGAATACACTGAATTATCTAAAATCTGTTCTGCAGTTGCAGCATCTATAAATTGAGAATACTTTTCCCAATATTTTGAATTTAGTGATTTATACAGTCCTTCAATAGTTGATGCATACATATTTTCATTATCAATTCTTAGATTATACAGTTTAATACTATTGTCAGTAAAATAATTTACCACATCCCAATTTTCACCATTGTTTTCAGAATAGGATAGTCCAATTTTTTCCGTAGAACCAGTTGACCATGTAATGGCATAAATAGTTTCTTCATTTGATTCAATACCAACAACCCAATTCCCAGAGAGTCCTTGTGAAGTAGTAATATGTGTCCAATTTATACAATTACCAACAAATGTGCCTTTATTCAGTCCATTTGCAGTTCCCACCCAAATTACACTTTCATCAATATATACAGAAAACCCCTTATGATTATGATTTCCACCATCATTTGGGTCTTTGGGGTTTAACTCATAATTATCAATATCAATTTCACCACAGTATAAAGAATCTTGATCATCCATGGGTAAGGGAATCACTTCCCATTCTGGATTTTCAGTAGTATAATTAAACCGTTGTAATCCACCAGCCCAACTGGTGGAATATATGTAATTTTCATCAATAGCTAAATCATAGGTTACATTATTAACTTCAGTGGTTACGGCCAACACATCAATAGTTTGTCCCCCCCATTCTGATTGATAGTAAAGTCCTAATTCAGGATTTTCCACAACTGGTTGAGGCATTAATTCCCAAGTATTTCCATAATCTAATGAATACGCTACCCCTGTACCCATAGGTTCATTCGAATCTGTAGCGGCTGAATAGTATGTAGTAACTCCCGAGACAGCAATAACATTTTCAAAAATTTCTAATGCAGGATTACCCCCTGTAGGCATATTTTCATCTTCAATAGTGGAAAATGTAATACCCTCAGATTCATTAACTACTGCTTTCCCTAATCCTGTAGATGTACTTAAATAAACTATATTTTCTATTGATGATTCAATGTCAATAATTCCATTACTTGGAAGGGTGGTATTAGAACTTTCATCACTACGATTTAAAGAAAAAGATGTTGGTGCTGAGAATAAAACTGAAATAAATATTAAAATAATTTTCATGGACAATCCTCAGAACAGTTGAGACTGTTCTCAAAATTTGACATACAAATACTATCACCACATCCATGAACCCAAAGGGTAGATTCTAAATTATCCATTACATTAAAAGTGCATTCATCTACATCAGAGGAAACACAATGCCCAAAATCTAAATCATGAAGCACAAAATTAAACAAAACCTCACCTGTACCTCCACATTCATTAAGAGGTCTAAAGGGGATTTTTATAAAATATGAAAAATTGCTACTGCTACCATATCTTTCATTTTCAATAATATTAAAATAATGTACTAGACCATCATTAGTAGATCCAGTATCTCGCTCACAAAGTTCATCATCACCGGGATAAATGTCTTTATACATATTATCTGAATTCACCTGAATTTCAATATAATTGTTTGAAACATTTACATATTCACTATGTGATGCAATATTCCCCCATGTGTCAATGGCTGTAAAATCTGCTCTCATAAGTTTCCCACTGACCACAACTTCAATATCTAAACTATCTGGAGTAGATTCTAATAATTGAAAACTATTATCCATATTAATCAGTTTTATTGAAGGCTCCACATCTGTGAAATCTAATTCCTCAGCAGATGTTAAAATTGAATACCGTCCATTTCCAGAAATAATATCGCCATTACTACCATCATCATGAAGTGAAAATTCACCAATTGAATGGTAGCCCCCATCATAGTAAGAATGCAACTGAACACTTACAGATTGTATTGAGTCCGTATCTTCAAAATAATCTAAAAATGTTTGGATGAAGAGTTCATTGTTTAATTTATCCACAGCTATTTGAATTTCAGAAAATTCAAAAGTGGTATTATGAGAACTTGGGATTTCTTCCATACAACTTACAAAAAACAATACGATGAATATCATACTACGCATCATTACAAATTTCCATCATTAACCATTCACCTTGTTGAAATACATGCTCAACTTTTAATCCATTTTTGATACATTCATTATGTATAATTTTTTCATCCGAATCTAATATTCCAGAAAGGAAAATTTTACTTCTAACACCCCTAAAATTGGGAATTAATTTTAATAATATATTTCGATTTATGTTTGCCAGTATGTAATCAAAATTAAAATCATTCCATTGTGTGGCATCAATGCAATGAAAGGGGATTTCACCACAATCATTTAATATAATATTTTCATGAAAATTCTCTTCACAAACATCATCATACTCAACGCCTACAATTGTAGATGCCCCTAGTTTTTCCGAGGTAATGGCTAAAATTCCACTTCCAGTACCTAAATCTAAAACACTCTTTCCTTCAAGGGGATGTCTCACTAATGCTTCAATCATTAAATAAGTAGTTTCATGATGGCCAGTACCAAATGCCATTCCCGGCTTAATTTTGATGTTGATAGGATATCGTGAATCTTTCTCTTGCCAATCAGGAATTACTGCAATTTGGTTTTGAACATAAATTGGGTTGAAATTATCTTTCCACTTCAAATGCCAAGGTTCCATCTCTTGCATTTCCCATGTAAAACTAAACTTATGAAGAGATTCAAAATCAGCAAGCATTTCATCAATTTGCTTTTTATTTTCGGGATTAAAATAAATATTAACGGAGCCATCCAAATCAATCATGCCAAGGGATTCATCCTGAATAAGTGAGGATATAATTTCTATAACTTCTCTTGATGCCGTTAAATGAAGTACTTCCCAATATTTTGCATCTAAATTACTCACCTAAAGCACCATCCATCATATAAATGTAATTGAGTACCACTGTACCAACAACTGCTAAACTTTCTGCAGAACATTTATCAGGCGTATCTTTAAGAGTATGCCAATAATTTTTAGACTTATTTGGATAATCAAAATCTATAATATCAATGGCAGGAATCCCTGCGTGAACATATAATACTCGATGATCATCAGTTATGGGAAGGCCCATTTTCTTTTGAAATTGGAAATAACCTAATTGATGGGCAAAATTCCAAATATCCATAACTAAATCAGGAGCTTGCATATACGAATATTGCTCAATAGGGAGGGTCAATTCTTTATCTCCTACCATATCCAAACATATTGCAGCTTCAGGAATTGGCTGAGGTATATGCTTGGAAAAAAGCCGTGTTCCAATACCAAAATTATGAGAATCTCCAGCATGCCCCACATCTTCTCCATCAACTAATAGGATGTCAATTCCTAAGTTTATTAGTGGCATTACATTTAACATCTCAGCAATAACCATAAGTACAGCCACGCCACTAGCACCATCATTTGCCCCAATGATAGGTGTATTATGGTTTAATGAATCCACATCTAAATCTGCAATTTTACGTGTATCCCAATGTGCCATGAGCATAATTCTGCGTTGAGCATTTTCATTAAAACGGACCAAAAAATTTGTCAATCGTAGAGAATCTGGTGCTTCATAAGGATGTATAATAGACTCTTTCATTACCATGAGTTTTGCATCCATTGGTTCAAAAAAATGAGTAAAATATTTTATGGTATTGGCATGACCCACACTTCCGGGATATCGTGGTCCAAAATCACATTGTTTTTTTAAATAAGTGTATGCTCGTTCCCCATCAAAATATTGAATATTTTGAGAGTATATTAAACATCCAAAAATTAATATTATTATTCTTTTCATCATCCTTGAATACGGATATTGACCTTAAAACCAACATCACGTTCTTCATTTTTACCTGTATTTTTGTTTTCTGATAGCTTATAAACGAAATAAAAATTACCATTTACCCATTTAGTAAAACTATAATTAACATTGGGTTTTACATTTATAGTTACTGAACGGTCTTCTTCATTAAAATGACTTATATCTGTGGCATTTCCGGGGTCAATAAGTTTATAATTTTGCTCCCATGACATCGTCAAGTCAAAATTCATATCATTGGGAATATAAAAATCTTGGAAGAAAAAGAGCGGAATTCTTAAACCACCTGAACGATTGTAACTCAATGAGCTATTTACTTTGTTGCTATAGGTTCGTGTTGTTGGTGTCCCTACACGTGTATTATTAATACCTTGAGTATGAGACAGATTTACATTAAATGAAACATAGTTTTTACCCTTAGTTTTCATATTGATGCCAAGCAGTGGTGACAAAGATTGAGTATAACTCCAAGTATCTAAATCTTCACCTCTGAAAGATGAACTTTTTTCATTATTGTAGCTGTGTGATATACTTATACTTTTAAAATATTTATCTAATATCCACCATTTTTCAATGCCTGACCAATTTACGTTCCAACTAACAAATGGAAACCCTTCATCTCCCCGAAGTCCGAGAGGTAAAAATGTTTCTGACTTATTTACTGTCAACTGAGGTGTAGATGTTGAATTCGTAGTCTTGGAAATATTATTCTTATACTCAATTTTTGAAATTTGAAACTTAGATGTAAGATTTAATCCTGTGGATGCGGTGAATTTATCTTCAACTTTATGGGTAAAAGTGTATGTTCCAACATCATTATTATAAGTGAGATTAGATGGGGTTTCATTTATTCCCAATCGATAATAGTAATCTGGTGAATCTGTAGCTAAAATATTATTTAGTTTGTGTGTTTCTGAATGATCCAAATTGAGTTTTAGTTTTGTTGCCATGGATAATATGGAATGCATTTTGCCCAACATATACTTCATTACAGGATTTTTAAATTCATATATCTTCGTAGAACTTTTAGAAGATGACCGACTACTCCTTCTACCCCGTCGAGAGCGTGATGAAGATCCGCTTTTACTTTCTGGAGTATAAAATAATTCCACAATTTCTTTTGGGGTAATATTTACTGTAGTTTTCAACGGTGCCGAAACATTAATGTTGGCCAATGAAAGCGAATCAGTCTGAGTAGATAAATCCCATGAATATGACGGGTTATATGTAATCTTTGGATCTAACCAATTTATAAAATCTGGATCAAATGTAATGGTAAGTTTTTCAGAAATATTTTTAATAAGTCCTGGCGATAGATTTTTAACAAAATCCATTTTGTTATCTTTGTAATCATCCAAATTACTGGATATACTCTTGGTATAATTTGTGCTAAAACTTTTCGTGAATTTATAATTCAAACCAAAATCACGTTTCATTTTCAAACTATAGGTAGGTGTTTCAGTACCAATTCTCTGCTTACTCAATTTATCATTTTCATTGAGTGTCATATTGGCATTTAATTTGTCGGGAGTATAATAAAATCTTGACTCTGAAAGGAATGTACCCACAACTGGAACTTTCTTCATCCATGAGAACAAGTTGATATAATTTTCTTTTCCAAATCGATATTCATATTTAGCTGATGATTGAAAGTCTAAAGATTCTTCTAGCTCAATGGTTGTGGTAGAGCGTCGTTTCCCAATAGCAGAAAAATTTAGGGAAATATTATCAATTGTGGATCGAACAAACCAGTTGTTACTTCTGGCAGATTTATTAAAAGAAGTACTAAAAGTTAATTTTTCATCTATGGACTGAATAGATGAATCTGCTTCTTCAATACTTCCTGCTAGAATATCACTACCCGGCATATATTTTGGAGAAGAAACACTATGCTCATAGGTCATTTTTAATGGTGTTTTAACTCCCAGTTTTGCAGGTAAAAATAAATTGGGGTTCAGAGTTGCATTAATTTTATATGTTTCAGAATTATTACCTGTACCTAACCGCTCTTGTAATCGATGAAAATCTGCATCTTTCCGTTCATAAGATGATGAAATTTTTAGGAAATCTGCAAAATCTAACTGACCATCTACTCTAAATGCACGACCCTTTTCATTCTTGACTCCAGACATTCTCAGCTCATCTAACAATACTTTTCCATAGAGAGGCTGTGATTCATCTTTATTCACCACACCCACCACAATATATTTCAAATTATCAATGGCAGGTTCACCTTTAATTCTTAACTCTGTACAATTTTGACAAACTGAAGATAAATCAAACTGTTGCCCTGACCAAGTCCATACATCTGTATCTAAATCATA
>CAYQPE010000046.1:12522-13601 GCA_964419445.1 uncultured bacterium
TCTAAAAAGATTAAGCTGTCCAACTCAACTAAAAACGTCGTTAAATTATCATAATCTAAAGATAATTCAGCAATTATTGACTGGTATGAATAATTTACATCTGTGATAAATTCTGGAAGTGCACCTCCACATCCATCTTCATCTTCATCTGCTACTCCATCTACCCCAGTATCTTCAAATGATTCAAGTGGATGAATTTCTAACTTTCTAGATGACAGATGGTCAATGCTTATATCAATATGATTTCTAACATCCCATTCTGGATAAATGGGTTGGCGAATTTCATAGAAGTTTTCATCACGACCAATTCTAAATAATAATTCTGCATTTCCATCGTCACTCCACTCTCCAGGCTTTGCAGGATCGCCACCAAAAACATACATCTGAAGATTATTGTACACAAAGAAACTTTTAGCATTATCCCCTGAAAGTGTTGACAGGTTTTTCTCAATGGCAAAAATACTATTTTCATCGATTCCCCCAGGATTACAATTCTCATCGTTACATTCGGTATTCTCTTCAAATGACATAACCAAAGACTGCTCTTTTAAAGTTATTCCCGTATAACTATCTACTTCTTGTACCACACCTGCAGGTTTTACATATTCAGGATTTTCATCTGTATTTATCACTTCTATTGTAAAGGTAGAATCAATAACAAATTCCGTAGTATAGAGGGAATCGCTATTTATTTCACCTAATTCTTCCCACTCATTTCCAACAATTTCTAATTTTGCAATTTTTAATATATTATCAGATGTCTCAGAATCATTTTGACCTTCTACCCACAGACGCATATTCCGAACATCAGTCCACTCTACTGATCCTTCACCTCGTTTTTCGAATTTTGCTAAAGGCACCCTAAATAATTTCCATCCTGTTGGCACACCATCAGCTTCTGTTTCTGTAACTTTATATGGTGAAAAATCATCAGTGGGATAAAGTGATATAGTGAAATAATCATTCACATTATCCAAACTATAATCTTTATCTAAATCTTCTGAATCTGGATATCGATAGCCTGATGCCTGTCCATTACCTTCCAGTCCATTAATTCCAGAATAATCTGATGATTCTTC
>CAYQPE010000047.1:0-13364 GCA_964419445.1 uncultured bacterium
CAATGAATATGAAGTACTTTATCGCTTAAATCGGCAAATGTCTATTGAAGCTAAAGTTGATGAGAATCAATATTGGCATTTAAATTATCGATGGAAGTATAAGTATTAAGTAATGCAAAAAAAGTATTTAATCTTCCTACTTTTATACTCACTCCTCTTTTCTATAGAATCTAAATTTGTATTTAAAGTAGATTTTACTGGAGAATCTTATTTTCCTGAAACCCATTTAAAAGATAAAATTAGACTTAAATCGCGAGGTTTCCTCTCTAAATCTGAATTTAATTATAAGAAATTGCACCTTGATGAAATTTCTATAAAAAATTACTATAAAACTCATGGATTTATCGATATTAAAGTAAAGACAATTATTACTAATTTTGATGAAGAGAACATTAATATTGAATTCCAAATTACTGAAGGTTCCCAATATTTAATCGATAAAATAAATTTTCATGGCATAAAATCAATTAATAATAAAAAAGTTAATGATTTATTTAACATTCAAAATGGAGATGTATATAATCCTGCTCAGCTACGTATCTCTATAAAGGAAATGAAAAACTATTATCTTTCAAATGGAAAAATAAACATATCAATTGTGGAAGATATTCAATTCATAAACAATAAAACAATTATAGATATTTTTGTACAGGAAGGTTCAACTTTTCACATAATAAATTATACTATATCAGGCCTTAAAGAAGTTAAAGAAAAATATATTGAAAGAGAAATTACTTTTAAAAAGGGGGACCTTTATAATATAAATCTGATTGATGAAAGCCGTAATCGCATTTTTGAATCCGGCTTATTCAGTTCAGTAGAAATTATTCCTGAAATTTTATCTGATACAGAGCTTAATCTTAGTATTCAAGTACGTGAATATAAATCGAGAGAATTGGATGCTCAAATAGGATTCAACCAATTACCTTCAAGCTATGGGGATTTTCCTATTTCAGCAGTAAATACGAAACTTCAATGGCAGTTGGGTCAATTATTTAACAGTGCTTCGAGTGTTAAATTAAAATCTGAAATTGGGGTGAGTTATGATTCAGATCATATATTTTTACGTGAAAACTATGAAATCTATTATAATTCTCCCTGGTTAATGGAAATTCGTATCCCAATCAATTTTAAACTCTTCTATGAAAATATAAAACAGAATGAAGAAATATCTAAATTTGGTATAAATACATCCTTTTACTACATTAATTCTGAAAGATTTCGTTTAAATGGACAATTAAAAACTGAGTTTATAAACTCTAATGATATTGAAAGTGCAGAAGAAAGATCTCTAAGCTTATCATATTCACATTTTAATGTAAAAAACTTCCTTAATCCACAATTTGGTTATTATTTATCAGTATTACCCTCTATTCATGGAACTTTACTTGGAGGGAATTATCATTACTTTAAAATTGAAACCGAATTAAAGTACTACTACACCATTTTTGAAAATATAACCTTTGCTAGCCGTTGTAAATATGGCTCTATTAGCAACTTTGAAAAATCTACTGAAATCCCGTCATTTGATAAATTTCATCTAGGAGGTCAATCTACATTAAGAGGTTGGAGTTCACCTACAGAATTAGAAGGTGAAACGTTAGATGGAGGAATTGAAAGGCTGTTAATCAATTTAGAGATCAGATCCTATTTAGTCTCAGTTTTTGGAACAGAGTTATTTTTTGACTGGGGTACCCTCAAGAGTGACAATTCTGAAGAAGAGGAATATTGGGATGTTGGATATGGTGTAATAATTCATACTGGCCTAGGCCCAATAAGGGTAGATTCTGCTTTTAAAAATGCCAAAGGTAAGCCTACAATTTTATTTTCTTTATTGTATATGTTTTAGGAACATTTTATTCATGCAATTGTTGGATAAAAAATATATAATTAACTTAAATTTTGCACCTTTAATTCATCATTAATTTGGAGTTTATATGAAAACTATTCTTACAATAGCATCGCTATTCATTTTCGCTTGCTCTTCTTCGGACACCAACACACAAGAACATTGGGATCTAGGTGTGAAGTTTCGACAAGAAAGCGATTTACGACAATCAATTACTCATTTTAAAAAAATAATTGAAAAAGAACCCAGTTCTGAATTGGCAGAGAAATCTCAATTTCAAATTGCTGATATTTATCTAAACGATGTAAAAGATTATCCATTTGCCATTGATGAATTTCAAAAACTACTGGCACAATACCCATCGGGAGAGTTGGCAAAAAAAGGACATTTCATGATTGCCTACATTTATAGTAATTATCTTGATGCGTACTCTGATGCTATTTCAACTTATGAAAGATTTTTGAAACAATATCCAGATGATGAATTAGTGCCTTCTGTTCAATTTGAATTAGACGGTTTAGAGAAGTATAAAAAGCAAATAGAAGTATTAAAAAATAAATCTGGAAACTAGAATGTCAAATTTTACACTTGAATCCATTGATAAAGAAATTGCTGAAAATTCAAAGTTTGTTGATTCACTAAAACTACACCTAAAAGAAACAATTGTTGGCCAAGATGAATTGATTGAAAAACTTATTATTGCCATTTTAGCTAATGGTCATGTTTTTTTAGAAGGAGTTCCGGGATTAGCAAAAACATTAGTGGTTAAATCATTAGCTTCATTAATTGACACACAATTTCAAAGGATACAATTTACACCGGATTTACTTCCTGCAGATATATTGGGAACTCTAATTTTTAATCCTAAAAATGCAGAATTTGAAATTAAAAAGGGTCCAATTTTTTCAAATATTATTCTAGCAGATGAAATAAATAGAGCTCCAGCTAAAGTGCAAAGCGCACTACTTGAAGCCATGCAAGAAAGACAGATTACAATTGGTGAAGAAACATTCACATTAAACGATCCATTTCTTGTAATGGCAACCCAAAATCCTATTGAGCAAGAAGGAACTTATCCACTACCTGAAGCACAAGTGGACCGTTTTATGTTTAAAGTATTGGTGGACTATCCAAATGCCGATGAAGAATTGAAAATTTTGCAAAACATGTCCAAGATAAATAATGATTTAAATATAAAGCCGGTAGTAACTACAGAAGAAATTTTAAAAGCTCGTAAAATTGTTGATATGATACATGTATCTGAAAATATCGAGAAATACATTGTATCTATAATAATGGCAACACGAAATCCAGAGATGCATGGATTGAAAGATTTATCTCAATTAATTTCTTTTGGCGCATCACCTCGTGCATCAATTAATATGACTATTGCGGCCAAAGCACTTGCATTTACTAAACACAGGGGATATGTAATACCAGAAGATGTGAGGAATGTGGGAAGAGCAATCTTAAGACATCGCATATTACTTAGTTACGAAGCCGAAGCTGAAGAAATTACTACGGAAGAAGTGATTTCACAAATATTCCAGTCTATACCTACTCCATAAGAAACAATGATTCCTTCCGAAATCCTTCAAAAGGTTCGATTAATAGAAATCAAAACACGTCACATCGTAAATAATATTTTTGGTGGCGAATATCATTCAGCATTCAAAGGTAAGGGAATGGAGTTTGCTGAGGTTCGTGAATATGTACCTGGAGATGATATACGCGATATAGATTGGAATGTAACTGCACGTTCAGGCAAACCATATATCAAACGATACAACGAAGAACGGGAACTCACTGTAATGCTAATGATTGATGTGAGTGCTTCAGGTTATTTTGGTACAGGCGATAATTTAAAATCTGATCTAGCAGTTGAAATTTCTTCAATACTCAGTTTTAGTGCCATTAAAAATAATGATAAGGTTGGACTCATTTTATTTTCTGATAAAATAGAAAAATTTATTCCTCCCCAAAAAGGTAAAATGCATGTGATGAGGATTATTAGAGAACTTATTTTCTACAAAGCTGAGGATAGAAAAACGAACATCCAAGAAGCTATTGAATTTGTTCAAAAAGTCCAAAAACGTAAAAGTGTAATTTTTCTTTTATCTGATTTTATCGATAATACATATCAAAAACCTTTATGCCATTTAAATAAAAAACATGATTTAGTTTCTATTCATTTAGAAGACCCTTCTGAAGCATTACTTCCAGAATTAGGTTTGATTAAAATCCACGATACCGAATCCCAGCATTCTTATTGGGTTGATGCAACTTCTGTAGGCGAAATGGAGAAAATCAATTTAAATGCAAAAAATGAACGTAAAAAATTCTTTAAGCGTAATAA
Source organism: uncultured bacterium (assembly GCA_964419445.1). Taxonomy (GTDB): domain Bacteria; phylum Fidelibacterota; class Marinisomatia; order SCGC-AAA003-L08; family D37C17; genus JABHHG01. The sequence goes on from CAYQPE010000047.1 coordinate 4,206, forward strand.
AATAGACTTAATTAGCATAGACACTTCTAAAGGATATATCGAACCACTTATTGATTTTTTTACCAGACGTATTCAGCAGTAATGAAATTATTATTAATACCTTTTATATCACTCCTTTTACCTCAACGAATTATAATCGATTTCCCATTCTCAGATTCATTGTTTGTTGGTGAAAAAGAAGAATTAAGCATAATAATAGAATCAAATAATAATGAAGAATACATTTTCCCTGAGCTATCAGTTGAAAATGAGGATATTAGTATTTCCAGTAAGGAGAATATGGGGAATAAGGCAATTTATACCTTATATTTTTGGAATGATGGTGAATTTACATTTCCATCTTTTAACATTTTTAATGAGAATGATACACTGAAAACGGATGAATTTACATTTCATGTTTACAACTCACAAAAAAACCTTGATGAAACCATAAAGGCCAATAAAAGAATTAGTAATGTATCATTACCATGGAAGACATATCAGATTATTTTACTATTTGCCATTATAGTTTCTGCAGTTTTAATCTATTTTTTAACACGAAAGAAGGAATTGGGAATAGATAAGAAATTTGAATCTAATCCCATTGATTTAGCTTTAAAACAATTAGAATCAATCGACATACCAAATTCAAATGAAAAAGCCGATGTGAATAATTTTTACATAAATTTAACTGACATTATCAAGGAATGTATAAAAGCAAAATTATTTTTTAGATCCACTGAAATGACAACTGAAGAATTACTACTTTTCCTAGAAAGAAAGAATGTGAATATTGACATTCTCAATGATTTTTTAAAACGAGCGGATATTTATAAATTTTCAAATAAAAATATTCAGGCAAGTGACGTACTGAATGAAACTGAAATTGTTAAAAATATAATTCTAAAAATTAATGATATAACTAATTAATCCAAATTGGGTTAGTCATAGCAACACGTTTACCTCGATAAGATTTACCCCAATATTCACATCGATAATAGCTATCCCTTTTAACTTTAATATCTAGGTTTAATCCCATTTCCTCTTTATCAATATTGATCGTTTCCACAACAGATTCTTGAGAGTTTACAATTCCATGGATAATTTTTATCTCACCATTTTCAGAAAGTGAAATATCTGTTTTAAAAGTTAATTTCAAAACACCTTTATTGCAATTTGTTGATTCTCCCATCAATTTAATTGTTCCACAATCTTCAATATAGTTTAAAATTAGTAAGGGTCCATTAGTAACAAAGCAATGTCCATTTTTTAAGGAAAATATAGTATCATCAATTTTATTTTCAAATTTCTCTGTTAATATTATACCACTTCTATGTTCACCAAGAATTTGTGCATCTTTTTCATTAATGGAAATCATTGGGAGTCGAATTTGTCTAAATTTGTTAAAATTCCCATGTGCATCATTTCCAGCATAGATATATTTTTTAAAACCATTCAGTAATAGTTTAATCCATTGCTTTATTCCAAGATAGAATCCTTCATCCAGCTCACCATTAAAAATTTGCATTCCAGACACATGATTTTGAGTTAAATCATCAAATTCCCATTTACCACGCTTGAAAAAAAACTTATGCATAAGGGGCACAGGGCATGAAGGATGAGCTGCAATACATAATGCCTTTTCTGAAAGAGCTAGCCCAACATTTTCCGTGCTGTATTCACATGCAAAATTAAATGGAATTTCTGCACCATCACCCTGACCCGGTAAAAACCTATCATTATTTAAAATTAATGCATGAATTATATAGCCATCTTTATTGTGAAGTGAGAGTTCTTCAGATGGTAATATGAAATTTACAAATCTGTCTTTATCGTTAATTCTTGATATTAACTCTCTTGAATCCTTCCATTTGGTTAAATGGGGATCAGTCTCTGCCCATGACCCAATTTTATCATCACAATCATATGAATGATCTGTATTGCACACAAAATCTAACTCCAAAGCCTTCAAGGTAGAATGTGTGGATTCTATTGGAGCACCAAACTCAACCATATCTTCAGTAATATTTGTATGGTAATGTAAATCTCCATAAATCAAATTTTTTATTCGAGGGTAAGGTTTTGAAGTAATATTCAAATGCAGAGGTAACGAGTTATTGATGTTCAAATTGTGGTTGGTACACTTCTTATTTACTCCATTTACTTGATAATAGAAAACAACATCAATTTCATGAAAACCTTCTTCTACATTTTCAATGTTAATTGTTTTATACCACCAGTGTGATTTAATATCTTCATTAAAATCTATGGTGTGGGATAGTATATTTTTAATTTCAAATGTAACTTTTACTAAGTGAATGGGATATTGGTCCGAATCTTTAACTAAAAGCAAAATAGGAATTTTTTGATTACTATTGGTTCGAAACGGAATATCCGCAATAATTTCCGGCTCATCTTTAAAGTATCGGCTACCTGCAAACTTGAATCGGTGGTGCATTTCCGAATAAAGGATGAATGGAAATAAAATTAAATCTGAAATAGGTGAAAAAAAATGCAAATCCATATAGTCAAAATTATGTGAAGTTATTTGAATATCTCTGTAAATTTATTAACTATATTTTATACTATGGAAAGGGAAAATCCCATGGCATCAACTGCTGATTTTAGAAATGGATTAATATTTGAGCGAAAAGGCAATTTATGGAAAATTGTTGAATTTTTACATGTAAAGCCGGGTAAAGGTCCAGCTTTTGTTAGAACAAAATTAAAAAATGTAAAAACTGGACAAGTTGTAGATGAAACTTTTAGATCTGGTGAAAAAATTGATGTAGTGCGAGTTGAAGCTCGTGATTTTAATTATCTGTATAACGATGGAATCAATTATATTTTCATGGATAATGAAACCTATGATCAAGTTGAGTTAAATGAAAACCACGTTTCGGATGTGACAGATTTTTTGATTGAAAATACACCAACAACTATTGCTTTTAATGGTAGTGAACCTATTGAAGTGCGAATTCCACAACATATGAAATTAAAGATAACAGAAACTGATCCTGGTGAAAAAGGCAATACTGCACAGGGGGGAACAAAGCCTGCAGTTTTAGAAACAGGGGTAACTATCCAAGTACCACTTTTTGTTCAAGAGGGTGAAGTGGTGAGAGTTGACACAAGAGATAAACGATATATTGAAAGAGTCAAAGGATAACTAACCAAAAAGGATTATTATATGCTTCAAGATAAAATAAAATCATTAATAAAGATAATTGAAGGTACAGAAGTAGATGAATTGGAAGTTTCATCTTTTTGGGGTGCACAGAAAATTAGGCTTCGCAAAAATAATAATGTAGAAGTTCAAACTTTGGTTCAACCTCAACAGAAAGCACAGCCTGTAGCTCAACCAAATATTACTGAAACCACTGCACCTACAGTTGAACCTGTTAAAGTTACTGAACCTGAAGCCACAGAAATAAACACTCCTGAAAATACAATTGAAGTAATTGCACCATTAGTAGGGACATATTATCAATCTCCAAAACCAGGATCGCCGCCTTTTGTTAAAGAAGGAGATGTGATTTCTGTTGGGCAAACTTTATGTATTATTGAAGCTATGAAAATATTTAATGAAATTGAATCCGAAGTATCGGGAAAGATTATAAAAATTGTAGCACAAGATTCATCACCAGTTGAATATGGTCAAGCGTTAATGCTGGTTAAGCCTAATTAATGTATAAAAAAATCTTAATTGCAAATCGAGGTGAGATTGCGCTTCGAATTATTCGGGCATGTCGAGAATTAAATATTGAAACCGTTGCCGTATATTCCAAAGAAGATGAACTCTCTTTACATACTAAATTTGCTGATGAAGCCATTTGTATTGGCCCTGCCCCAAGTGCAAAAAGCTATCTTAGCATACCTGCAATAATTTCAGCTACTGAATTAACAAATGCTGATGCAATTCACCCTGGTTATGGATTTCTCTCTGAAAATGCCAAATTTTCAACTATTTGTGATGAGCATAAAATTTCATTTATTGGTCCTCCTGCAAAAACAATTGATGCCATGGGAGATAAAGCCAGCGCAAAAGATACAATGAAATCTGTTGGCGTTCCAGTAATTCCTGGCTCTGATGGCATTTTATCTTCTATTGAAGAAGCAAAACAATTGGCTACACAAGCAGGTTATCCTGTTATGTTAAAAGCTACTGCTGGTGGTGGTGGACGTGGAATGCGATTCGTTCAAAATGAGTCTGAAATTCAAAATGCCTATGAAACGGCTCAAGCCGAGGCTGAAGTTGCTTTTGATAATGGTGATTTATATTTAGAAAAATTTATAGAAGAACCTCGCCATATTGAAATTCAAATTCTTGCTGACCAACAAGGAAATGTTGTGGCATTAGGGGAACGTGAGTGTTCTATTCAACGAAGACATCAAAAATTAACTGAGGAATCACCGTCAGTAGCTGTAACGCCCGAAATTAGAGATAAAATGTGTGAAGCTGCAGTTGCTGGAGCTAAAGCTGTAAAATATGTAGGTGCAGGTACAATTGAATTCTTGCTAGATAAACATGGAAATTTTTATTTCATGGAAATGAATACCAGAATTCAAGTTGAACATCCAGTAACAGAAATGGTGGTTGGGGCAGATTTAATAAAAAATCAAATTTTATGCCATGCAGGCCTACCATTACCATCATGGATGAATGATATTAAATTAAGAGGACATTCAATAGAGTGTAGAATTAATGCTGAAGACCCTGATCATAACTTTAGGCCATCACCTGGACATGTAACAAGTTTTCATATGCCTGGTGGCATGGGCATACGTGTTGACACTCACGTTTATGCGGGATATAGGGTACCTCCTACATATGACTCTATGATTGCTAAATTAATTGTACATGCCCCAACACGAAATGAAGCAATAAATAGAATGATTGGCGCATTGGACGAATGTGTAATTGAAGGTATAAAAACAGCTATACCATTTCAGAAACAAATATTATTAAATGAACAATTTAAAGCAGGAAAGTTTGATACAACTTTCTTAGAGAAGTTTGATTACAAAAAAGGGGAGAATTAATGAGTTTGCCAACAGATTATAAGTATTCTACTGAACATGAATGGGTGAAAATTGATGGTGAAATTGCTACCATAGGTATCACTGATTTTGCTCAAGGTGAATTGGGCGATATCGTGTTTGTTGAATTTCCTAATGTTGGAGATAATTTCGACAAAGGTGATGTGTTTGGTACGGTAGAAGCTGTAAAAACAGTGGCTGATTTATATTCACCTTTAAGCGGTGAAATTGATAAAATTAATGAGGATTTAGAGTCTAACCCTGAATCTATTAATAGTGATGCATATGAGGCAGGCTGGATTATAAAATTGAAAATTACAAATCCAACAGAATCTGACGATTTGTTAGATCATAAAGCTTATGGAGCGCTAATTTCATAATGCACTATATTCCGTGTACAGTTGAGCAGGAAAAAGAAATCCTTGAAACTATAGGAGTCAAGGATTTTGATGAACTTGTAAATATTATCCCCAAGCACTTACGATTAAATTCAGAGCTGAATATTGACAGTGCTATTTCTGAATTTGAATGTGAAGCCCTCGCTTCTGAACTGGCAAATAAAAATACTGCTTCACATCAAGCATTATGCTTTTTAGGGGGAGGAGTGTATGATCACTATGTACCAAAAGCAGTAGATGCTATTGCAAATCGTTCTGAATTCTATACTGCATACACACCATATCAAGCTGAAGTTTCACAAGGCACTTTGCAATATTTGTATGAATTTCAAACAATGATATGTGAGTTGAGCGGAATGGATGTGGCAAATGCATCATTATATGATGGAGCATCTGCCGTTGCTGAAGCATGCTCTTTAGCTATTTCTGCAACATGTAGAAAAAAAATTGCTCTCAGTAAAACCCTTAATCCTAAATATGCGGAAGTTGTAGAAACATATCTCCAAAATAGAGATATTGAAATAATATATATTGAAGAAAAAAATCATATTACTAACACTCAGTCAATTTCATCCCAATTAGGAGAAATTGCTGCAGTTGTATTGCAATCTCCAAATTATTACGGATTAATAGAAAATTGGGCAGATGCAAAATCAATAATTGGTGATGAGAAAACATTGCTCGTGGCAGTTAGTGATCCTGTATCTCTATCAATACTTAAGTCTCCGGGCGAATGTGGTGCTGATATTTATGTAGGTGAAGGGCAAAGTTTAGGTAATTATATGTCTTTAGGTGGCCCATTTGTAGGATTAATGGCAGTTAAAAAGCAGTATGTACGTCGTATGCCTGGTCGAATTATTGGCCGAACCATTGATAAAAACAATCAAGAAGGCTTCGTTCTTACACTCCAAACAAGAGAACAACATATTCGACGAGAAAATGCAACATCTAACATTTGCACAAATCAAGGATTGATAGCATTAAGAGCCACCATTTATATGTCTATTATGGGAAAAAAGGGTCTCCCACAATTAGCTGAACTTTCTTATAAAAAAGCCCAATATACTGCTAAAGAAATTGATAAATTAGATAAATTTCAAGTACCTAGTTTCAGCTTTGCAAAAGAGTTTATAGTTAAAACCGAGAGCTCAGCAAAATCAATTATTGAAAAAGCATTAAATGAAAACTATTTAATTGATGCTTTAGAAAATGATGAATCAGATTCATATATACAAATTTGTGTTACTGAAAAGAGAAGCAAAAAAGAAATAGATTCATTAATCTCATTTCTTAAAACAATATGAGTATTTACAATACACTACAAAAAAATAATTGTACAGCATTTGCACTTCTTGATCCAGATGTAAAAAATGATGAATTGCTTAAAAATCACGTAGATACAATCAATAAAAGTGGATTTAGCGCTATATTGGTTGGAGGCAGTTTAATTCTCGATAATAATTTTGATGAGAGAATTAAATTCATTAAAAGCAATACCACTTTACCTGTAATTATTTTTCCAGGTTCATCAAAACAACTTTCATCAAATGCAGATGCAATATTATTTCTAACCTTACTTAGTGGGCGAAATCCTCAGTATTTAATAGGGGAGCATGTTGAATCAGCACCAATCATAAAATCGCTTAATATTGAACCTATTCCTACAGGTTACATTTTATTAGATTCTGGTGGTGATAAAACGTCTGTAGAGGTAATGAGTAATACAAATCCATTACCCATGAATAAACCTGATATCATCTTAGCTCATGCACTTGCAGGTCAATATTTGGGTTGTAAATTTATTTTTCTTGAATGCGGTAGCGGTGCAAATAAACCTGCATCTCAAGACGTAATTGCTTTACTGTCACAAAACATAGATATCCCCATAATTGTTGGTGGCGGAATTACCACAGCGCAGCAAGCTAAAGAAATTTCAAATGCAGGTGCAAGTCATATTGTTCTAGGTACTTTTATAGAAAATGGTGCGACTCAAGATGATTTGCGAGCAATTACTTCTTCAATTTAATTTATATGTCAAACCTTCGATTAATTCAAAAAATTAAAGAATATTTAGTTTATCTGCAATTTGAAAGACGCCTTGCAAGTAATACTACTGATTCTTATTGGAATGATTTGTCAAAATATGCTGAATATTTAAATATTGAAGAAAAAATTGATAATATAAATAAAGTTGAAACTCTTCATATTAAAAATTATTTGGGATTTTTTATTGATAATAAATTGGTAAAGAATACGACGATTAGACGGCATATATCTGCAATTAGAGGTTTTCATAAATTCCTTTTAATTAAAAACTTCTCTGCAGTAGATCCAACAGAAGGAATTGATTTCCCAAAGGTATCTAAAAAAATACCTGAAACTATTACGGTACAAGAAGTTGAATCTATTCTTAATACTATTGATTTAAATGACCGTCATGGAAATAGGGATTATGCCATAATTTCTATGCTATATTCCTCAGGACTTAGAGTATCTGAACTTAGATTTTTAAAACTTACAAGTATTAAATGGGATGAACAGATCTTACGAATAATTGGTAAAGGGAATAAGGAACGTATTGTACCATTATCCGCTAAATTAGCTGAAATTTTAGAAATTTATATTAATAATGATAGACTTGTATATGCTAATAAAGGTAAATCAAAGGGTGCAGTTTTTTTAAATAATAGAGGGACTGAGCTATCTCGTATGGCAATATGGAAAGTTTTAAAAAAGGCATTGCTAAACTCTGATATTGATAAGCATATTACACCACATACCTTACGACATAGCTTTGCTACACATTTATTAGAAGGCGGTGCTGATTTGCGCATTGTACAAGCACTTTTAGGGCATTCCAATATTGAAACTACACAAATTTATACCCATATTGATAAAACTCTTTTAAAAGAAATTTATAGCCAATTTCATCCACGTAATTAATATGTTAATACGACTTTTTCCAGATCACCTTGATGTACTTATTATCCTAATTCCAGTATTAGTATTTGCCCTGTCATTTCATGAATTCTCTCATGCATTTGTAGCATATTTGCTGGGTGATGATACTGCAGAAAAGCAAGGCAGATTAACACTTAATCCATTTGCACATTTAGATTTAATGGGTTCTATGATGATTTTATTTGTTGGCTTTGGATGGGCTAAACCTGTACCTGTAAATCCATTAAATTTACGTGACAAACGTACTGGAATGATAAAAGTGGCATTTGCAGGTCCTGCATCAAATTTACTTTTAGCATTAATCTGTGGTATCGTAATACGCTTAGTTAATTTTTATCAATTTTCCATAGATGAATCAGTTGGGAGTGCATTGTATCTATTTCTATACATCAACATTGCATTAGCTATATTCAACTTGCTTCCAATAGCTCCTCTCGATGGTTCTCAAATTTTTGGCTCTATTCTCTCTCGTAAAAATCCAGAACTTGCATGGAAATTGCAAGTAAATGGCCCAAAAGTATTACTTGGTGTAATTTTGTTTAGCATTATCACCGGAATTTCAATTTTAGGAAAAATAATGGGGCCATTTATAGATTTCTTCATGTATATATTTGCAGGGATATAGTTGGATAAACCCAATAGTAGAAATTGGCGTAAATGGGCAACACCCAAAGTTATTTTTAAAAATATTATTTTTTTAATCATTATTATATTCATCATCATCAAAATTAAAGGCATGTAAATGAAAATTATAGAATGTGTACCCAATTTCAGTGAAGGT
>CAYQPE010000048.1:0-13255 GCA_964419445.1 uncultured bacterium
CAGAGTTAGAAATTTCAATTCCCTCTGAATCTCTCCAAATTTATTGAATTTTAACAAAAAGGCTAACCCTGTATATACTGCAACCCTATATTTGATATACTGCAGTTTTGTGTAGTATAGTCGGATTGAAGCATATAGTTATTATTTTTGTTATTTTCTATTAATACTACATTTACAGCAATATACTCTGTATTTTCAATTTTTTGACTACAATAAGGTGTTTGAGTTACAACCGGAGTGTGGACTGCCCATTTTAGAATTTGAGAGCCATCAGCGTGTATAATGGGATTTTGATACTGAGAATTCATTACTAAAATCTAATGAATACAAAAACATTAAGCAAATATATTTTTTCAAGATTATGAAATTAGCATAAAACAATGGGTAGTAAAATCCTAAATTTGGCGTCAAAATTTTATAAAAATTTGAGAAACTTTTTAACAGTCTAAACATTCATCATAACATCCATAATTAATGGAATTTGCACATCCATATTATTTGGTGGGGCTTTTGGGGGTTCCCATCATGTTACTTTGGTATTTTAAACGGGGACAATACCAAGAAGCCAGTATACGATATTCAAGTATATCGTTTATTCCTACCCAACATTTATTACGGGGGAAACGCAAAGCCCTTGGATTACTCTTTATAAAATTGCTCATCATTTCATTAATGATAATAGGCTTGGCTCGCCCCCGAATTTCAGATACTATCCGTGAAACCAATGCTGAAGTTATTGATATTCTTCTGGTAATTGATCAATCATCCTCAATGTTGGCACAAGATTTTAAACCCAACAGATTAGAAGCTGCCAAAAATGTTGCACAATCATTTATAAAAGCCCGTGAAGGTGACAGATTGGGAATTATTGTATTTGCAGGAGAATCCTATATTCAATGTCCCCTTACTCGTGATATTGATATTATTACGGATTTTACCAAACAAATTGAGATTATTGATAAAGAACATGATGGTACGGCCATTGGTATGGCTATTGCCACTGCAATTAATCGATTGCGAGATAGTGAGTCATTATCGAAAGTGGCAATTTTGTTATCTGATGGTAGTAATAATGCAGGAGAATTAGACCCTATTACTGCAGCAGAACTTGCCAACACATTTGGAATTCGGTTTTACACCGTTGCAGCAGGAACTCATGGCATGGCACCGTATCCTGTTACTGATATATGGGGAAGAAAAACCGTACAAAATGTTCAAGTGGATGTGGATGAAGCTACCCTGAAAGAGATTGCCCACATAACCGGTGGTAGATTTTTTAGAGCCACCGATAATGAATCATTGAAAGAGGTGTATGCTGAAATCAATGAATTAGAAAAAACTGAAATTGAAGTTTCAGAGTATCAAAATTTCACTGAATTGTATCCTTGGTTTACCATCCCATCTGCTATTTTATCATTACTATTGCTTACCTTTACACGTGGAATCTTTGGGAAGCTATTCTAATGATTCGATACACCCATCCTCAATTGTTTTTCCTTTTCATACCATTTTTAATTGTGGTTATAGGATATGCAATAAGAGGCAAGCAATTACGAAATCGTTTAGAATCCATTGGTTCTGATAAAATTAGGGCATTTTTATTAAATCGTGTAAAATTAAGCCGTGTGCGATTACGATCTAGATTGATAATTGTGGCTATATTATTTTTGATTTTGTCTTCAGTTGGGCCGCAAATTGGAACCAAGTTGAAGGAGCTAAATCGTAAAGGGGTGGATGTTATTGTGGCTATTGATACCTCTACCAGTATGGATGCAATAGATATATCGCCATCGCGATTAGAAAAAGCAAAGCTAGAAATTTCAAGTTTAATCAATCAGTTAGATGGAGATAGAATTGGACTCATTGTATTTGCTGGAACGGCGCATCTCCACTGCCCATTAACATCAGATTATTCTGCAAGCAGATTATTTTTAAATTCTATAAATTCTCATATGATCCACACGCAAGGTACTGACCTTGCATCAGCACTTGAATTGGCATTGGAAAATATTCCCAAAAATGAAGAGAGTTTTAAAGTGATATTATTGGTGTCTGATGGTGAAGATCATCAAGGACGAATAATAGATTTAGTGGATGAGGCCAATGCAAGAGGGATTATTGTTCACACATTGGGGATGGGAACTCTCAATGGTGGTCCCATACCAATTACGGATATAAATGGGAATAGAAAAGACTTTAAAAAGGATAAAAATGGTAAAATAATTACCAGTAAATTAGATGGAAGTACATTGAGTAGTATTGCCTCAAAAACAGGGGGCAAGTATGTACGGGTGGGAAATGAATCTAATGCAATATTCCCCATAATTACACAAATCAATGATATGGAAAATAGAGAGTTAAAGTCGCATATTTTTTCTCAATACGAAGACCGTTATCAAATATTTTTACTCATTGCCTTAATTCTATTTATAGTAGAGTTTTTTATTCCTACGCGAACACAAAAAGAATCGGTATGGCAGGGGAGGTTTAGTAAATAATGAAATTTATATTATTTATTTTTTCCCTGTCAATATTATTGGGTAATCCAGATGTTCAAGAGCTTCCCAAATCAGTTACTGATGCCATTAGCACTTATGAAGGGCTTGTGGAAAAATACCCTGAATTGAAAGCATTAAACTATAATTTGGGGAATATCTATTCAAAAACTGGAGATATAGAAGGGGCTATAAATCAATTTTCACATGCATTGGAATCATCTGATGATGAGCTGAAATCCCATGCATTTTACAATATGGGAAATCTTCAATTTGAGAATGGAAATATTGAGGAGAGTAACAAACTTTATAAAGAAGCATTAAAGTTGAATCCTGATGATGAAGACATAAAACATAATTTTATGTTGAGCCGTGAAGTTTTGAAACAACAACAGCAACAACAAAATCAAAACCAAGAAAATCAAGACGAGAATTCTCAAGAGGAGAATGAATCGCAGCAGGAGAATCAACAGAATCAACAATCTGAAAATTCAGAAAATTCTGATGAGAATCAGGAGCAAAGTCAATCTGAAGAGAATGAGTCTGAATCAGAAAATACTCCAGAAGAAAATGAAAAGAGGGATGAATCTGCATCAGAAAATGAGGATGAAAAGCAAGATTCTACTGAAGGTCAGCAATCTGAAGAACATAATGAAGAAGAGCCTCAAAGGGATGAAGAACAACCGTCTCCTGCTCAACCTCAAGAAATGACAGAAGCACAAAAACAAGATTTGCAGGAAGCCCAAGCCATTTTAAATGCTCTCAAAGCGGATAAAGATAATTTGAAACAGAAAAAATATAAGGCAAAAGGGCGGATAAAATTGGAGAAAGATTGGTGATGAGATTTTTATCATTTATATTTTTATCCACATTGTTTTGTGCAAACGTGTCTGTAAATGTTGATCGGAATCAAATCAATGAAGGTGATTCAGTAACATTAACGGTAATGACACAAAATACAGAGGATGCTCCAGTTGTAGAATTGCCTACATTAGCAGATTTTAAAATTATATCAGGACCTAGCCAGTCATCCAGCTCAAATTATCAATTTATAAATGGTAAAATGTCAAGTAGCTCCACATACACCCTTACGTGGATGCTCCTTCCATTAAAAGCAGGCCGACTGGAAATACCTCAATTTGAAATTAATGTAGATGGGAAAACACAGAAATCTAAACCCATATATGTGGGGGTATCAAAACGCAACACGGCGTCATTAAAAGATTCTAAATTTTTCATTGAAGTTGATGTAGATAATAACTCTCCTTATAGAGGAGAACAGATTATTTTAACTTATACATTATACACAAGAGTTGATATAACTGGTTTTGATAATGAACTCCCTCGTTTCAAGGGGTTTTGGGTAGAGGATTTACATAGTCCAACAAATTTAAAGTTGAAGCGAGTGCAAAAACATGGAAAACAATTTAATGCTGCTACTATTAAAAAGGTTGCATTATTCCCTACAAAATCAGGGCAATTAGAGATTGAACCCATGGTGGCCACAGTTGCAGTAAGAGAAAGACGCAGAAATGATTTTTCATTGTTTGGTTCTCCTTCAAAGCAATATACACTTTCTACTCAACGCAAAATTATTAATGTAAAGCCATTACCACCATCATCCGATAAATTAGTTTCAGCAAATGTTGGGAGTTGGAAATTGACTTCCACCATTGATACGCGAAATCCTGTTGAAAATGAAGCAATCACAATAAAGGTAAATATTAAAGGAAATGGAAATCTTAAAAGTGTAGATATTTTACCTTATACCTTCCCGACAGGATTTGAAGTTTTTGAACCTAAAATTACAATGAAAGAATCAAAGTCTCAGAACATAATTGGAGGGACAAAATCTATTGAATATGTGATAATTCCACGAGAAAGTGGAAAGTTTACCTTGTCTCCATTTAAGTTGAAATATTTTAATCCACATTCCCAAAAATGGATTATAACAGAGACGAAGCCTTTCAAATTATCTATTTCAGAAGGTAAAAACAATTTCAACGAAAATATTGGGCTTTCAAAAGAAGAAGTGCAAATTGTTGGTAAAGATATTCGTTTTATGGATGAAGCTATACCTCAATGGCAAAAATTAAATTCAGGACTTTTTGATAAGTGGTCATACTTTCTATTCATTTTAGCAATTACTACATTTTTGTTTCCCAGTATGGTAAGTGTTCGTCAGAGTCATTTGGTAAATACAGCAAGTTCTCGAAAATCTAAGGCAGCATTAAAGCATGCATTAAAATCAATGACAATTGATATAAATTCAATGTCACCTGAAGAAGTTTATAGTGAAATAAATAGAATTTTGATTCAATTTATAAATGATAAAACTGGAAATAGGAATGTAGAATATTCTATTGCTGAAATATTTGAAATCCTAAAAGCTCATCATGAAAATGATAAAATTTTGAATGATTTAGAGGAAATTTTAAAAAGAGGTGAGTCTGTAAGATTTTCGCCTGTTTCTAATGCTAATATTAATCAAGATGTAAATCGATTAGAATCGTTGTTGAAAGAAGTTGATAATGAATGGTCTTAAAATAGTTTATTTGTTATTTTCACTTTCATTTATTTTTGGTGAAAGCCATGTAAACAATACAAATGATTTAGAATCAATGTACGAGGCAGGGATTGAATATTACCGAATAGGGAAATACGAAAAATCCAAAAATTTGTTTGAATCTATATTGGAGAAAAATTGGGAATCCCCTCAATTATACTATAATTTAGGAAATGCATATTATCGTTTAGAAAATATTTCGGGTGCGGTGTGGTCTTATGAGATGTGTTTACATCATGATCCTACTCATGAAGATGCTCAATTTAATTTAACTTTAGCAAATGTCAATGTTAAAGATCGAATCGAAATGCCAAAAGCTCCATTTTTACTAAAATTATATTTTTCAATAAAGGAAAAGTTTACACCAAACATGTGGATAAAGATTGTACTGAGTCTTCTTATTGTATTGGCAATCTTTTCTATATTGAAATTTTATATGGGTCGTTCTACAGTGTCAATGGTTGTGGATAATATTCTTATCCTTTTGATTTTAGTTTCATTTTCATTTTGTTTACATTCAATTTGGACCAATGAAAAATATGACGAAGGTGTGATTATATCGGAATCAGTGAATGTATATTCTGAACCCAATTCACATTCAACTTTCCTTTTTAAAATCCATGAAGGATTAAAAGTATCCATGAATGATATATCTCAAAAATGGGTTGAGATTGAATTAATTGATGGTAAAAACGGTTGGATTCAACGTAGGCAAATAAGGCCTATAAAGTAAGAGAATAGGCGCGCACTACTCTCTTTTTAGGAACTATTTTTGACTTAATTGTTCCTTATCCACAATAACTGAATCGGCAAAAAGTGATTTTTGTTCTTCTGCGATTTCAATTAAATAATCAACACCATTCCATGTGAAAATTTCACCAATTCCTAAGCATGTTCTATAATGTTTAAATGCTTCGGAGAAAGTAAGTTGATCTGTTTCTGCAGCATCAAGTTCACATTCTTCGCATGTATCAGTTTCTGGAACTAGCGGTAATTGTGAACCTACTGTAGAAATATCAACTAAAGGTTGGTTTTCAATAAACTCATCTTTTATTATTTCCATGGTTTGATTTTGGGTTATGGGACTGGGTTCTTCTGCTTTCACTGCCAGCTCATTTGTTTGACTTTGGTGATAAATAAGTAAACTAAGGGTTGCAGTTAAAACAAGGGTTATGGTTATCTTTTCTTTCATTTGTGACTCCTTTTGTTTTGTTTCAATGGCTTACAATGAGTGGTAGTGATTGTTCCAATAATTTTTTATTTTGATATTCATTTTATTGATAAATCAGTAATTTCTCTAATAGAATTCCTCTCTAAAAACTCATAAATTACAGGTATAATTAAAATCAAAAAATCAAAGGTCAATTATGTCAGGACATAGTAAGTGGAGTACCATCAAGCGAAAAAAAGGGGCTGCAGATGCAAAACGTGGTGCCATTTTTACTCGACATTCTAAAGAGATTACGCTGGCTTCACGAGAAGGTGGTGGCGATATTGAAATGAACCCAACCCTTCGGTTGGCAGTAAAAAAAGCAAAATCTGACAATATGCCTGCTGCGAATATTGATCGTGCAATCAAAAAAGGAACAGGTGATCTTCCAGGAGTTAAATACGAAAATTATGTGTATGAAGGTTATGGCCCAGGGGGTGTAGCCATCATGATGGAAATTATGACTGATAATAAAAACCGAACCGTTCCAGATATTCGTCATATAATGTCTAAAAATGGTGGGAATTTAGGTGAGTCTGGATGTGTGAATTGGATGTTTGAGAAAAAAGGTACGATTTCCATAAATAAAAATAATGTGGATGAAGAACAGCTTTTAGATGCTTCATTAGAGCTTGGTGCTGAAGATTTCAACACGGAAGATGATGAAAATTACATTATCGAAACTATTCCAGAAAATTTTGGTGAAATTAGTGAAGGGCTAGAATCTCAAGGGTTTGATGTTGAAGGTGAAGTTGGTCTTGTTCCTATTAATACCGTAAATGTATCTGGGAATGATGTAAAACAATTATTAAAGTTAATGGATCTTTTAGAGGAACATGAAGATATTCAAAAAGTATACTCAAACTTTGAAATTGATGAATCCCAATTACAAGAACTCGCATAAGTGAAAATTTTAGGCATAGATCCAGGATTGGTTCAAACTGGATATGGCATTATTTCAATTGAGAATGATACCCCCCAAATAGTAGATTTTGGAGTGGTAAAACCAGATCGAAAATCTAGTTTATCCAATAGGCTTTATACAATTTTTGAAGATGTTTCTCATTTAATTGGAGAATATAATCCATCGGTTTTTTCAATTGAGGATGTATTCTATGGTAAAAATGTAAAATCAGCATTAAAATTAGGTCAAGCAAGGGGAGCTGCCATGGTAGCTGCAGCATCTGCAGGACTATCTATCCATGAATATTCAGCAAAAAAAATTAAACAGGCTGTAACCGGAAACGGTAATGCCCAAAAAGAGCAAGTGCAATTTATGGTTAAAACATATTTAAAAATGAATGAGTTGCCTCATCCTATGGATGCATCAGATGCACTTGCAACTGCCTTATGCCATTTTCAGCAATTTAGGTTGGCAGAGCTATGATTGTTTCAGTTTCAGGCAAAATATTAAAAAAATCTCCATCAGAAGTAATTATAGATGTAAATGGATTGGGCTATCAGTGTTTTATTTCTACTAACACATACGACCTATTGGGAAAACCTGGAGATGAACTTCGATTACGTACATTTTTCCACGTAACTGAAAACAGTCAATCTCTATTTGGATTTTCCAATGAAACTGAGAAAAATTTATTTGAAATGTTAATATCAGTTTCAGGCATTGGCCCCAAAACAGCCATTGCTTTGCTTTCTGCAGTTACACCTGAAGAATTTAAAAAACGACTCATTGCCGGTGAAGTTGCTATGCTTACAGCATTACCTGGTATTGGTCCTAAAACAGCCAGAAGAATAATTGTTGAACTTAAAGATAAATTTGTAAAATTATCTGAGGATGATTTACCAAAAGAAGATAATTTAACGGGTGCATCTGGAGATGCATACGATGCTCTTGTTGCCTTAGGGTTTCAAGGAAAAGATGTGCGGACTTCAATTCAGAATATTTCAAAAGAGAATCCAAAATTAACAACAGAAGAACTAGTTAAACTTACCTTGTCGGAACTACGTTAATGGCCACAAATATTAAAACCTCATTATATGATGAACATGTTAAATTAAATGCCAAAATTGTACCTTTTGGTGGTTTTGGAATGCCTGTGAGTTATCCCAAAGGGATTGTGTCTGAACATAAAGCAGTTCGTGAAAAAGTAGGGATGTTTGACGTTTCTCACATGGGGGAATTTTGGATATCTGGTGAGGATGCATTAGAATTCCTTCAGCATGTAACTATAAATGATGTACGGAATTTAGAAATTGGTGATGCTCAATATTCAGCCATGTGTTACGAAGATGGTGGTATTGTTGATGATTTAATTTTGTATAGAAAAAATAATGGTTATTTCATGGTGGTGAATGCATCAAATATCGATAAGGACTTTAAATGGTTACAATCTAAAAACCATTTTAATTGCACCATAGAGAATCATTCAGATAAGTATTCTTTAATTGCAATTCAAGGTCCTCAATCACGAGAAATACTGTCATCCCTTTCAAAAGAAGAAATCCAATTGAATTTTTATTCTTATATGGATGCTACAATTTGTGATGATTCTGTCATGTTGAGTAGAACGGGTTATACTGGTGAATTGGGATTTGAAATTTATGCTTCCCATGATTCAATAGTAAAAATTTGGCAATCATTACTACATAAAGGGGTTGAGCCTTGTGGTCTTGCATCAAGAGACGTTCTTCGTTTAGAAATGAAATATTGTCTATACGGAAACGATATTGATAATTCCACCAGTCCCATAGAGGCAGGGCTATCATGGATAACATCGTTTGAGAAAAATAATTTTATTGGTAGAGAAATTTTACATTCACAAAAAGTGAACAAGCCCCAGCGAAAATTAATTACCTTCGAATTATTAGAACGTGGGATTCCTCGCCATGATTATTTAATTGAAAAAGAAGGTGAAGTAATTGGGAATGTTACTAGCGGCACTCAATCGATATCTTTATCAAAGGGAATTGGTATGGCCTATGTTAAGCATCAATTTGCAAAAGTTGGGACAGAAATTAGCATCATTATAAGAAACAAATCCGTTAAAGCGAAAATTGTAAAATCACCATTTGTTAAAGAGACTTCATTACTTCATTAATGGAAAATAGAAACAAAGAATTAATAGGAATATTGTTGGCTGTATTATCATTGTTTTTAATGATAAGTTTTGCCACATATGAT
Organism: uncultured bacterium; assembly: GCA_964419445.1. Classification (GTDB taxonomy): domain Bacteria; phylum Fidelibacterota; class Marinisomatia; order SCGC-AAA003-L08; family D37C17; genus JABHHG01. The sequence continues at coordinate 9,414 of CAYQPE010000048.1, forward strand.
CCAACCGAATCCCCTGATGGAATTTCTCCTGATATTGCAAAAAATAATATCATGGGAATTTTTGGTATATACACCTCTTATTATTTAATGAAGTTTACATTCGGATGGGCATCATTTATTTACCCCATAATTTTGGGAATGTATAGCTATGCCATTTTTACCAGAAGAGAATTAGAGTGGTTTATAAAGCCATCAATTTATATTTTTGGAATTGGTGTATGGCTGTCATCAATAGTGGCTCAAAGTGGCATATACCAGTCAAAATGGTGGGCAGTAGAATATTCTGGATTAATTGGATATTCCCTTACAGAATTTATTCGAAATATGTTGGGTGTGTATGCCTATTCAGTCATCATGTTTCTTGCCCTTATCATCATTATTACTGGAATTTTAAAAATTTCCATTTTCGATGAATTCCAAAATTTTAAATTATTTTTAAGAGATAAGATTTCAGAATTTAAAGAGAAGAGAAGAATAGATTCTGTAATTGTAGATTCACATGAAAACGAAGTGGAATATGATTTAACAACAGAAGAAGAAACTCTTGAAGAAGAAATTAATGAAGTTGAAACAGAGCCAATTGAAGATGAAATAGAAGTAGATCAAGAGGAAATTGATGTGTCAGATGAGATTTCTACTGATGCTATAATTGAGCCTGTTGAAACTGAAGAAAATAATACTGACGAATTAACAATCGATGAGGAATCCGAAGAAGATATAACCATTGAAGATGAAGTCACAATTGATGAATCCGATTTGGATGCTCAAAAAGAGCGTAGAGCAAAATACAGGCAGTTTAAACTTCCCACCACAGAATTTTTAGAAGATCCCATAGAAATAAATTCAAATCAGGATCGAGATTCTTTACATGAAAAGGCAGATCAACTCATCCATGCATTAGAAACATTTGGTGTTCAAGGGCGTGTGGTAAAAATTTCTCCAGGACCCGTTATCACCTTATTTGAAATTGAACCGGGTGAAGGGGTAAGAGTAAACAAATTTACAAATTTAGCCGATGACTTAGCCCGTGTAATGAAAGCGCAGCGAATTCGTGTAATTGCACCAATCCCGGGGTCAAAATCTGTGGGCATAGAATTGCCAAATGAACAACCTGCAATCGTATATTTAAAGAGTATTATAAATTCTAAAGAGTATGTAGATAGTCAATCAAAATTAACCATAGCAGTAGGTAAAACTACTGTAGGTGAAGCCTATACTTTTGCGTTAAACAAAATGCCACACTTGCTCGTTGCAGGTGCCACTGGAGCGGGAAAATCTGTATGCATCAATACTATAATCATTTCAATTTTATATAAGGCAAAACCTGATGAAGTAAAATTCATTATGATTGATCCCAAGAAGTTGGAACTTGCCACATATAAGTCATTAGTGGGGTATCATTTAATCACGGCTCCCAATTTAGATGAGTATGTTATGACTACAGCTGAAAATGCAGTGGGAATTCTTGATTCAGCAATTACAGAAATGGAAAGACGTTTCCAAGTTTTTGCAGATGCGAGGGTACGGAATATTTCAGAGTATCATGATAGATGTAAGCAAAACTCAGATTTGGAAAATATTCCATATATCGTTGTACTCATTGATGAATTAGCAGATTTAATGATGACTTCTGGCCGTGCTGTAGAAGAACCAATTACACGTCTTGCTCAAAAAGCACGTGCAGTTGGAATCCATTTAGTTGTAGCGACACAACGTCCATCTGTAGATGTAATTACGGGACTGATAAAATCAAACTTCCCTGCACGGATTTCTTTCCAAGTTTCATCAAAAGTTGATTCAAGAACTATAATTGATCAAATTGGAGCAGAAAAATTATTGGGGCGTGGTGATATGTTATTCTTATTACCAGGGTCAGCGTCACCCATTAGGCTTCATAATGCTTTAATAGAACTTGATGAAATTGAGCGGATCATGGAACATATTACCTCACAACCAAAGCCAGAAGAAGTGATGCTTCCCGAAACGCAGCAAGCCTCATTGGATAGTGAGTTTTCAGTGGATGAAGATACAGATGAGCTATTAAAAGATGCTGCAGTAATGGTGATAGAGACGCAACAGGCATCAGTATCTATGTTACAACGTAAATTTAGAATAGGATATAGTAGAGCAGGTCGATTAATTGATGAGCTAGAATCTTTGGGAATTGTTAGTGGGTATAGTGGAAGTAAAGCTCGCGATGTGTTAGTAGATATGTCTTATTTGGAATCCGTTTTTGGTGAATAAACCCTCACATTTCTTTATTTTCATTTTTACCATTTCTTTGATATTCCCTCGAAATATTGTGCAAGAGTGGTTAAGGGATAATAGAAATTTTATTGAATCAAATTACAAAAAAATTCAATTTGATGTTGATATAACAGATGAATTAAATAAAAAAAACTCACAATATAAATGTGAATTTATCCAAGGTGATTTTGAGAAATTCTATATAGAGTTTGGTGAGAAAAAATTAATATCGAACGGTAAGTATTGGATAAATGTAGAAAATCGGACAAAACAGGCAATTTTTCAATTACCCGACTCAACATTTTTAAAAAATATAAGTCTGGTTTCAGATTTTAAAAAACTTCAAAAACTAATTAGTTTGAGTATATTGAAAAAAGATGTGGCCACATTTTATCATAATGGTATAGAAATTAGGTTTGAGTTTTCTGAAGAAAAGTTGAATGAAGTTGAGATGAAGTTATCTGGGAAAAATATTGTATTTAAAAATATTCAACTTCAAAAAATTGAATCCCCAGATTCCAGCTATTTTCAATTTAACCGTAGTGATTTTTCAATTATAGACTTACGTGAATAAAATTTTTAAAAATCTATCCATCCTTACAAAACCACAATCAATTATTGGAATAATAATTAGTACCCTTGGCATTTGGTGGGCATTCAAAGATTTTAAGTTAGTAGCCTTTATCAATAGCATTAAAGATGTGCAATATGAATATATTCTTTTAGCCTGTTTGCTAATTATTTTTTCGGTTGTATTGAGGGCGATACGGTGGAAAATGTTATTCAGGGAATCTGATAATGTTGAAGTTTACCCACTGTTTAAATATGAATTGATTGGTTATTTTGGTAATAATGTGTTGCCATTGAGATTAGGTGAAGTTCTGCGTGCTTATATTTTGGGTCAAAGATATAAGCTTTCTAAATCGTATGTATTTGGAACAATTATTGTGGAAAGATTATTGGATACGCTTTCTCTAATGGCCCTATCCATTTTGTTATTATTCATTTATCCAATGGATGATTCATTAAAAGAAATTGTGTATTATGGTTTAGGTGTGGGATTCGTCATTATCGTTATATTAATTGTAATGAGTAAATTGAATTTAATTAAATCAGAAAATAAAATAGTTAAACTCATTTCCAATTTTATTGATGGGTTTAAGAATATTGATATAGCAAAAATACCACAACTATTTCTATTAGGATTCTCAACTTGGGCCATATATTGGTTTGACGTCCACCTCATACAATATGCATTTGACTTTGGTATGAGTCCTGCTCAATCGTTACTTGTACTCGTGGTAACATCATTATTTATGTCTATACCTTCAGCCCCTGGAATGATTGGGACATTTCATGCCGGTGTAAAATTAGTTATGGTAGATATTTTCATGTTTTCAACAGCCGATGCTGATGCATTTGCTATAGTTGTACATGCCTATGGATTTATTGCATATACAATATTGGGTGCAATTTATTTTATGCGAAGTCAGTTTCATGAGAATGCAATCTCAAAAATTATTGGTAATAATGAATAAGTCAATTGGTATAATTGGGTTAGGCTATGTAGGCCTACCTCTAGCAGTAGAGTTTGG
>CAYQPE010000049.1:0-12263 GCA_964419445.1 uncultured bacterium
ATAAATGATAACACTACTTGTGAGCAAGATGAGTGTGGTGTTTGGGGTGGAGATGATTCATCCTGTTCTAATTCTAATATTGGTACGTACATATTAACAACTTATTTACAATATTCAAGTGAAGATTGTAGTGGGACTGCTGAAAATATACTTCCAACAATGTCAGGAGAGGTTTCAATAACATTAAATGATGATGGTACTGCTATAACTTCTGTAATAGGCGGTGATGCTCAAGAGGGAACTTGGATAGAAAATGGCAATGATATTATATTGGTTCAACCTGATGGTGATTCTGTAGTTTTTACTAAAACAAATTTGAATCTTACGTCTGAAGGGTTAAATCCACATACTGGTTATTGTGAATTAATGATTTTAACTAAGCAATAAATGAAACCCCTATATATACTCATAGCAAATTTAGAATATTGATCTATACAAAACCTTAGCCTTAATTCACCTTTGACATTATCTCCAATCTGCACTAAATTAATTCCACCTTCCTCCTTAAAAAATAATACCACAATTCTATAAATTTTAGTGTTTTGTGATGTCGGTCACAAAACAAGAATTGGTGATGTAATTCATAATGACAATTGGCAAAATCTATTTACATTAAGATAATGGTGATAATAAGAAACTTAATTTTAACCGTATTCATTTTTTGCTGTACTCCTTTATGGGCAGTAGAATTTTCCGTTGTTGAGGATAATTCCAATACCTTTATAGTAGATGTTGATTATGGTGAAATGTCACTTTCAACTATATATATCCAAGGTAAAGCATATAAAATCCCCAATGTAGATGGTCTTTTCTATAATGAAAAATCAGGGAATCCCAATTTACCTCAATATTCGTTTTCTGTCCATGTTCCTCATGGAAAACAAGCAAAGATTCATGTGGAAATACGAGAATCACAAGTTGTGGACCATATTTCAATTGCACCCTCAAAAGGGGCAATTACTCGAGATAAGTCACCTAAATCTATACCCTATGAATTTGGGGATGTTTATGATGGAAATGAGCAATACCCTCAAAATTTTTTAAAAGACGCACACTCATTTATTTTAAGGGGAATGATTGGAGAACGATTTACATTCACCCCCTTTTCTTATTTGCCTCAATCTCAACGGCTTACCTATACCCAAAAAGTGAGAGTTACCATTGATTTTGTACAAAACCATTCACGTGAATTGCCAATTACAAGTAAAATAAATCCTGCGTTTACCCATCTTTTTGATGATGTTTTTAGTAATGATTATGAGTTACGTTATGATAGAATGGATGATGATGGCAAAATGCTTATCATTACTTCAGATGAGTATGAAGATGCAATACAACCATTACAGATTTGGAAAAACCAAAAGGGAATAGAAACATCAGTAGTGAGTGTAAATAATGTGGGGCAAACCCCAGAAGCAATTAAATCCTATATTTTGAATGAATATATTCACAATGATTTGACATTTGTACTTCTTGTGGGCAATACAGATGATGTCCCCACCTTTTGGTCTGATGATGGACATAATCCATCAGATCCTATGTATGGGTATTTAGATGGTGATGATGCATATCCCGAAGTATTTGTCGGCCGATTTTCAGCTATGTCTCTAGAAGATGTTGAAACTCAAGTACAACGCGTACTACGCTATGAACGTTATGTAGATGAAAATGCCACATGGTACCAAGAGGGAATAGGTATTGCATCCAGTCAAGGTGAAGGTCAAGGTGATGATGGTGAAGCCGATTTTGAACATATTGAAAATATTCGCCAAGCTTTAATTTCATATAATTATACCAACATCGATCAAGCCTATGATATATATGGTACTTCAGTATCCGATGTTTATGATGCAGTAAATTCTGGGCGTGGAATTATTAATTATGCTGGGCATGGGTCGGTAAATTCATGGATTTCTTCAGGCTTTAGTGTGGATGATATTAATGCCCTAGAAAATGTAGATAAATATCCATTTATTATTTCAGTATCCTGTCGTACGGGGGCATCACAATTTGGTGAGAGTATGGCAGAGGCATGGCTTAATGCAAACCATCAAGGTGTACCTACAGGTGCCATAAATGTGGCAGCATCTTCAACATTAATGCAATGGGCACCACCTATGGAATGCCAAGATGAATTCAATGAAATACTCACGGAGTCCTATGAATTGAATCAACTTCGGTCATTTAGTGGAATTTTTTATAATAGTACCTTAAAAATGATAGAATCTTATGGTGATAATGGTGTGGAAGAAGCAAAATATTGGCATGTTTATGGTGACCCTTCAATTATGGTCCGTTCAGACTCTCCAGAGGCAATAAATACAACACATGATGAATATATAATCAATGGGCAATCAAATTTTATTGTGTATGTAGATGAGGATGAGCTCACAGCAGCACTTTCTGTAAATGGAGAATTACTGGCTACAGAAAAATCATTTGGGGGTATTGTTAATTTCGATTTATCTACGCTTAATGTAGATAATGACCATTTAACCCTAATTTTAACTGGATATAATAAAATTCCACATGAATCTACCATCCAAATTATAGAATCAGAAACAGGTTTTATCACCATTAATAATGTGATGATAAATGGTCAGCATGAAAATTATCAAGCCAATAATGGTGAAATGGTTTCTCTACATATAGATGCTCAAAATCAATCTATTCATAATTTTGAAAATGTTACAGTTTCAATAGAATCATCTGATGAATTTGTTACCCTGTTAACAGCAACCGAATTATTAAATGAAATTTCAATAAATGAATATTTCCAAAGTGAGTTATCGTTTAAAATCCACAATGATATTGAAGATGGACATGTAATTCAGCTCCATATAAAATTTGAATCTGAAGAAGAAATGTGGGTGTATCCCATTGTGGTAGAGGTATTTGCTCCAGAATTGGCAATTTCAACATCTATATTGCAGGATAATAATGAAGATGGAGTATGGGATTCAGGAGAAATTGCCACCCTTTCATTTGTGGTTTCAAACCTTGGAATGGGAGATTTAAACTATCCACTTCAAGTAGAGATTAATTCTGATGAATCACTAATGACGGTATTAAACGAAAGTTTAATTTTCCAATCCATTGAAGGAGGAGATAATCTCCCCATCTTCATTGATATGGAATCTTTTGAAAATATACCATTAGGAACGGAATTAAATGTTGATATCCACCTTTCAGAATCTGGTTGTATTGAACATTGCATCGAATTACCAAGTTTTAATCTTCAATTAAATATAGGTAATGCACCTGTACTGATTTGGAATCCTAATGGGAGTTCTATATCTGCCACAAAACTAACCAATTACTTTATGAGCAATGGTTTTGGATCTTATGATTATGTGGATGTGGAAGAATTACCCAATACATTGCATTATCACACTGCATTTGTGCTGTTAGGGGTATATCCAGATAATTATCAATTATCAAATGCACAATCTGATGAATTATTACCCATATTACAACGAGGGGGGAATGTATATCTTGAAGGTGGAGATACTTGGTATTTCGATGAAGATACGCAACTCCACGAATATTTTAATATAAATGCTATCGCAGATGGCGCGTCTGATTTATCAACTATAATTGGTGTTGATGGCACATTTGCTGAAGGCCTCTCATTTGAATATAATGGATCGGTTAATTGGATTGACAGATTGGCTCCCCTTGATGGTGCATATTCACTCTTAAAGAATGAAAGTCCTCATTATACCACAGCAGTATATTATCAATCTGAAGATGGCTATAAAACCATAGGTGCAAGTCATGAATTGGGTGGGCTTTCAGGAGATGATTTTTCGATATATGTTGATGAAATTGTCAATTTTTTCCAGTTTGAAAATCAGCATGAATGCATGATTGGTGATGTAAATTATGATTCAGATATCAATGTTTTAGATGTGGTGAGAATGGTTAATATTATCCTCAATAATGGAGAACCAGAATCTGTGTATGAATTATGTGCAGCTGATATAAATGGAGATGGAAATGTGAACGTAATTGATGTAGTTACCCTCATGCATAGTATTATTAATTCTTAATCTACAAACAAATCACTGGCAATTTCATCAGCTAACAGAATTCCCTCATTGTTTAATTTTAAATAACCATCATCTTCAATTAATCCACTCCACTTTTTTAATTTAAAATCAATATAACTCTCAAAGTCATAAGGATAGGCATTTTGTAAGATATGCAGTTTGATACCCTGTGTTAAACGTAATCCATTAAAAATTAATTCATTATAATGATCAGAGGGTGAAAGGGTCTCACTACTTAAAATTGGGAGTTTATTGAGCTTAATTTCTTTAAAATACTGTTCTAATGATTTCACATTCCACCATCGTGTTTGTCCATCATAACCATGGGCAGAAGGACCGAAAGCCAGATAATTTTCTACATTCCAATAATGGAGATTATGCATACATTCCATATTGGTTTTTGAAAAATTAGAAATTTCATAAGGGGAATATCCATTTTCTTCTAAATACCGTCGAGTATGTATAAACATTTCCATATCTAAAACTTCTGATGGCATTTGAACTTTCCCTGAATTAACCAATCCAAATAGAGTGGTATTTTCCTCAACGGTCAGGGAATATGTAGAAATATGCTCAGGGTCTAAATTCACAAGGGATTTCAAATCATCTTCCCATTGATTCATTGTTTGGTGAGGAATATCAAATATTAAATCAGCGTTTATATTATTAAATCCTGCGGTACGTGCATTCTCAAATGTTGTAAAGCAATCTCTTGCAGTATGTAAACGCCCTAAAAATTCTAAAAGTTTATCATTAAAAGATTGGAAACCCATTGATAAACGATTAATTCCTAATTGTCGAAATTCCTTTAGCTTTTCAAGAGGAGCTTCTCCAGGATTTGCTTCTAAAGTAAACTCTTTAATTTCACTTAAATTAAAATATTTATGGAGAGTTTCTATAATTCGTTCAAGGTTTTTAGTATCAATTAATGATGGAGTTCCACCACCTAAAAAAATAGTATCAAATGTCCAATCAATATGATGGGTATTAACAAATATTTCAATTTCATGAATGAGTGCGTCTGTAAATTGTGGGATTTGATGTTCCCGTTTGGTAATTGAAAAAAAATCACAGTACATACACTTTGTTTTACAAAAAGGGAAGTGTAGATAAATTCCAGCTGTAGTCATTAAATCTTTGCTTTAATTTTAAAAAAGAGTTTACATCCTTCAAATAGCATCCAGCCAATCAGTGTTAGCAGAAACAGAGAAATAGTAAGTAAGAGCATATTCCCTTGAAGGTAAAAACTTTCCACCTTTAAAAGGAGGGAATAGATGGTAATAACAGTTACAAAAATCATGGGAATCACAAGGGGAAGTATGGGTTTTTGTTTATTTAAAAAGTAAAGGGTAAGTACCATTAACGATAATGCAGCTAACATTTGATTACTTGCACCGAAAATTGGCCATAAAACCCAAGCAGTTTCTTTTAATTGACCCGTAGTAGGATCTGGCACACTGAGTAATGTGAGCATTACAGCCGGAATAATGGCAAATAGGGTTGCTCCATATCGATTTTTTAGCATATTTATTTTTGTTGCATGACCTATTTCTGAAATAATTAATCGTTGAATTCTTGTGGCTGTATCTAATGTGGTTGCAGCAAAAGATATTACCAATACTGCAATGATTGTAGTGGCAAATTGTGCCTGAATTCCCAACTCTTGCAAAAATGCACTTCCACCTAAAACAAATGCTTTTGCTTTATTAGACGATGCATGAGCCCATGTATCATAATAGGTGTGCCAGTCTAAGTTTTCAACAAATCCAATGGAGGGAAGATGGCAATTAGTTACCATTGAAATCCCAGCAACTGCAGCAATGGTTGATGCCAATGCAAGTGTACCTTCACCTAACATTGCTCCATATCCAATAAAACGACTATCTTCAAGTTTATTTACTTGTTTTGATGTGGTTCCCGAAGCAACCAATCCATGGAAGCCACTGATAGCTCCACATGCTATGGTTACAAATAACATTGGAAAAATTGGTGGGGCAGAACTATCCGTAACTTGCCGTATAGCAGGTGCATCAATGTGGGGTTGAGATATAAATAAACCCAAAAATAGTAGTCCTAAACCCACAATTAATTGATGGCTATTAATGTAATCTCTTGGTTGTAATAATAACCACACTGGTAACAAACTGGCGATGGAAGAATATATAAAAAGAAGAATTATCCAAGTGGTTTTAGAGTTTTCTACCGATAAGCCAAATGACTCAAATGAAATGGGATAGTATGAGCCAATCCACACGAACAAATACAAAAAAGCAAGGGCAATAATGGATGGAATAAATGAATCCACTTTTTTCTGATAAACCAAATACCCCATAATTAATGCCACAATTATTTCAATATTTACGGGCAATACAGACATGGGTACAGATACAAATAAATCAGCAATTGCCATTGCAAATACTGCTAATACTAACCATGTTAATAAGAGTACAAATATTAAAAACATAAGTCGAATTCGCTTGTTTAAAATACCACCTGCAATATCAGCAATAGAGCGCCCTTTTTCTTTTAGGCTAACAACTAATGTGCCAAAATCATGGACAGCGCCCATAAATATGGTTCCCAATACTATCCATAATAATGCAGGAAGCCACCCCCAGTACGCTGCAATACATGGTCCAATTATGGGTGCTGCACCTGCAATTGATGTGAAGTGATGACCAAACAAAATCCGTTTTTTAGTGGGGACATAATCAATATTATCAAGATGTGTATGTGCAGGCGTAGTAAAGGATTCATAAATGCCAAATATTGAAGTAGCAATATATTTACTGTAAAACTTGTATCCTAAACCAAAACATATAAAAACAAAGATAGCTAAAAGTGCTGAGTTCATCATCCCCCTAAAATAAAATTGTATATTTTTCGTACTTAAAATTTAGTGATGTTCAATGTTAAGAAATTCCTCAAATATTGAAGAAAAATCAAGCTAAATTCTGGGGCATCAAACTTCCAAAAAATCCAAGAAATCTTAAAGAGGAGAATCCACAACATGGATAGAGAGCAATTTGCAATTAATGTAGGTAAAGCATTGGTAATGGATATGGTTCGTAAGGCCAATTCAGGACATACAGGTGGTCCGTTATCCTCTTATGATTTCGCTTATGTACTATACCATGATTTTTTAAAATTTGACCCACGTGACCCCAATTGGAAAGACCGTGATAGATTTGTTCTTTCCGTGGGCCACGAATCTGCATTATTATATTCACTTTTAGCATTTGTTGGTTGGCTAGATGTTGAAGATTTAAAATCTTTTCGTCAAATGGGTTCGCGAACACCAGGTCACCCAGAGCGAGGGATCACACCAGGTGTGGAATCAACAACAGGTCCATTAGGCCAAGGGGTAGGAAATGCAGTGGGAATGGCAGTAGCTGAGGCCATTTTAAGCGCACAGTTTGGGCAAGATGTAGTAAACCATTACACATACGTTTTACATGGAGATGGTGATATTCAAGAGCCTGTTGCACAGGGTGCAATTTCCCTTGCAGGACATTGGGGATTGGGAAAACTAATTGCCTACTATGATGCCAATGATGCCCAAATATCTGGAAAAGTATCTCGATCAGAATCTACAGATTATGCAAAATTTTACGAGGCCAATAATTGGCAAGTAATTGAAATTGATGGTCATGATAGAAGTGCCATTCGAAGTGCAATTCGTCAAGGCCAAATGGAAATTGAAAAGCCAACAATTATCATTGGCCATACTAAAATGGCTCAAGGCTGTGCCAATGTTGAAGGTGACCATGAAACCCATGGAGCACCCCTTTCTCCTGAAGAGATTGCTGCAACTAAATCTAAAATGGGATTAAACCCTGATGAGTTTTTTGCACTCCCACAATCTGTATTGGACGAATTCAGAGAATCATTTAATTATGCCCAAACAGAAGTAGATAGTTGGAATAAATTACTCGAAAAGAAATGTGAAGATATAAATTTCAAAAATACTTGGGATATGGCATGGAATGGAGATATCCCTAATATTGATTGGCCCACATTTGAAACTGGATCAAGCGTTGCAACTCGAAAAGTTTGGGGATCTGTTATAGAACCTTTAAGTAAGTCAATGCCGTCACTTACAGGTGGATCTGCAGATTTAGAACCCTCCAATGTTACAGCAGGATTTGCAAAACTAGTTGATGATTTCGGGAAGAATAATCCAAGTGGAAGAAATTTTGCCTATGGTGTTAGAGAATTTCCCATGGGTGCTATTAACAATGGTATTGCTCAACATGGTGGATTAAAAGTTTTTGGCGCAACATTCTTTGTGTTTTCAGACTATGAACGTCCTGCTCTTCGATTACGTGCATTACAAAATTTACCGGTAATTTCTGAATATACTCACGATTCAATTTATGTGGGTGAGGATGGACCTACCCATCAACCAATTGAACATATTATGTCATGCAGAGCCATTCCAAATTTATTGGTATTACGGCCTGCTGATGCAAATGAAGCAGTAGTCGCATCACGTATTGCATTTGAACAAAAAGAAAAACCCTCTATTATTTTATTAACTCGGCAAGGCGTACCAGTTTTAGATAGAAATGTATATGCAGATGCAGAATCGTTTAGAAAGGGTGGATATATTATTTCAGATTGTAATGGTGAGCCTGATATTACCATATTTGCTTCGGGATCAGAAGTATGGGTTTCACTAGAAGCTAAAAATATTCTTTCAGATTATAGCGTTCGTGTTGTGAATATGGGGTGTTGGGAATTATTTGAAGAGCAATCAGATGAGTACAAATCTACCATTATTAAAGATGATAACTCCTTATTGGTTTCAGTAGAAGCAGGCATTACCACTGGATGGGAAAAATTCACAGGAAGAAATGGATTAAATATTGGGATTGACTCTTTTGGGGAGTCTGCACCAGGTGCTGAAGTGGCAGATCACTTTGGATTAACACCAGAAAAAGTAGCTGAAAATATATTAAATCGAGTTAAGTCAGCGGAAGTTGTTCTTTAAAAAATTCTATATAGAGTCCTCAATATAGAATTAAATTACTGGCTCAGAAATAATACGATTTTCTAATTGTTATAAAAGGAATTTTGCATACATGGCGAAATGGGATAAAAACACATTTATTCAAACAACTAAAACAAATTGTGAGCCTCATATTTCTAATATTGTGTTGGATTTAGTTAAATTTGCTGAAACTGGAGCCGACATAGTTCAGTGGGGAAAAGGTGAAGGGCATGGCACCATGAGATATAAATGCAAATCTGATGATTACGGTGTACTCCCTCTTTTTGAAATCACCACAAATGGTCAAATTAATTTCTTGTTAAACGCATTAAGGGCAAAAGTTAGAAAAAAAGAGATTCTTAGAGATTATCAATTGAAATTAGAATCTAATTTTATGATGGATTTTGATACTGAAGAATATACTGCTGATATTTACTATGATTTAGATGAAGTTTTTACCATTAAACAGGAAGTAGATAAGTTTGTAAATACCATTCAAGGTATTGCAGATAGATTGCATCAGTAGAATTTAAAAAAGATTTAGTTTAAAAAGCCCTTAACTGGGCTTTTTTTATGTCTAAAATGTGAGTTTAAACACAATAATTCCCAGGTTACATTATGTTACTTTCATCCAATGCAATTAGATTCTTTATTTATTGACGGAAAAATGTTAATATTTACACATTTATGTGTACAGATTTCGGGGAATAAAGGATAACTTGAGGTTATTAGATAAAAAGATTAACACATTGTTGCACATATTTCTCCTTATGTTTGCAGTGCAAATCGTATGGGCAGAAGAGTGGAATGAGAATGACAGTTTTGAATCTGGCGACTTTAACGGATTTTCATGGTCTCAAAGTGGCAATAGTAACTGGACCATTGATTCAGATGCTAGTGATGGTTCTCATTCTGCAAAATCGGGTACCATAGTTCACAACCAATCTTCATCAATATCCGTTTCTACAAATATGGGCTATCTTCCAGGAAGCGTTACATTCTCCTTTAAGACTGCCACCGCTGATGTGTATGATTATCTCGTATTTTCCATTGATGGAAATACCATGGGGCAGTGGTCTGGAATTAATGAATGGTCCGATACGACTTTTGCCATTAATACTGGAAACCATACACTCTCTTGGGAATATATAAAATTCAATGAAAACTCAGGTTCATGTGGAAGTGGACAAGTTTCTGACTGCTCAGGTGATGGTGATTGTTGTTCAGAGGGTTGGATTGGTGATGGGTATGCAGATTGTGTAGCGCAAACATATGGTTGTGATTTAACCTGTTATGAAAATGATGGTGGAGATTGCTCAGAACCTACATCCACCGAAGATGCAGTATGGATTGATAATATCACATTAACAGGACATAATATTGTGGTTAATGCTGGTGTAGATATAAATCAAAACTTTGACCATGATGGTGTTGCAGGTGGTGATGTAGAGATGGATGGAACCAATACCTATCCAAATTCAAATTCAAATTTATCTATACCAGGAATTGTCAATTGGTTTCAAACTCAAATGAAATGGTATAAAATTGATGATTTATCTAATCATATTGCCATTGGTCCAGATCCTACCATAAACTTAACATGTACAATGCCAGACGATGGTGGTGTGTCAGAAATATGTGAATCTACTGAAGAGATAGTTTTAAAGGTATCTTTTGGTACCTTTTCACAATCAGATACAGTTCAAGTAACAATAACTGAACCCAATCAATATCCTATTTTAACGGTAACGTCATCAATTGATACAGTATATATTGCCAATAATAATGGCATTCCTGGGAATTCTACTTTGGTTAATTTAATGAGTCAGTTTTCTGATCAGTTAACATTTGAAGACCCCGATGAATTAAGTGATGGCTCTACAGATCAGTTATCCATGAGTTGGAGTAATTCAGAGAATGAATCATTGACGCCTCTACAAAACTTAGTTGAAGGCAATTATCAGTTTACATTAACGGTAACAGACCCCTATGATGCATCTGCACAGATAGATTTACAATTAGAAATGATTGAAGTAAATGAATTCCCAACTGTTACTATTGCTGCAATGGATAATTCGCAGATTGATGAAGATCAAAATATTATTGAAGGAAATACCGTTGACTTATTTGGGTTTGTGGTAGATGATGATAATGATTTAGATGGTTCTACCTCCACCACTGCAGATGATGTTACTTATTCATGGAATTGTATCCATGATGGGAATGCCATTAGTGTAACCAACAGTACATTAGTAAATGCCAGTTTTATAGCACCAGACGTTGCAACAAACGATGGTTCTGAATTAGTTGAATGTGTGCTTGTTGTAACAGATCCATTTCAAGCTATTTATGGTACCTCAACAGTTTCTGATACAGTTTCCATTACTGCATATAATGATAACCAACCACCTGTAATCAATGTAAGCAACAGTGTACAGCCATCTGTAAATGAAGATTTAACAATTGAGCTATCACTTTCTGATTTAACAACAAATAATTTCATATCTATAACAGATCCTGATAGTGATACTGAATTTACTTTTGTTATTGGGGAGGGTGATAACTATACGCTAACCAATAATGTAATTATTCCTGATGAAAACTATTATGGTGAAATAGAGGTTCCTATAACGGTAGATGATGGATTTATGTTTAATGGGGAACTATATCAAAGTACCAGTGAAACCGTAAATTTGATTATAGATGTTGTGGGAGTAAATGATGCGCCAATTCTTTCAGGAACAAGTACAACATCTACAGAAGAAGATACAGATGTTTCCATTTCTGGAATGTCAGTGTCAGATAATGATATAGATGGTATTGTACATGATTATAATCTGAAATTTGATTTATCTTCAATAAATGGTAGTATTTCTTTAAATCAAACTGTGGGATTAAATTTCACTGAGGGTGATGGTTCGGAAGATATTGCCATGACATTTACATCTTCAGTATCAAATTTTAATAATGCAATATCAAATATTACATTTCATCCAGATGAAAATTATTTTGGACCTGATGCATCCATAACAGTAGCAGTTAATGATCAAGGAAATTTTGGGATTCAAAACGGAAGTGATCCTGAAGAACTCACAGATTCTCATGAAATTTCTATTTCTGTTACAGCAGTAAACGATGCTCCATTTATTACGGTACCGTCTTCAACTTCAGTGGATGAAGATGATGAAGTAGTTGTTACAGGATTTTCTATTACAGAT
>CAYQPE010000050.1:0-12181 GCA_964419445.1 uncultured bacterium
GCAGGTCATGTATCTGTACAGGTGTACAATGTAATGGGTCAACTCGTAAGTACATTAGCGGATAGCTATATGGATGCAAGTGATTATTCATTCACATGGGATGCAAGTTCAGTTCCAAGTGGTGTATATCTAATCACTACAACAACTGCAAATCAAGCATCTACTCAGAAAGTTATGCTTCTGAAATAAGTTGTTTGACGTAAAAGTCTTAAAGTGCCCTATCAGTAATTGGTAGGGCACTTTTTTTATGTGTAATTTCTCTCATGCATATGTTTAAAAATATATTTAGTCCGTGGTTCACAGTTGATGCACGTGTACTGGCTATCTTTAGAATTTGCTTGGGTGCCCTTGGTTTTTGGGATGTGGCTCGTCGATTCCATTTAATTGATGTTTTTTACTCTACAGCAGGAATAAACCTTTCGACGGTAAAGCACTCCATCTATACTACAAGATACTTTTCCTTACTAAATACTTTTTCATCTCCCATAGAAGCCACGCTATTGTTTATCATCACAGCAATTGCATCTATTTCACTTATTATTGGATATCGAACTAAACTCTCACATTTTATAGTCTTATTGGGAATTATTAGTATTCATAATTTTAGGATTATTCTTGAAAATGGTGGAGATATGGCATTTAATGCATTTTTGGTATGGTCATTTTTTCTACCATTGGGAAAATCACTAAGTATTGATGCATTGATTAAAAGCCTTAAACGTACTACAGAATTAAACACGGATGATTTAAATATCAACAAAAGAAAAACAATCCCTTTTGTTTCCCATTTTGCATATTTTGGGTTTATTGCTCAATTGGGAATTATATATTTCTATAATTTTGTCAATAAAACGGGGGATATGTGGACAAAGGGAACATCTGTTTTCTATATGTATCAACTGGATACTTTTCTCACCAATTTTGGGCTGTGGTTTGGTTCTGTCTTAAATCCGTTTATTATTAGTTTGCTTACCCATACCACTATTTGGATTGAATTATTGGCATTGTTGCTAATTTTCTCACCTATATATACTCATTGGACACGAAGGATTGCCTTTGTGTCATTCTTTTGTTTTCACCTTTTAATTGGAATATCGGTAAGCATTGGCCTTTTTAGTTGGGTAATGATGTCAGCACTCATCCTCTTGCTAGGCTGGGAAGATATAGTCATTATAAGAGATTGGCTTAAAAAGGTAAATAATAAAGAATACATCGTATTTTATGACAGAGATTGTGGGTTTTGCTTTTTTACCGCTAGAATATTAAAGCGGTTAGATATATATAATAGAATTTATTGGGCAGATGACCGTTATCCACATGAAGCCCCTGAAAACTTTAAAGGTATTTTAGAAAATTCTATTATTGTATATGATGAAGATAATAAGCATTTTTTTACGCGACATATTGCCTTTTCAAAAATTTTATCTATACTCCCCTTTGGCTATTTTGTGAGTTGGATTTTACGTATCCCCATTCTTGAAAAACTTTGGGGATGGATTTATGATGTGATTTCTACAAATAGAACATCTATTAGTCAGTTTATGGGATTACCCGCATGTGGTCTCCCCAATGATGATAATGGACGTAATGTTAAGAGCTCAATTCAATCGCCATTATCCAATTTTGGTGATGGATTTATGAAAGTTTTTTCTAATTCTATGGCCGTTATTTTATTTATTGGGGTGGTAAACTATTCCCTTTCTGCCAATGATGGATTAAAGAAGAGAGTGAGCTTTTCAATTCAAACAATACATTCAGTTTCGCCTCAACTGAATAAATCCTTGAAACGGATGGTATTATATCCCCGTATGTCACAAAAATGGAATATGTTTGCTCCCACAGTCATGACTACAGAGCGATGGGTTGTAGCAGATATAGAATTTTTCAATGGTGATACCCTTTCATTATTTATAAACAATGATGAGATATATAATAAGTTAGATAAAGATTATATGGTGCATCGGAATCAATTTTGGAGAAAGTTATTTAGCCGAATCAATAAATCTGGAAATCGTAAATATATTGATGATGTGATTAAGTGGTTAAGGAAAACAGACCATTTCCCAGAATATGAAGGGAGAAGACCTAAGGATATTACGCTTTGGCAAATAAGTGAGCGTTCACCAAGTTTTGGATCAACAAAGGTATCCAAAGTATATAAACGCGAGCTCAAACCCCAAAATACAAGTAAGTCAAAAGGGAACAAATCTGGACGAAAGCCCAAGAGGAAAAACTAACGAGCCAATACCTCATCTTTAACAGACATCATATAATCAAAAGCTGCATCATAGGTATTATCAATTTTTCCATCTAGTATTGCATCTTCTATTGACTTTTTAATTTTACCCACATCACGCCCAGGCTTTAATGCTAACACTTCCATAATTTCATCACCACGCACTGGAGATTGAAATGCGCGCATTTCATCACGCAGTTTTACATTCTGCATGAGAGATTCCACTTTGTCGAAATTGGCAATATACTTTTTTACCTTTTTGGGATTTTTAGTGGTTATATCTGCTCTACAAAGTACCATAAGATCATCTAAATATTCACCGGCTTCTACCATGACCCTCCGAACAGCACTGTCAGTAATATCTCGTTTTGCCAAAGCAATTGGGCGGAGGTGGAGTTTTGTCATTGTCATTAAATAATCTTTTAGTGAATTTGAGAGTTTCATGCGCCGTGCTACTTTTTTTAGCATGCGTCTTCCAATTTCATCATGACCGTGAAAGGTCCACCCTTTTTGGGGTTCAAATCGTTTAGTTGGGGGTTTGGCGATATCATGCACTAAAGCTGCAAAGCGAATTTCCATTTTATCAGTGAGTTTTGCTGCATTATCAACCACTTGCAATGTATGAATAAATACATCTTTATGCCCCAAATTGTTGATAACATCTACTCCCGACATCACATCCATTTCTGGGAATACATATTCTAATAACTGCGTTTCTTTTAACAAATAAAATGCAATACTGGGAGTTTTAGTGCAGAGTGATTTAACAATCTCTTCGGTAATGCGTTCCCATGAAATTATTTCCATTCTATTTTTTTGTCTTTTGATACTCTCTAAAATTGAGGGATCAATTTCAAATTCCAATTGTGCAGCGAATCGTATGGCACGCATCATCCGTAATGGATCGTCAGTAAAAGTATCATCAGGATCTAATGGTGTGATTAAACGCTTATTTTTTAAATCTTTTATACCACCATAGGGATCAATAAGATTTCCAAAAGAATCGGGTAAAATGGATGCTGCCATTGCATTTACAGTAAAATCACGTCGGCTCAAATCTTCTTCAATTGAGGTTGTAGTAATAGTTGGTTTACGTGAGTCTTTAGAATATTCTTCTTTTCGAGCAGTGGCAATTTCTATTTCTACCTCAGGATGGGGAATCATTGCCGTACCAAATTTTTCATAATCAACTACAGTATTGATTTTTAATTTTTGGGCCAAATCACGAGCAAATTGCACTCCGTCACCCTCTACCATAATATCAATATCTTTGGATTCTCTGCCCATAAGCATATCCCTTACAAATCCGCCCACAACATAGGTTGGAATATTCTGGGATGCACCAAGCTCTCCAGCAATACGAAGTATGTGGTTTTGTGTAGATTGACTGTCTAATAGGGGGGTAATGCTGCTCATCCTAGTGGAAAAATTAGTAATACTGATACTTTCCAAAGAATTTATTTTATTATATGAATCCAAATAAAGACGTAATATGATTTAGAAAATTTCTGATATCATCTTAATTTTAACACCGAGATGTTTACCCAAATTTACCTCAAATGAAAAAACAATCCATTACAGATGCCGACGTTAGTAAATTAGCGAAATTATCCAAATTGAATATACAAGCGGATGAGGTTCAAACGTATGCTCATCAACTCAGTGATATTTTGGATTATATGTCTCAGTTAGAAAAAGTAAATACCCATAATGTAGAACCTCTACTAAATGTATTAGATGAAGTAAATACACTTCGAGAAGACAAACCTAAACCATCTATAACACAGCAAAAAGCATTGGAAAATGCACCCCAAAAATCCCAAGGATTTTTTAAAGTACCGGAGGTAATAAAGAAGAATGGCTAAACAACCCGTAAAATATATTTTTGTTTTTGGTGGAGTTCTTTCTGGTTTGGGCAAGGGGATTGTAGCATCATCCCTAGGATATTTGCTCAAATCACTGGGGCTAAAAGTTACCATTCAGAAATTAGACCCTTATTTGAATGTGGATCCAGGTACGATGAATCCATATCAACATGGGGAAGTTTTTGTATTAGATGATGGTTCAGAAACGGATTTAGACCTGGGCCATTACGAACGATTTATTGATGTAAGCCTAAGTAGAATCAATACCACATCTTCAGGTAGAGTGTTTTGGGAAGTCCTTGACCGTGAAAGAAAAGGGGACTATTTAGGTGATACCATCCAAGTAATCCCACATATTACTGACGAAATTAAACGTAGAATTAAAGCGGTAAATCCACGTAAAAAATATGATGTGGTAATAACGGAAGTGGGCGGTACCGTAGGTGATATTGAGGGACTTCCATTTTATGAGGCTATTCGTCAATTAATTTTAGAAGAGGGTAAGGATAACTCCATTGTAATTCATACCACACTTCTTCCATATATCAATGCTGCTGGAGAGATGAAAACCAAGCCCACTCAGCATAGTGTTCAACGATTACGGGAAATTGGTTTAGAACCGGATATGCTTATTTGTCGAACAGAAAATAATCACCACTTAAATCAAAAATTAAAGAAGAAGTTGGGCCTATTTTGTAATATTGTAACCAATCATGTATTTGAATCTCCAGATGTGAAATCCATCTACGAAATTCCGTTGGTTCTTCATAAACAAGAATTTGATACAGCCGTAGTAAATCGTCTAAATTTAATAACTGATGGTTATCATAAAAATATCAATCATCTTGATGAATTTATCCACACATTCAAAAACCCTGAATGTGAAGTAACCATTGCCATGTGTGGGAAGTACAATAGCTTGCATGATGCTTATAAAAGTATTATAGAATCATTTATTCATGCAGGAGTAGCCAATAATGCAGAAGTAAATGTAAAATGGGTAGATACTGAGGAGTTAGAATCTGCAGATGATGTGGCACCTTTTTTTAAAGGGGTAGATGGCATCCTCATTCCGGGTGGATTTGGAGATAGAGGCATTGAAGGTAAAATTCTATCATCAAAATTTGCACGTGAACATAATATCCCATATTTTGGAATTTGTCTGGGTATGCAATGTGCCATCATTGATTTTGCCCGAAATGTATGTCAAATGAAAAGTGCAAATAGTTCGGAGTTTAAATCACGATTAAAATTTCCCGTAGTTGATTTGATGCATGGTCAAAAGAAAGTAACCAAAAAAGGTGCCACCATGAGATTAGGGGCATATCCATGCGAAGTGAAATCAGGAACCAATGCCTATAAAGCATATGGTAAACGAAAAATAGAAGAGCGACATCGTCATCGATACGAAGTAAATAACCATTTTAGAGATGAGTTGGTTAATCAAGGTTTGGTGGTATCTGGGGTAAATTCAGAATTAGATTTAGTAGAAATGATTGAAATTAAAAATCATCCGTGGTTTGTAGGTGTACAATTTCATCCAGAGCTAAAAAGTCGTGTGGTAAATGTTCATCCATTGTTTAGAGATTTTATTGCAGCCGCAAAGGCACATCATAAAAAATGAGTTCTGAGTTAAAATCTAAACTAAAAAATATTAAACTCATCATTTCTGATGTGGATGGTATTCTTACTGATGGGACTATTTTTATAGGATCAGATGGTACAGAATTTAAACAATTCACCGTTGAAGATGGGGCAGGAGCAGCCTTTTCACGACTGGCAGGAATCCCTATTGCCCTCATTTCAGGACGATATTCAAAATCCACTGAGATTCGAGCCAATGAAATGAAAATTGAAAAGTGCTATCAAGGGTCATTGGATAAGCTCACACCATTTGCTGAAATTTGTGAACATTACCAAACATCCCCAGAAGAAGTAGTGTATATTGGAGATGGGCTAATTGATATTCCAGTGATGGAAAAAGTGGCAGTATCAGTGTCTGTTCCCCATGCACATTTTATGGTTAAAGACTTAGCCGATCACATTACTCAAGCTTCTGGTGGTGAAGGCGTATTACGGGAAGTTGTTGAATGGGTATTGATGGCACAAGATAGGCATAAAGATGTTTTAGAAAAAATGAGAGAAACTATTTATAAAGCATGATATGGATTTTCATAATATTTTTCGTTGGATGCTCTGAATCCCAACTCCCTAAAGAGAAAAAAAGTGTGAATACTTTTCATGAGCATGAAATATCCAATCCTCAAATCATTATCAGTAGAGAAGATGCAAAGATTGTTTCCGCAAGATCGAATATTTTATTGAAAAACGGAGATAGAAATGCAACTCTCATTGGAGATGTTATTGCCGATTTCTTTAATGAAAATGGTAATCATACCAGCACATTGTACTCAGATTCTGCAAAAATAGATCAGCATACAAACAATTTAGTTGCTATGGGGCATGTGCATGTGAAGTCTGATAGTGGATTTTCCCTTTATGCTAATACTATTTTATGGGATAATCAATATAAGCTCATAGAATCTAAAGACTCTGTAATGTTTACCACAACGGAACAAGATACCATGTATGGCATTGGATTTGAATCGGATATGGATTTATCGCAATGGATAATTTTTAAACCAATAGGCGTAAGCCAACGCGAGTTTTAAATGGGCAAGTTTCAGAAACTACATGCAAAAAATCTTATAAAAACCTATTCTAAGCGAAATGTGGTGGATGGTGTTTCCATTGAAGTATGTCGTGGCGAAGTGGTGGGGCTTTTGGGGCCCAATGGAGCAGGAAAGACTACGTCATTTTATATGATTACAGGAATGGTTCGTCCCAATTCTGGGCACATTTATTTAGACAATACGGAAATTACCAATCTGCCAATGTATAAACGCGCACGTCAAGGAGTGGGGTACTTGGCACAAGAACCATCAGTATTTACAAAATTATCTGTGGAGGATAATTTAAATTTAGTTCTTCAACAAACTCAGCTATCTATGTCTGAACAGAAAGATAGATTAGAGAGTTTACTAGATGAATTCTCCATCCAACACATCCGGAATAGTATTGCCATGACACTTTCGGGAGGAGAACGTCGGCGTACTGAAATTGCACGGTCTCTTGTGATGGACCCTGATTTCATTTTATTAGACGAACCCTTTGCTGGGATTGATCCTATTGCAGTAGAAGAAATTCAAAAGATTATTGACAAATTAAAAAGTAAAGGAATAGGTGTACTCATCACAGACCATAATGTAAGGGAAACCTTAACCATTACTGACAGAGCATATCTTTTGTATGAAGGAGAAATTTTGAAAGAGGGTACGGTAAAAGAACTTACCTCTGATGAAGATGCAAGAAGGTTATACTTGGGCTCAACATTTGCAATGGGAAATGAAAATGGCTAAACTCTCCCAACATCAAGAATTACAGCAAAAGCTTACTCCTCAACAAATTTTACAAGCAAATTTATTGCAATTGAATGCACAAGTGCTTGAACAACGTATATTAGAAGAAATTGAAAAGAACCCTGCATTAGAATTGATTGAATTAGAAGATGAACCAATTTCTGAAAAAAACGATACTGAAGAATTACCTTCAGAGGATGTGAGTGAAATTGATGAACGGTCTGAAGAGACTGATTTTCAGTGGGAGGAATTACTGGGTGACCCTGATGAATACGAGTATAAGCACTATCAAAATCAGCAGGACGAAGTTGTTGAAATGCCCCTACATACTTCTAAATCAATTACAGATAAATTAATTGAACAGCTTCAAGACATCAACGCCACCGAAGAAGAATTAGAAATTGCAGTTCAAATTTTAGGGAATTTAGATGAGCATGGATATTTAAATATTGAGCCTGTTTTAATTTCTGATAGAATGGGAAAAGAGGAAGCTAAAATATTATCTGTAATGGGTAAAATTAGAGATTTAGACCCACCTGGATTTGCATCGCAAAATATTCGTGAATGTTTAATTTCGCAGCTCAAAAAGTACAAAGAAAATGAACTTGCCGAAGAAATATTAGAAAATCATTTTGAGTTGTTTACACAACGTAAATATGAAAAAATAATTGAAAAGTTAAATTGTGATAAAGAATCTCTCCAAGAAGCCATTACGGTGATTTCACAATTAAATCCTCATCCCGGAGATGGATTTGAATATTCTGAAAAAGATTTTGTTATTCCAGATTTATGTGTAGAAAAAATAGACGATAAATGGCAAGTAGTTACCAATGATTCTAGCTTGCCGCCATTAAGAATTAGCAAAAGCTACACTCAAATGCTGACGGATTATAAAGATAATTCTGAAGTAAAACAATTTGTAAAGCAAAAAGTTGAATCCGCCAAATGGTTTATTGATGCTATTCATCAACGCAAGCAAACTATTGTTCTGGTAATGGAGTCTATTATACGACGACAAAAATTCTATTTTGCTTCTGATGAGCGTAAGTTGAGTCCTATGATTTTGAAGGATGTGGCAAATGATATTGATATGGATATTTCAACTATTAGTCGTGTAACTAATGGTCGTTTTGTTCAGCTGCCATGGGAAATCAAAGAGCTTAAAACATTTTTCTCTGAGGGTATATCCACAGAAAGTGGAAAAGAAGTTTCCAATACAGTTGTTAAAAATAGAGTAAAAGAAATTATAGAATCAGAGAATAAGGAATCACCATTGGGTGATGAAGATATAACTAAATTATTGAATAAAGAGGGTTATAAAATTGCACGTAGAACGGTAACTAAATATCGCGAAAGCCTGAAGTTTCCAGTTGCAAGATTAAGACGAGAATTAATATGAGTATAAAAATTAAATCCACAACAATTTTAGGGGTAAGGATTGGTAAAAAAATTGCCCTGGGTGGTGATGGGCAAGTGACAATGGGTGATATCCAAATGAAGTCCAAAGCTGTAAAAGTGCGTAGCTTTTATAATGGTGAAGTTTTAGCTGGATTCGCTGGTGCAGCTGCTGATGCAATGTCATTATTCGAAAAATTTGAAGGCAAATTAGAAGAGATGAATGGAAATCTACAACGTGCTGTCGTTGATTTGGCCAAAGATTGGAGAACGGATAAGATTCTAAAAGAATTGGATGCATTGCTGGCAATCATGGATAAGAATAATTCCTATTTATTGTCTGGCTCAGGTGATGTGATAGAACCTGATGATCAAATCATTTCTATTGGTAGTGGGTCAGGGTATGCATTGGCTGCAGCCAGAGCATATTTAAATACAGGAGAAAAAAGCCCTGAAAAAGTGGTGAAAAACTCACTTCAAATTGCATCGGATATTTGCATCTACACGAATAATAATATAACGGTACTCAACGCATAATGGAAAAACTTACGCCAAAAAAAATTGTCAGAGAATTAGATAAATATATCATCGGCCAAAAGAGTGCAAAGCGTTCTGTGGCAATTGCCTTACGAAACCGGTGGCGACGACAACAGATAGAAGAATCACTGAGAGATGAGATTAGCCCCAATAATATTATACTTATTGGTTCTACCGGTGTGGGGAAAACTGAGATTTCTCGAAGATTAGCAACATTGGTTAATGCTCCATTTATAAAAGTAGAAGCATCAAAATTCACTGAAGTGGGTTATGTGGGCCGTGATGTTGAATCTATGATTCGTGATTTAGTTGAAGTGTCAGTTAAACAAGTTAGATTAGAGCGAGAAGAGGCAATCATAGACAAAGCCTCACGCAATGCAAATGAACGAATATTGGATATTTTGTTTCCCAAAGGTGAAGCCAATTCAACAGAAGAAGCCATCGACCGATTAGAACGTACTCGTGATAAATTGAGGGAGCGATTAGAAAATGGTGAATTTGAAGATCGTATAATAAAAATAAAGGCAAAATCTAAATCAATGCCTATGCTGCAAGTAATGAGCCCTCTGGGAATGGATGACATTTCTTCAAATATCCAAGACATGCTTAGTTCAGTAATGCCTTCAAAAAAGAAATCACAACGATTAAAAGTATCAGAAGCTCGAGAAGTATTCTCTGAAGAAGAAGCTGAAAAACTCATTGATATGGATGATGTTATTGCTGTTGCTATTGAAAGGGTAGAAGAGAGTGGATTTATATTTTTAGATGAGATTGACAAAATTGCGGGACAGGGTGGAGGTAGTTCTCCGGATGTATCTCGTGAAGGGGTTCAGCGAGATATATTACCAATCGTTGAAGGCTCAACAGTCAGCACAAAATATGGTCAAGTTCGAACAGATCATATTTTATTTATTGCAGCAGGAGCCTTTCATGTAAGTAAACCATCGGATTTAATCCCTGAGCTACAAGGACGATTTCCCATAAGAGTTGAATTGGATAATCTTTCCCAAAAAGATTTTGTTAAGATTTTAACAAAACCAAAGAATGCACTTATAAAACAATATGAAGCCTTGTTAAATGCAGAAAATGTTATACTGGAATTTGGAAAAGATGCCATTAATGAGATTGCAAAAATTGCAACTGAACTAAATGATACGATGGAAAATATTGGTGCCAGACGGCTTCATACAGTTATGACCAGCTTATTAGAAGACATCCTATATGATTTACCAGACAAGTCTATCAACGAGATTAAAATCAATAAAAAATTAGTTCAAGAAAAATTAAGCCACTTGAGTGAGGATGAAGATCTTCGCAGATATATTTTATAAAGGGGATTTATGAAAAGAGACTTTTTACATATTACAGATTTTACCACTGAAGAAATTTGGGAAACATTAGAATTATCCAAATGGATTAAAAAGAAACTTAGAGATGGCGAAAGGTATGAACCATTTAAGGGAAAATCATTAGCCATGATTTTTGCTAAGCCCTCTGCTCGAACACGAGTATCTTTTGAAACAGGTTTTTTTAAATTAGGGGGACATGCACTTTTTCTTGGTCCCAATGATATTGGAATCGGTAAACGTGAATCTGTAGGGGATGTAGCACAAGTATTGAGTCGTTTTAATGAGATGATTATGGCACGATTATTTGATCATAATCATATTTTGGAAATGGCTGAACATTCAACGGTTCCCATTGTAAATGGATTGACAGATTTTAACCATCCTTGTCAAATTATGGCAGATATATTAACGGTATATGAACATAGAGGGAAATTAGATGATTTGAAAATTACTTATGTTGGAGATGGTAATAATATCGTTCATTCCTGGCTTGCTCTTGCAATGCGAATTCCATTCCATTTAACAATAGCATGTCCAGAAGGATATACCCCTGATGAAAACATGCTCATGTCTGCAAAATCGGCAGAGTTTTCGACCATTGAGATTTCCCATGAGCCCATGGAGGCAGTGAAAGATTCTGATGTAATTTATACAGATGTGTGGGCATCAATGGGTCAAAAGGAGGAGGCTGAAGAAAGGCGTCGTAAATTTGATGGTTTTCAGGTGAATGATCAACTTATGGCGGCTACGGGTAAACATACTTATTTTATGCATTGTTTGCCTGCTGAAAGAGGGGTGGAAGTGACAGATTCAGTTTGTGATGCAGACTATTCAATTATATTTGATGAAGCGGAAAATCGAATGCATGCCCAAAACGCCATTATGGTAAAGTTGATGAAAGAATCTAATTAAGTAATTGTAAATAATTAAGTTAGTTAGTATATAAAGGCATCTATTTTGATGCCTTTTTTATTTCTTGTATTTGATGTTTTTAAAATGTGCGTTGAATCACAAAGTTAATGGTATAAATGTGGCAAATTTCTGTCGTGAAATTGGGGAAATTGTACCATAGAAGTATGTTGAATTTAATGCTTGAATTAAAGAGTAAATATTTTTATTTTACAACCCCTCTTGAGGAGAATTCTCTCTAATTATAGGGAGAATTACGAGGAAAACATTAATTTGCAGATTTAAACTGAATTGGAGGAGGTTCTCTGCATTTACATTTCGAAATTTTTAATCCTATAATTAAATTGGAGAGTTGATTATGTATAATCGAATTATTCGAGCAATTGTTGTATTGTGTACATCTGTAGCATTTATGGCTGCACAAGATGTCGTTCTTAGTATTGATGGTAGTAATTTAAATTATGAATCCAC
>CAYQPE010000051.1:0-11961 GCA_964419445.1 uncultured bacterium
ATGCTGTACCAAATCCTGCTTCAGTAGCAATATGCTCCATGGTTGCACCATCTATACCATATTGATTAAATACAGAGAGGGCACCATTCATGATTAAATTACGTCGAGCTTCACGCTCATCTGCCTTGCGCTTACTGTTCATCAAGCCTCAATTTAAGTTTTCGAATCAGTATTTGAAATTTAAAACTTTTATTTAATATAAGAGAAGGGGAAAGTTATGTATAATAAAAAAGCCTCGCTAGGCGAGGCTTTTTTATGAGCAATCAGTATAAATTAAAATCCTTGAACTTTTCCAGCACGTTTATAGCATAGGAAAATAATATGCCAGCCCAATGCAATTACAATCATCAATTCTACACCAGCGTGTAATCCACAAATATTACTAAAAACGGTGGTATGTTGATTAATCATTGTCCATATTAATGGCATGGACATATAGGTATTATGCTTAGATCGTAGCCCTGCCAATGCTGCATCAGCTGGTTTGGGTGCATCACCATTTTTAATAGCAGTGATGATTTTTTGCTGTGCTGGCCAAATTCTAAACCACACATTAAATGCCATCATAGTACCAAACATCGCACCTATGTGAATATTATAAGCTCTAAATCCAAAATGTCCACAATGCCCCATGAAGTAAATAATTGCTCCAATTAATGCAAAAGAGATTAGAGTAAGTACGCGAACATTTAAAGCGGAAAATTTAGTATATAAAAAGTCATATACGAACACAGCTAAGAATGTTACTGCAATCATTATATGTGTCCATTTATTTATGGCACCTTCACCATCTGACATCATACTTCCATCTTCGCCAGTCATGCCCATAGAGAGGCTACCAGACCAGAAAATAACATATAATAATACTATTCCAGTTACCCACGTCCATGCAGCACCCCATCTAAACCAATAGAGGGCACGAGGCATAAGTTCTGGCACTACTTTCTTTTTGCTATCACCATCAAGGGTAGCTGCAAACGCACCATTTACAAAATTAAAAAAGTATAATAGACCAATCCATGTGATTCCCGCAAATACGTGAAACCATTTAAAAATTGGATGTAAAAATTCCATTGAATCTCCTCATTGTTTTGATTTGTAGTTTGATTGTTATCAATTTGACTGGTGAAAAATTACAAATAGCCAAACCATCTTATAAAGAAAATTAGCAAGAGTTTATTGCGTTGTAGATAATTACTTTTTGGATTCTATTTTATGTTCTGAAATAAAGTTTAAAATATCCTCAGCATGAGTGTCAATATGGAAGTTTTTATATACATTAATGATAACGCCTTGTGGATTTATAATATAGGTGAATCGTTTTGGGAAAAACCATCCACTGGCATCATATAAAGTTGAAATTTTACCACCTTCATCAGATAAAAGTGAAAATTGGAGATTATATTTATCAATGAAGGATTTATGCTTTTGAGGAGAATCCCAGCTTATACCTATAATTTTTATGTTATTCGCTGTGAACTCTGAGTAATAATCTCTAAAGTTGCATGCTTCAGCTGTACATCCTGGTGTAAAATCCATTGGGTAGAAATACAATACCACATAGTTGCCTTGGTAGAATGCTAGTTCATGATTTTTTTTATTCTCATCTAAAAGATGAAAATTTGGTGCAACTGACCCTATAGGTAATTGAGAATATGAGAGCGTAAGTAAAAGTAATAATAATTTTCTATTCATTGAAATTTCCGTTTAAATGGGCATTAATTAATATTAAATCGCTAATTGGTAAAAACAAAAGTGAAGGCCTTTTAATATTAAATGATTCTAGCGATACTTTAAATGAAGAATTTATTGTAAAATTGTTGTCATTAATTTCTAATTTGAGAGGAATCTCTTGTGGTTTACTTAGTCCATTAAAATTGAGTGACGCTACTACAGAGGTATTTTCTCCTACTATAAAGCTACCCATATTAAAATTATTTACCGTCAGTACTACTTTTGGAATCCTTAGTCCATCCACTATCATGAATGCATTTGAATCACGGTTATCATTGCCACTATCAAAAGAAATGATTGGAATCCCAATATTTAGCTCACAATGACTACTTTTTATTTTGCAATCAGTTTCTAAAATAATCTCATGCGAAATAGCTGTCCAATCATGAAAAGGATGTGACCCTGTGTATGATATAAATGATTTTTTTAAATCTAAATTGATTTGGGGAAATATTATATTCCACAAAAAGAAAAGGACGAAAAATTTCATGGTAATAATGTGGTTAAAAAGGATAATGATAATGAGGAAACCGTTATTATTCCAACAATCTCATGTGCCCTTAATGCTTTTGTATGATATTCAGCATCATGAGTATTTAACTGACCAGAAGACAAATATCCCAAATATGGCATGCAGATCATTCCTGCAAAATGAATATATGATAAGTAGCGATGAAGCTTAATTGATGAAATACCTTTATTATACTTTATGGCGGGTGGGGATAGGATTGAAAACCCCGCAGAGGTCATATACATTCCAAATGATGAATAGCCTAGTCCTCGATGGAGAGATCTGTCCTCTTCCGTATTGATATTCCCACCTAAATAAACCTGATATCCTACCATCCCCAATGTTATAAGCCCAAGCTTTTGATGGGTTTGTAGCATTTTATGGCGAAGCTTTAACTCATCAATTCTATTTTTTGGTGCAAGGTTTAGCTTTCGCGCCACCCCATTTTCTCCCCAAATAATTTTCTTAGAAAGTGGCATATTGGTGGGGAGGGTATCAGTTAAAGTAAAACTATAAGTAGATTGACTAAATAGTAAAGAAATGAATGGTATAAACGCGACCTTAATTATTGATTGCACCCGATTCTATCCATTTTGCAATGATGTGAATATAATATTCATCCAATATGCCAGCAGGTGGCATGGGTGAGTTAGCATCTACCATTCGTTTCCAAAGAGTACTATTTAAACTATCACCAGAAATTACCACATTACTGCTCATTAAGGTAGCATAAGATTCTAAGTTTAAATTCCCATTTGAATCTGTAGAGGAGTGACATGAAATACAATAAGTATTAAAAATGCACTGTACAGATTCTGCATAAGAATAATCCGAATTGCTTGTACTACATTCAATATCTGTTCTAAATAGTTCAGAGCAAGAGGTGAGGAGGGTTATTGTGCCCACCAAAAAAATATTTTTTATCAATTAATTGCCTAAAATCAAGTTTACTAGCATTACCACATCAAGTACATTTAAACTTCCATCACCATTCACATCTACACATACATCCCATTCACATCCTAATAATATACAATTTACCATTTGTACTACATCAAGTACATTAATTACAGTATCTTCATTAAAATCTCCTAAGACACATGAAGGATTTCCACCTTCAGCAATCCATGTACGAATAAGCTGAATCTGGGATGTTGATAAGGCTGGAGCGTATACGGGCATAGCGGGTATATCATCTGATGTGCCCTCTATTGCTTGCACTAATAGGCTATTATCTGGATCATAAGGTATAAACAATGGACCACTGTTTCCACCTGCAACTACATTATCATATGAAGTTAGGCTTAATCCACCTGATATACCATGACATGATGTACAGTGTGCATTAAAAATAGGTTGTATATCTGTATCATAATTAACATCAGTAATAGATTCCATTACTACGGTAGAGATAGATGTGGTATACACTTCATCACCATAATTTGAATATGCACCATTAGAGGCCACGCCTGCAGCATAAAAATTAATTTCACCTTCATATACATCTGGCGCTGTCCAGTCCATTAACCACGATGCAGAACCAGTTTGATTATAAAACGTGCCTGCAGAGCGTTGTTTTATGTAATCAATTCCATTGGAGGTACCACTGGTAGTATTAATGTTATCGGTAACGTTGAAACTACCACCTTGAGACTGATTATCACGTTTTGCTGCAATTTCAAATCCCCAGCGAATTAAAGTGGGGTGTGATACCATAACTTCTACCGTATAGGTTTGACCTGGATTTACGACTGATGGAATACCTAAAATTTCAACACTTCCATCACCAGAATTTAAATCATAAGAAGAATGACAGTCTAAGCATGTACCTTCACCAGGCGCACCTGTTTTGGCATTTGGTGGATTATCTGGGAATGCATTTAATAAAGATAGTATAGCAATGTTACATAGTAAATTTTTCATTTTTCCACCATTAGATTATGTGAATAATTTAATTCTAAATTAAAAGTAAATGAATAATATTTTACATGGTGTTACAATAAATTAAATTTAAATTAAATAGACGTGAATATAAATTTATATATGAATAAAATAATAGTAACCTTCTTTATAATTTTATGTGTTAATAGCATGATGGCACAAACTCGCTATATAGATGAAGTATTTGAAAATTACACAAAAACTGAAGATGTGATTTATGCTAATGCTCCAGACTTGCCTTTTATATTTTTTATTGAATCTAACACCTATGATGTTGATTTGGATATGGATATTTACGAACCAGAAGGTGATCATGAATTACAGCGTCCGCTTATTATATTTTTATATTCGGGTTCCTTTTTTACAGGCTCTAATAATTTAGATGATATAGTTGCCCTATCAAAATCAGCAGCAAAGAGAGGTTTTGTGGCTATGGCAATAAATTATCGTTTAGGATTAAATATTTTAAGTAGTTATAGTGGAGAGCGTGCGGTTTTTCGAGGTGTACAAGATTTGAGCGCAGCCATTCGTTATGCACGTGAATATCATGATGAATTTAGAATTAATCCAGATAAAGTTTTTGTGTGGGGAAGTAGTGCAGGTGCAATTATTGGCTTACATTTAACCATTTCTGAAGAAGATGAACGACCTGAATCAACCTATGGACAATGGGGAGATCCTGACTTAGGCTGTATAGACTGTGAAGGCAATGATTATGTTCATAATAGTAAACCCAATGGACTAATAAGCTGTTGGGGTGCTATTGGTGATTTGGAGTGGATAGATGCAGAGAATCAAACGCCTACAATATTATTTCATGGTACTGCAGATCTCATTGTCCCTTATGATTCAGGCTTTCCTTTTACTGCAAATATTACCCTGCCAATTGTGTATGGGTCTTTTTCAATTTCAGAAAAGTTACAAGAATTGGGAGTAAATCATGAATTTTATTCTGCTGACGGTGAAGGGCATGAATATTGGGGTGTTGTAGGTGGAACATGGGTAGGAGGTCCCAACGACTATTTTTACCAAATTCAAGATGATGCCTATAATTTTATTTATGATTATATAGTTGATACCGTTAGTGGGGATTTAAATAATGATGACAATTTGAATATATTGGATATTGTGATAATGGTAAATATGATATTAGGCATTGAGGAGGAGTCTGCTTTAGCTGATATTAATAATGATAATGTGTTAAATATTTTGGATGTAGTAAATTTAGTGAATTTAATTTTAGGCAGATAGTATGAGATTTGCATCGTACTTTGTAATAATAAGTTTTTTATTTTCTCAAAACGAAGTGTGTTTTGATGTTGGACCCAATCCATATCCTAATAACCCATCACTCAGTAGCTTTACTCAACATGTAAACGTGTTGAACTGTATCCATATTTACGGTGAATCACAAATAACCGAAGAAAAGATGCTTCATGCTGCCGCTGTTGCAGCAGAACTTTTGGACAATAATGAAGACGGTATTGTTGATGATTCTCAAGTAGAGGCAGTTATGCAAAATTCCTATGTGGTTATGCCCATCTTCAATTCAGAGTGGTCACCTGGTCAGGATAATTTAGAAGATGATTTCGAAGGATGTTTAGGAGCAGCTCTCTATCGAAATGAAATGGATCCATCTCAACCTGGGCATTGGGGCCATGATGCAACGGTAGAGGAAATTTTACATACCATTAATAATTGTGGACAATTGCCTGTTTATCCAAATGTATTTGGATTAGCACCCAATTCCTCTTTAATGTCAGATGCAATGGATATTGCTCGAGGAGGTCAATTTTTAAATTTTCCAAATCAATACCCTGAAGAAGCATGGTATCATTATGATGATTGGACATGTGATTATGAATGTATGGCTATGGAATATCTATATTGGTGTATCGTTTCTGATATGGGAATTTTAGATCATCCCCAAACATGTACGGGTATTTTCAACGAATGGGAATTATGTACACCTGAACTTTTTGAATCTACCGATGTTACCATGCACGTAATAGTTAATAATCCTGAATATAAATTGCCTCAATTGGCTCCAGATGGAAATTATTGCCCCGATACTGTAATTTTAGGAGATGTAAATGGGGACGGAAATATAAATGTACAGGATATCATTCTTACTGTAAATATAATTTTAGGCATAAATCCCTTTACTGAATCTGCAGATGTAAATGAAGATGGACTCATTAATATTTTAGATGTAGTAAGTATTGTAAACATTATTTTAAGAAATAATAATTAGAAAAACGTTACACATTCATAGATTTTCTATCATTTTTAATGAAGATTTATGATTCAAATAGATTCACTTCAAAAAGATTATCCAGATAAAACACTATTTAAAAATCTATCAGTAAAATTTATTGATAGTATGCGTGTTGGTTTAGTCGGGCCCAATGGCGCTGGAAAGTCCACATTATTAAAAATAATTTTGGGCATATGTGAATTTGATCACGGTAAAGTAAATATCAGCTCAACCACAAGCCTAGGCTATTTGCCCCAAGAAATTATTGTAGGTAATAAAAATTCAATCCTTGAAGAAGTTTTAAGTACTTTTCCCGAAGTGTCTCAACTACAAATTCAAATTAAAAAGCTGAATGATGAAATTTCACTTCAACCCAATAATGCTCAATTACTTGAATCATTAGATAAAATCCAGAATAAATTCGATGCATTAAATGGGTGGAATATTGAAGATAATGCAAAAAAAATCCTTAGTGGGTTGGGATTTTCAACATCAGAATTTATAAAACCCTTTGATACTTTTAGTGGTGGGTGGAGGATGAGAGTGGTTTTGGCAGGGATTCTTTTAAAGCGTCCCAATTACTTGCTGCTGGATGAACCTACAAATCACTTGGATTTAGATGCAATTATTTGGCTAGAGAATTTCCTGATGAAGTGGAATGGTGGCCTTATAATGATTAGTCATGATCGTAGTTTTTTAAATCAATCAGTAAATTATATTCTTGAATTAGAGAATGGTACACCTACCCTTTACAAAGGGAATTATACTGACTTCATTGATGAAAAAGAGCTTCGTCAAGAGCAACTTCATAATGCGTTTAAGAATCAGCAAAAAAAGATAAAAGATACTGAGCGGTTTATAGAACGATTTCGGTATAAAAATACAAAAGCCAAGCAAGTTCAAAGTAGAGTTAAACAATTAGAAAAATTGGATATAATTAGTGAACCTGCAATTCTTAAACGTAAAATTAGTTTACATATCCCACAGCCATCTCGTGGACCCTTAAAAGTTGTAGAATTAATTAATGTTTCAAAATTGTATGGTGATAAAACCGTTTATAATGATATCAATTTTACCATTGAACGAGGAGAGAAAATTGCATTAGTGGGACCTAATGGGGCAGGAAAATCCACGCTGATGAAATTGATCGCAAAATCAGAGTTATCCTCTAGGGGTAGAGTAAAAATTGGAGATGGTGTTAATTTGCAATATTTTACGCAGCATCAGTTAGAATCCCTTAATGAGAATGATACAATTTACCATACTATATTCTCAATTTCTGGAGGCTGGACAGAAACTCAAATTCGTTCGTATTTGGGATCATTTCTGTTTGAGGGGGAAGCCATTACTAAAAAGGTAAAGGTTTTATCTGGAGGTGAAAAGTCAAGATTGGCGTTAGCCAAGATGTTGGTTGAACCATCTCATATTTTATTGTTAGATGAGCCTACTAATCATTTAGATATTCAATCACGTGATATAATTGAATCGGCATTACAGAAATATTCAGGTACCTTGGTATGTATATCACATGATAGACATTTTTTAAATACGATTACCAATAAGGTAATACATGTGGAAAATGGACAGTTGAAACCTTATGAGGGGAATTATGATTACTATATCTGGAAAAAGGAAAAAGCCACCTCTGAAGTAAATGAGTTGCAAAATAAAAAATCAAAACAAAATAATAAGCAGGATGATTTTAAAAGTCGAAAAGTAAAACGGAATAGGTATCAAAAAGTGGTGAAGAGAATTGGAGAAATCGAAAATACCCTGAATGAAATTTCAACTGAAATTAATAATCCTGAGAATAGTAGTGATTTTGAAAAACTTCAATCTCTTCAAATTCAGCAACAAGAACTAGAAGATGAATATTTTAAACTTATTTATGAACAAGAATCTTTAGAGGCTTAATTCCTCTTTTGATTCATCATATAAATACTCGCTAAATTACCCCTCCAAAAAAACTCATAGAATTGGCAACATTAAACTCAATACAAAAATTTCTATCTGGACTAATAGATTATGCGGGATTATTTCCTCCAGCATCATTACCATTAGATAAATCCATATCAAATTTCAATTTATATATGAAATCACAGTACCATTGGATGTTGTCACAGTTCATTATTCCCGTAAAATTACTTCATTCATTAGATGTCAATCAGTTAGATGCATTTTCTGCTGAGAACCCTTTACAGCTCTCAATTTTACCTCAGTTAAATGAAGGTGAAATAGATGAGATTTATGATTTTCTACATACACATCCCCAAATAAAAATAACAGGCTGTGAAGTGAAAATTAATAACCAAGAACAGCTTAAAGATGTAGAGCTGTATTTATCTCAGCTAAAAAATAGAATCTCAACAAACTTTTCAACATTCTATGAAGTAGATTGTCTTTCAGATAATTGGGAAAATAATATTGAGTTTATTACTGATTATATAAGTTTATTAGATTGTGATGATGGGTTCAAGTTGCGTTGTGGAGGAGTAGAAGCGTTTATGTTTCCACCCTCAAATAGAATTGTATACGCTATGGAACAGTGCAAAACCAAAAACATACCCATGAAATTTACCGCTGGACTACATCATCCAATTAGACATTACCATTCATCTGTACATACGAAGATGTATGGTTTTTTCAATATCTTTTTAGCAGGAATGTATAATTTTAAATATTCACTTTCAGAAACGGATTTAATTACAATTATTGAAATTGAAGATGCTAAAGAGTTTACATTTGTAGAAGATGAAATTAAATGGAGAGATTACTCTCTAACATCAGTTGAAATAGAAAAATTTAGAAACGAAAAACTAATTTCATATGGTAGTTGTAGTTTTGATGAGCCATGTGAAGATTTAACAGAATTAGGACTGCTATGATAAAATCATTTATAGAATATTCAGAAAATTGTCATTTCCCCATACAGAACTTGCCCTATGGAGTCTTTAGTGATTCTTCAAACAAATCACTTCGTTGTGGTGTGGCCATTGGAGAATTAGTTTTAGATTTGTCGCAATTAGAATCTTGTGGATTATTAAATACTACATACTTTTCTCAATCAAGCCTCAATGATTTTATGGATGCTGGAAAAACAGAGTGGTCAAAAGCACGGAAGCAAATACAACAATTACTTCAAGATGATTGCTTTCAGTTAAGAGATAATCATGAGTTAAGAGATAAGGTTTTTTATCAACAGTCTCAAGTTACGATGCATTTACCTGCAAAAATAGGTGATTATACCGATTTCTATTCTTCACGTCAGCATGCAACAAATGTTGGTACGATGTTCAGAGATCCCAATAATGCATTATTACCCAATTGGCTGCATCTACCTGTTGGCTATCATGGACGTGCCAGTTCTGTGGTAATTTCGGGTACGCCTGTGCATAGACCTAACGGCCAAACATTACCTGCTGGAGAAGAAAATCCTGTATTTGGACCATGTCGCCTAATGGATTTTGAATTAGAAATGGGATGCTTTATTGGCCCTGGAAATGAATTGGGTGAACCTATTTCAACTGAAAATGCTGGCGACCATTTATTTGGTTTAGTCTTAGTGAATGATTGGAGTGCCAGAGATATACAAAAATGGGAATATGTGCCTCTTGGACCATTTGGAGCAAAGAATTTGGCCACTTCAATTTCACCATGGATTATTCCATTTGAAGCATTGGAGCCCTTTAGAATAGAAGATCCTGTTCAGGAGAATCCATCTCCATTACCATATTTACAGTGTAAGAAAAATTGGACATTTGATATGAATTTAGAGGTATCTATTAAAACAGAAATGATGGAAAAACCAGAAACCATTGCCAACTCAAATTATAAGTATATGTATTGGAATTTAGCACAGCAGTTGGCACATCATACTATTACCGGTTGCAATATGAATGCAGGAGATTTAATTGCCAGTGGTACCATTTCAGGAGAAACATCAGATTCTTATGGGTCTATGCTTGAATTGGCGTGGAAAGGGACAAAACCTATCCAACTTTCAACTGGTGAAGAGCGTAAGTTTATTCAAGATGGTGATGATGTGATTATGACAGGCTATGCACAAGGTGATGGGTATCGAGTGGGGTTTGGTAATGTGTCAGGTAAAGTATTCCCTGCTAAAAATATAGGCAGATAGTGTATACCTTTTTAAATAGAGAAGAGATTAAAAGTTAATTAAATTACTACCTTGCTTGATTACTTTTTTCTTTTTAAATCCATTAAATGTAATTATTGTAAATTATAATTCGTGAAAAGTATACTCATAATATATAATATTATTTTCTTATTTGCTGGGCAGACACTGTTCCAAAGTCTGCATCATATTATTGAACATAATCATGATGATTTATCACATGAATGTGAAGAATGTATTGAGTTTAGAAAAAATAATACTCTATCTATAGAAAATAATAAATTTAAATTCTATAATTTAAATTCTGTCCTCTTTATTGAATCGCATTTAAGCAATGTTGGTGTACAACATGATGCTATTCATCTTTCTAGAGCCCCTCCTTATAAATTTTTATAATTTATTTTATATAGTGATGTGTGTTAGATAGTTTAAAATCTCAATTTTTAATTTATCACATATCATCTTATTCTAAATCCTTACATTATAAAGTAAGGATTACATTTTATTATAAAAATTTAAATAGAGATTATCACGTAATGAAAAAAATATTGTATATATCAGTATTGATACAATTTTGCATTAGTTTTTTATTTTCAAACCATGACCATCATAACCATTCACATGAGCACAACAATGAGTTTAGCTTATCGCTTGGATTGGTACCATCACATGAAGATGAAAATGCAAACATCGGAATGCACATACATTATGTTAAAGGATTTGGTAATCACAATGAATGGGGATATGGATTATCGGTGGAAAAAGTGTTTGATATCCATGAACATAATTCGTTGTCTCTAATTGGCATATACCGATTTCACAATGGATTTAGTATCGCTTATGCTCCAGGGGTTTTACTGGCTGAACATGAACATGATGGAGAAATTGAAAAAGAATATGAATTCACACAACATATGGAATTTGTCTATGAGATTGAATTAGAAAAATTTCATATTGGACCACAGTTTGATATTGGTCTAGAGGAGTCAGGTGTGCATTTTATGTTTGGTGTGCATTTTGGCGTAGATTTTTAATTTCATATTTATATTAAAACAATAAAGCCTTCGAATTCGAAAGCAACTCTGATTATCGAGCAGTAGGACTCTTAAAGAATACATATTTTACTAAAATTGAATTCAAATCAAATCAGTCTATTATTGGCTCAGATATACAGAATAAACAGTTTTCATCTGAAGGATTTTATTGGACACCCGCAACAAATGAATTAGATTTTTCAATATATGGTTTTTTTGAAGATGAGTTTAAAAATATTGATGCTTTAGGATCATTTAGGGTAGGATTTTTAGCAATTAAGCCCCAAAAACCATATGCAAAGAAAATAGAGGAAGATGTGATCTTGTTTTGTGGAGTTCATTTTATGTG
>CAYQPE010000052.1:0-11870 GCA_964419445.1 uncultured bacterium
AACTAAACGAAAAGAGTTTGAAAGTAGATCGAATTATGTTCGTTCATTAGTGAAAGTTAATAGAGATAAAAATATTTATAATCCATGGGAATTTGTAGTTCAACCCGAAGATAAGCAAATTATCTACGAAAATCTAAAAATCAATGGAGAGTATATTAAAGATTTGGGTACATATACATTAAAGCATGATTACTATTTCTTCGTGGGAGATAATAGGGATAATAGTTACGATTCGCGTTTTTGGGGGTTTGTGCCTGACTATCAA
The DNA here is from genome assembly GCA_964419445.1 of uncultured bacterium. Classification (GTDB taxonomy): domain Bacteria; phylum Fidelibacterota; class Marinisomatia; order SCGC-AAA003-L08; family D37C17; genus JABHHG01. The sequence goes on from CAYQPE010000052.1 coordinate 266, forward strand.
ATTTTAGGTACTCCATTGGTTTCACTTATTAATTTAGCTAACTTAGCTCAAATTTTAACAGATCCGTTTAAATTCCTTCGGTTCAATATTGTATCTTAAGTAAATTTATATATGTTCGGATTTATTGCATTTGCGTTTAAATTAATTTTTGCAGCCATACTTGGGGGAGTATTCAGCTATATAACCACGTCTAATGACGATGGTGAAGACCGCTCTGATATGATTAACACTGCAATGGTAAGTGTTTTAGCTACATCATTAGTGGCACTTACAGTTCAGTTTCCAGAAAGTTTTCGTGGTTTTGCTGTAGGGGCCTCAATATTTACAATACTCCATGTAACAAATTCTTTTGTTCAAGAAGAGGAATTAAAAGTGAAATTGCAGATTATATTTGCATCTGTAATTGGAATTATTGTTGGAGTAGGTTATATATTGCAAGGGATTATACTATGTTTTGTGTTATTTGTAATATTAAAAAATAGTGATTCCATATTAGAAAGCTTTAATTCTAGTAAAGACAATGAAATTAAATCAGATAATGTGTAAAAAGTGAAATTAGGCATTGTTTGACTATTCCAAAAGGTTAAAAATTTAGCATCCCAAATAATTAAAAATCTGATAATTTTAGATACAACTGGAGCACATCTTGAGCATAGATTTAGATACCACAGAAGGTCGGAAAAAGTATTTAACTGAAAAATTAGACAATTTACTTGATGGCATTAATGAATCCTACGGGAAATTATTATTGGATGAGTTAATTATTCGTCTTGAATTGACAGTAAAAGAGTTTAATGAAGAAATGAAAGTTCTTGTTGATCAACTGGTTAAAAAAGAAAAAGAACGTCAGCAAATTTTAGAAATGATGAAAACAAGTGAATCAGTACCTACTGCATCAGATTCTAAGGGAGAAGCTGAAACTGATACTGATACTCCAGAAGTTGAAGCAGTAGAGTTATCAGAATGGGAAAAAAAGTTAGAAAAGATTGAGAAAGGTTAAATAATGCAACGAGTAATCGCAGTTGTTACATTTTTTATTTTATTAGCTGGTGGATATTTTTGGTTTGTTATTGATGAATCACGTACATCACAAATGCAAGAGCTAGAGTCTAGTGATGTAACGCTAAAAGGTGATGTGAATTCCACTTTAGAAGTACATGATCGTCTTGAATTAAGATGGATTGGTACGAGCAAACATGTAAAAACACTTCAAGAAGAAACCCATGCACATTATGATGCTTATGCTACAAAAATGGATTCAATTGATGTGGTTTTTGAAAGAATGAAGTTAGATATAGAGCAGTTGGAAGAACGAATCATTCAAAAGTTGGATAGACTGAATGACAATATTCAGAATGTTTCAGATTCATTCGATTCTTACAAACGTAAAAACAATAGAGATGTTCGTGAAATTAAGAATGATTTGGGTACATTACGTGATGATTTAACTGCTATAGATAAGCAATTAAATCCCAAAAAATATGAAGAGAAGAAAAAGGAATAAGTACTTTTTTATAATATTGTAATGAAAAGGGATGGGTAACCATCCCTTTTTTATTTAATTTTCAATTTTCTATCATTAAGTTACTGCGTTACTTTTTTAATCAAATTGAGTTTATATATGTTTTCAACAAAAGATATTATTGGTGATGTGGTTTTTATTTCATTTCAGGATGTGAGTCAATTTTCCGATATTGGACTTTCAACGCCATCATCTCACTTTTTAGTAAAAGGACAAGATCATTTAGGGCTTTGGGTTGAACATCCAGGCTTATGCATCATTACTTCAGAAGATGAAGATGGGAAGCCATTGCCAGCTGAAAAGCAACTACGTGAAGAAATTGAAGCTATATTTTTTGTCCATTGGCATCAAATAAAAACTATCATGCATTATCCAAAGCGTGAAGGATATGATTTGACTCAAGAATTATTCACAAAAAAAATAGGCTTCATGCAAGGAGAAGAATAATGTTAACTGGAAAAGTTAAAATGTGGGAAAATGGTAAAGGATGGGGTTTTATAGAAGGTGATGACGGAGAAGAGTATTTTTTAAATATTGCTAATGTAAGAAAAGGTCAAAATATACGTACTGGAATAAGAGTTAAATTTGATTATGCAGAAACTCAACGTGGCCCTGAGGCTGAAAACGTAACTATATATTAAAGGCTCTGTTGAGCCTTTTTTATTTCAGTTAACTTTTTATTTATAATAATGTCAAAAAGCTGGGAATGGACGATAAGCAGTTAATTCAAGAGTTCTTACGTGGAAATGAAAAGTGTTTTGATAAATTAGTGCTAAATCATGAAATGTGGGTAAAAAATATGATTTTAGGTATGGTTAAAAATAAAGAAGACTCTGAAGATATTGCCCAAGATGTGTTTGTTAAAATTTATTTTGCTTTGAACAGGTTTCGTTTTGAGTCAGAATTTAAAACGTGGATGTATAGAATAGTTGTAAATAAAGTAAATAATTATTTTAGAAAACAAAAGTTGAGAAACTTATTTTCGGGAGAGTTTAAAGAAGATATATATGAAGAAAAAAGTAGTAATTCAAAAAGTGAAAATAAAATATTTGAGTTTACCCATAAACTTCCCAAAGTGCAACGCAGTGTAGTTATGCTTAGAGTATATCAAGATTTACCATTTAAAATTATAGGAGAAGTATTATCAATTACCGAAAATTCAGCAAAGGTCTCATTTCATAAAGCGAAAGCTAATTTAAAAAAACAATATATAGAGAAATACGAAAATGAATAATTCTATATTTTTAGACTCAATCCACCAAAAAATTCACCATAAGAAAAGGCAATTTTTAGTTTTATATTCAGTGAGTATGTTGGTGGTATCTTCGTTTTTTGGATATACTTCGTATTCTCAAATTAATTATAATTATTATCAAAACTTGTGGATGGAAAATCAAATGTATGATTTAGAGTATTATACGTGGGAAATGCCAGTTGTATTATCTGATGATATCATGTTTGAATATTTATTAGATAATCATGAATTGGATGAATTCCTTGAATTAATCGAAGAATCTACATCACATAAAAATACCATACAATCAATTAAGTTAGGAGTTTAAATGAATTATCGTAGTAATGTCATTTTTATAATATGTATTTTATCTATTGCCTTTTCTAAACCATGGGGAAAATCGCATCATGGTAAAATGGATCATGGTGATGTTGAAATGTTGAAAAAATGGAAATTAATAGAATTTTTAGAATTAGAAGAGTCTCAAAGTGACGCATTCTTTTTACATGTTTCAAAATTTCAAAAAGAAATGAAAGCATTAAGATCGAGGGAGCGTGAGCTTTTCCAATCTATTGAAAATAGTATAGATGAAAATAAACTAACTAAAAATATGGTGGATACAACGTCTAAAGAATACTTTAAAATTGAAAATGAAAAAGTAGAATTGCGACGAAATCATCATAAAGATGTGGGAGAAGTACTAAATCCATCACAATTAGCAAAGTATATCATTTTTGATCACCATTTCAAGAAAAGAATTAAGGATCATTTTAAAGGTAAAAAAGGAAGACCTCACCAGCGTCGGTTTTAGAAAAATTCCGTTCACATAAAAATCCCTCATTGGCGTTATTTATTATAATAAAATGAGGGATTTCTTTTTAATATTCCATCCTGTTTAATTCCTAGTATTACTTAGTTGGATGGATAAAATAAAAATCAAAAACATGCAATTCTTTGCCTATCACGGAGTTGCAGCTGATGAAAAGAAAAATGGGCAGAAGTTTGAGGTAGATTTGACAGTGACAACTCCCTTAAAGGTTGCAGGTCAAAATGATGATTTAACCCAAACTATCGATTATTCAATTTTATTTGATATTGTAAAAACCGAAATGGATAAGCAATCAATTGATTTAATTGAAACCGTAGGGGAAAATATTGCGTCATCTATTATTAAAAAATTTGATGTTGAAAATGTAAATGTAGTAATTCGAAAGCCTAATGCACCCATAAAAGGTAACTTTGACTATGTATCAATTGAGATTAACCGCCCATAATGAATAATCGTGTATTTTTAGGTTTAGGGTCTAATATTGGTGATAGATATAAAAATTTGCAATCCACCATTCAAAAAATATTTTCTTTTAAATATTTTCATCTTGTTCAAAAATCACCAATTTATGAAACCCCACCATTGTACAATATAAATCAACCATCGTTTTTAAATTTAGTTATAGAGATAAATACAGATTTATCTCCAATACAAATTTTAGATTTTATTAAGAATATTGAAAAGGATATGGGGCGAGATATAGAAAATGGACATAATCATCCTCGTACAATTGATATAGATATCCTTGCTATGAATGATGATGTAGTCAAAATGGAAAATCTGAAAATTCCACATCCTAAAATTACTGAACGAAAATTTGTTCTTCAACCTTGGTCAGATATAGCAGAAGATTTTATATTGCAGCCTATGAATAGAAGTATAAAATCATTGCTTAATTCAACAAACGATTCATCTCAGTTAAAAAGATATATAAATACAGTGGAAATAGTAAATTGAAATCTGCATATCATATCGCCATTGAAGGTACAATTGGTGTAGGTAAAACTAGTTTAGCAAAAATATTAAGCGAAAAGTTGGATGCACGTTTAGTATTAGAAAAGTTTGAAGAAAATCCCTTTTTAGAAGAGTTTTATGATGATCCTGACCGATATGCATTTCAAACTCAATTATGGTTTTTATTGTCACGATTTAGACAACAGCAAGATCTACAACAGATGGATTTATTTACTTCAGCAATAGTTTCAGACTATATGTTTGTTAAAGATCGTTTATTTGCAGCATTAAACCTTAATGATAATGAAATGAAACTCTATGATATGGTGGCAAAAATATTAGAAAAAAATGTCATTGAACCAGATTTAGTGATTTTTTTACAATCTGATACTGAGCGATTAATGCAAAATATTAAAAAGCGTGGACGTGATTATGAGCTGAATATGGATTGGAAATATATTGATGCACTAAATCAGGTATATAATGAATACTTTTTCCGATACGATAAGAGTCCGCTATTTATAATCAACTCCAATGATATTGATTTTGTAAACAATGAAGATGATTTAAAATCTATCTTCGAATTTATTCAAACTCCTGGTCAGGGCACTCGTTATTATAATCCATTAAAAAGTTTATGATATCTAAGATATTTCTCTTAATCTTTTTTATTTGGGTAATAAAAACTCTCTTATCTTCAACAAAGAATAATAAAGCCTCAACAACTCAACATAAATCTTCAAGTAAAAAGTCATCTTTGGACATTAAAGATGGCGAATTTGAGGAGATGTAATTTGAAAGCTGTTGTTATTGAATCTCATGGCGGTAATGAGGTATTACAATATAAAGACATTGAGTTGGGTGTATTAGGAGATGATAAAGTAAAGCTTGAAGTAAAAGCTGCAAGTGTTAATCATTTAGACATTTGGGTTCGTGAAGGATTGCCGGGGATGGCATTGCCATTACCATTAATAATGGGATCAGATGCTTCTGGGATTGTGGTAGAAGTTGGGAAAAAGGTTACCCAATTTGCTATTGGAGATGAAGTTATAGTACAGCCTGGTGTTTATTGTGGTAACTGTGATTATTGTATAGATGGAATGGAAAACTTTTGCCATAATTATGGTATTTTAGGTGAAACTGAAAATGGTGTTCAGGCTGAAAATATTATTGTAAATCCAAGGCAATTGTATCCCAAAGCAACACATTTATCCTTTGAAGAAGCTGCATCAATGCCATTAGTGTTTATGACGGCTTATCAAATGTTAATTACTAGAGCCAAATTGAAACAGGAAGAAGTGGTTTTAGTTTATGGTGGGGCTTCAGGTGTGGGCTCAGCAGCAATCCAAATTGCAAAGGAAAAAGGTGCTTATGTAGCAACAACAGTTGGCAATGATAAAAAAGCACAACATGCACGAGAAATGGGTGCTGATATTATTGTTAATCATTATGATAAAGACTGGATTTCTACATTGAAATCTAAGGGAGTATCAAAGTTTGATGTAATTTTTGAACATGTAGGTGAAGCTACATGGGCATCATCTATGAGATTATTAGCAAAAGGAGGCCGTTTAGTAACTTGCGGGGGAACTACAGGTCCACATGTGGGATTTGATTTACGTCATTTATTTATGAAACAACAGGAAATTATAGGTTCTACTATGAGTGATATCCCCACATTTAATGAAGTGATGACTAAAATTAACAATGCCATATATAAACCTTTTATTGATAAAATCTTTCATATGAGTGAAATCAAAGAAGCACATCATCGACTTGAAGAGGGAAATCAAATTGGTAAAGTGGTGGTGGTACCATAGTGTATTTTGAAAAGCATATTTTTGTCTGTACCAATGAACGGCATCCAGAAAGCCCTAAAAAAAGCTGTGGTAAGGCAGGAATGGATGTGAGGTTAGCATTTGTCCAGGCCATTGCAAAACGTGGATTAAAACATAAAATACGCACAAATAAAAGTGGATGTGTTGATACATGTAACTTTGGTGTTTCTGTAGTTATATATCCAGATGGGATTTGGTATAAAGGGGTAACTCCAGAAGATGTTGATGAAATTGTAAGCACATCAATTGTTGGGAATGGAGTGGTCAAACGGCTTCAACTCACTAATGAAGATTTTATAGAAAGGAAATAAATGCCTGATTGTTTATTTTGTAAAATGATTAACGGTGAAATTCCCATTGAAAAATTAGGTGAAAATGAAAAGGCGTTGGCGTTTAAAGATATTTCTCCACAAGCACCCGTCCATGCATTGGTTATACCCAAAAAGCATATTGCTACTACACTTGATATAAAACCTACTGATGCCGAATATATTACAAGTATGATAACGCTTGCTCAACAGATAGCTGAAGAAAATAACATTGACGAATCAGGATATAGATGGGTAATTAATACGGGTAAAGATGGCAATCAAACTGTTTTTCATCTTCATTTACATATATTGGGAGGTAGGGCATTAAACTGGCCTCCGGGATAATAAGTGTATATTTCAAATCTAAAGATTCAAGGCTTTAAATCTTTCCTAAATAAAACTGAACTCACGTTCGGGGAAGGAATAACGACTGTTGTTGGTCCAAATGGGTGTGGAAAAACCAATATTGTTGATGCTATCCGTTGGATTTTAGGTGAGCAAAAAACATCTGTACTACGCTCAAATAAAATGGAAGATGTGATTTTTAATGGTACTAAAAATCGCAAACCTGTTGGCATGTGTGAGGCATCCTTAACCATCCATAATAATTTAGGATTATTACCAACCGAATATTCGGATGTTGAAATTACTAGAAGACTATTCCGCAGTGGTGAGAGTGAATATTTGCTCAATAAAACGCCATGTAGATTAAAAGACATCCATGATTTATTCATTGATACTGGAATGAGTTCTAATGCATATTCAGTGATTGAGTTAAAGATGATTGATTCTATTTTATCTCATAATGCTGATGATAGGCGTAGAATGTTTGAGGAAGCAGCTGGAATTAATCAATATAAGAAACAACGACGCTCTACATTTAAAAAATTAGAAACTACTATTCAAGATTTGGATAGGGTGAAGGATATTATTGCTGAAATTGAAAATAATTTAAGAAATCTTAAGCTTCAATTAAAACGATATGAACGTCATAAAAAAATGACTAAAGATTTGCATTCAGCTCAAATCTTATTGGCCCAAATAGAAATCAATAAAATTCAAGAGAAATGTATTCCTCTACAAGAATCGTTAAAGTCGGGTAGGGGTGAGCAGGATATGCTTGCAGGTCAACTCAATTTAGATGAATCTCTTATTAATAGTGTTCAGGATAGATATGAATTATTAAAAGGTGAATTGGACACGTGCAATTCTGAATTAAAGATGGTGGAAGAAAAACTGTCTATAGTGAATAACAATATTTTGGTTTGGACTGAGCAGCGGAAAGGAAATGAAAGCAAAATTCAGCATTTTTCAGATGAAGTGATACAGGCAAATGCTCGATTAGAATCATTAGAAAGTCAGTCAAAGGAATTAACAACCTCAATTGAACAGTTAATTCCATCAATTGAGAATAGAAAACAAATATACGTTGATGCAAAAAAAACATTCGATAAAATTGATAAGGTGTTTTTGTCAGATCAACAAAAACTTAATGAAGAAAAATCTAAATCAGACCAATTAAATCACAAAATATATACTTGTAATACAAATACTGAAAGAGCACGTACCCAAATATCTGAAAAAGAAAATTACATAAATATTTTAATTGGAGAAAAATCTACTTCTTCAGAAAAATCAGAAAATTACAAAGCAGATTTAAATCTATTAAAAGCCCAATTATCATCAAAAGAAGCTGATAATAATAAACTGAGTTTAAAGTTAGAGAAAGCACAAGAAACTCATGCTGCATTTGAAGCAAAATTAATTGAGCTAAATAGTAAAGCATCTGAACTTTCTACGCTGAAATTGGATGCACAACATAAGTTAAAATTTTATCAGGAAATAGTTGAGCGCAATGAAGGTCGTTCTTCTGGTGTAAAGTGGATTTTAGAAAATGGTTCAGAAAACGGTATTGTCGGGGTATTGGGAGATATAGTAACTCCTAAAGAAGGTTATGAAAATGCCATAATTTCTGCTATAGAAAATTATGCCTCAGTGTTGATTGTGAATAATATTAAAGACGCCAAATCAATTTTGGAAAAAGTTACATTAGAAAAAAAACAAATTAGTATAATTGCTTTAGATTCTATTCCTTCAGTAAAGGTTGGGAAATCTCAAAAAACGTCTTTATTATCGCATATAGAATATCCTAAAGAATTGAATTCAATTATGAATATTTTATTTAAGGATGTTCATATAATCTCTTCCAAAAAATCTTATTGGGATTTATCCAGTAAGGAGAGATTAGCAAATACATGGATTTCAATGGATGGACAACGATTTGAAAAAATGGGGATTATAAAGTCCAAACGACAATCTTCACAATCTGATGCTATCGGTAGAATGGATAAAATAAAATATTTTAAAGGCGAAATTAAAAAAATAGAAAGTGAGGAAAGTCAGCTCTTAAAAGAAAAGGGTAACGTTGAGATGGATGCAAATAAGGCATTCGAAAATAATGAAATTCTCAATCAACGTGTTGATAAAGCATCGCAAGAAATAATTAATTTAGAGAAAGAACTGTCTCAAAAAGAATATGTAATATCTCAACAGAAAAATTTGGCTAAAGAATCAGATAGTAAAATTTCTCAAGCCCAGAAGGAAATTACACAATTAAACATTAAATTGGTTGATTTTGAAAAAGAGAAAGAAGCATTTAAATCTTTAATGTCAAAACAGCAGAATCAAATTGAAAAATTAACTAAACGAATAGAAGAAAATCAAAATAAACGAAATTCATTACAACAAAAGGTTCAAGACGCACGTGTACAGCTAATAGAGGTTGAAAAAGAACATGAAGGTTTTGATTTTAGACAAAAAAATACCCTTGATCGCATAGGTGAATTGAAAAAGAGAATTATAAAATTCGAAAATGAGAAGAACCATCTTCAAACTGAAATTTTAAGGTTAGCAAATTCAATTGAAACTTCTGTAGAGAAAAAACAATCATTAATGATTGACCAAGAAAAATTAAATGTAAGTAAGTCGAAGTTAGATATTGATTTTAACAGTACTCACAATGAATTACAGAGATTACAATCCAATATTAGGGATCAACAAAAGGCTAAAGAGGAGCGCATAATGGCGTTGCAACAAGTCGAATTGAAGTTGGCAGAACTTAATCAGGAAGAGGCTTTGGTTCGTGAGCGAATAAGAGAAACTTATAAAGAAGAAGTTCCTCCATTAAGGGAATCTGTTGATTTTGATGAGGATGAATTAAGAGCTCAAGTGGAATCAATTGACAAATCATTGGAAAGAATTGGTGCAATCAATATGGCTGCACAGGAAGAGTTTGAACGTGAATTAGAACGATTTAATTTCTTAAAGGAACAGTTTGATGATTTGGTAGATTCTGAAAAAACATTAAAAGAAACTATTGAACGATTAGATAAAGAAGCACGGGATAGATTTACTGAAACTTATGATGCCATTAAAGCATTTTTTAAAGAAACATATACTATGTTTTTTGAAGGTGGGGAAGCGTATTTAAGGTTGGTAGGAGATGATGATCCACTTGAAGCCAGTATTGAAATTATTGCGAAGCCCCCGGGGAAGAAACCTCAGACGCTTCGCATGTTATCAGCAGGTGAGAAGGCGTTAACTGCTATTTCGCTTCTTTTCGCAATTTATATGGTAAAACCAAGTCCATTTTGTATTTTAGATGAGGTTGATGCCCCACTTGATGACAGAAATATTGGAAAATTCACAAAAGTCCTAAAACAGTTTGCTGAAAAAACTCAATTCATTGTAGTTACACATAACAAACTCACTATGGAAAAAGCAGACTACCTTTATGGAGTTACCCAGAAAGAAGAAGGGGTATCTCAAATTGTTTCTGTACGGTTTGCAGGTGACAGCTTAAACTTAGCAGAAAAAGCGTCCTAGACTAGTTTTTCACTAATTTTAATGCAGCGGCTTGCCCTTGTCGTGCATAATCAATAGCTTCACCTAAAATTCTAGCAGCTTCTTGAGGTGCATGGAATCCCATTGAATTTTCCGCAGCAATAAAATCCAACCTCCATTGCGCTTGCCGTTGAAGCTCTAACGCCTCTTTTAATTCAGATTGGGTTACACCAGAATCTTTGGCTAATTGAATGGCATCCAATAAGTCCATCAGTGACTGACCTCCTCGTTGAAGTAATTTATGATTTCTATCCTGAATTATATCTACACGGGCTAATATTTCATCTGCTTCAATTTGATGACAAGTTTGACAAGCATTATTCACATTTAACAATGGGCTACGAACCCAGTGATCAGAAACTTTAGTTGCACCGTCTCGTTGATAGGGCATATGACAATCTGCACATGATACTCCAGAACGGGCATGAATACCTTGAGACCATAGTTCAAACTCTGGATGCTGAACTTTTAGAATTTCCGCGCCGCTTTCTTTATGAGTATAGTCAAAGAATCGTTTTCCATTAGGGAAAAGGGTTTCATTCCAATGCTTTTCTAAATCTTCAGCTTTAAGTCCATTTTTCCACGGAAATTCTAACGGCATTTCACTTGCACAGTAATATTCAACATGACATTGTGCACAAACATAGGAACGCATTTCATTTCGAGTGGCATGTATATTGGGGTCATATGGCGTTGAATCTTTTGATTTTCTCCATCTTTCTATTGAAGGGAATTGAGGCAATTCAGAACTAGATTCTGCCAAGAATTGAATCCCATTTATAAAGCCGGGTCGAGTTATACGTAGCTTCATAGTATTTGGATCATGACAATCTACACATGAAACGGGATGTGCATGCCCACTTTCATGGAGCATCTCATTTAATGATTCATAGGAATACTGATGGGTTTTTTCAAATCCAAGCATTGCATCTCCATCTCCAAGTTCACGATATAGTGGCATAACAGATGCGTGACAGTGTAGGCATGAGCCTGTTTGAGGCTTTGTTTGTCGTT